>NZ_JBYEXN010000016.1:0-120281 GCF_057621855.1 Parazoarcus sp. PS-13 R2A
TGTGCCCTACGACAAGATCTTCGACCTCGAGGAGATCAACGCCGACTTCCCGCAGGCCGATGTGGCGCTGGTGATTGGTGCCAACGACGTGGTGAACCCGGTGGCGCGTACCGACAAGACCAGCCCGATCTACGGCATGCCCATCCTCAACGTGGACATGGCGCAGAATGTGATCGTGGTCAAACGCGGCAAGGGCGCGGGCTACTCCGGCATCGAAAACGCGTTGTTCTACAAGGACAACTGCCGCATGCTGTACGGCAGTGCGCAGCAGGCCATTGGTGAGGTGATTACGCACGTGAAGGCGCTGGAGGCCTGACAACATGGAGCAGCCAAACATGAAGAAGATCCGCAGCATTCTGGTCGCGAACCGCAGTGAGATCGCCATTCGGGTATTCCGTGCCGCGAGCGAGATGAACATCCGCACGGTCGGCATCTATGCGCATGAAGACCGCCTCGCCCTCCATCGTTTCAAGGCCGACGAGGCCTATCAGGTGGGGGCGGGCAAGAAGCCGATTCAGGCCTATCTCGACATCCCCGACATCATCCGCATTGCGCGCGAGGCCAAGGTGGACGCAATCCATCCGGGTTACGGCTTCCTGTCCGAGAACCCGGATTTCGCCGAGGCCTGCGCCGCGGCAGGGATTGCCTTCATCGGCCCGAGTCCGGCGGTGATGCGTCAGCTCGGGAACAAGGTGTCTGCGCGCGAACTGGCGCAACGTGCCGGTGTGCCGGTGGTGCCGGCGACCGGTGCGCTGCCGTATGACCTGGAGGCCTCGCGTCGCCTGGCGGCAGAGGTGGGCTACCCGCTGATGCTCAAGGCGAGCTGGGGTGGTGGCGGTCGCGGCATGCGCGCCATCGAGTCGGAGGCCGAACTCGGCGATGCGATCGATGCCGCACGTCGTGAGGCTGCGGCCGCCTTCGGCAATGACGAGGTCTATCTCGAAAAGCTGGTGCGGCGTGCGCGTCACGTCGAAGTGCAGGTGCTTGGCGATACCCACGGCCAACTGGTGCATCTGTTCGAGCGCGACTGCTCGGTACAGCGCCGCAACCAGAAGGTGGTGGAGCGCGCACCCGCGCCCTACCTCGATGCGTGGCGCCGGGCAGAGCTGTGTGAAGCGGCGCTCAAGCTCGCACGTGAAGTTGGCTACTCCCACGCCGGGACGGTCGAGTTCCTGATGGACGTGGATACCGGCGACTTCTACTTCATCGAGGTCAATCCGCGTATCCAGGTCGAACACACGGTGACCGAGCAGGTCACCGGCGTGGATATCGTCAAGGCGCAGATCCGTATCACCGAAGGCGCGCGAATCGGCGACGAAGACAGCATGATCCCGGACCAGGAGGCGATCCGCCTTCACGGCCATGCGCTGCAGTGCCGGGTCACCACCGAAGACCCCGAGAACGGATTCACCCCCGACTACGGCCGCATTACGGCCTACCGCAGCGCGGCGGGCCTGGGTGTGCGGCTCGACGGCGGTACCGCCTATTCCGGCGCGGTCATCACCCCGTTCTACGACTCCCTGCTGGTGAAAGTGACGGTGTGGGGCAATACGCCGGACGAGGCGAGCGCCCGCATGGATCGCGCCTTGCGCGAGTTCCGGGTGCGCGGCGTATCGACCAACCTCGCCTTTCTCGAGAACGTCATCGCCCACCCGCTGTTTACCTCGGGCGAATGCACCACGCGCTTCATCGACGAAACGCCCGCGCTGTTCGATTTCCCGCTGCGGCAGGACAGGGCAACGCGACAGCTCAATTTCCTTGGCGAGGTCATCGTCAATGGCAATCCGGAGATGAAGGGCCGCACCGCGCCACCGCTGCCGATTCCGCGCCCGCGCCTGCCGGCGTGCGATCGCGGCGCGCCGATCCCGCCCGGCAGTCGTGACCGCCTCAAGGAGATGGGGGCGGAGCGCTTCTCGAAGTGGATGCGCGACGAACCGCGCGTGCTGCTCACCGACACCACAATGCGCGACGCCCACCAGTCGCTGTTCGCGACCCGCATGCGGACCGCCGACATGCTCGCCGTGGCGCCGCATTACGCACGCATGGGCGCCGATCTGTTCTCGCTCGAGTGCTGGGGTGGCGCGACCTTCGACGTCGCAATGCGCTTTCTGAAGGAAGACCCGTGGCAGCGCCTGGGGCTGTTGCGCGAGGCGATACCGAATGTGCTGTTCCAGATGCTGTTGCGGGGCTCGAACGCCGTTGGCTACACCAACTATGCGGACAACGTGGTGCGCCACTTCGTGCAGCAGGCCGCGCGCGGACCCGATGGCGTCGGTGGCATCGACCTGTTCCGCGTGTTCGATTCGCTCAACTGGGTGGACAACATGCGGGTCGCGATCGATGCGGTGCGCGACACCGGTGCCTTGTGCGAGGCGGTGATCTGCTACACCGGCGACCTGTTCGATTCGTCGCGCAGCAAGTACAACCTGAAGTACTACGTCGACATGGCCCGCGCACTCGAGAAGGCCGGCGCCAATATTCTGTGCATCAAGGACATGGCCGGCGTGTGCCGGCCGAATGCGGTCACCGAGCTGGTGCGGGTGCTGCGCGAGGAGACCGCGCTGCCGCTGCACTTCCACACCCACGACACCAGCGGCATCTCGGCTGCCAGCGTGCTTGCTGCGGTCGAGGCCGGGGTGGATGCGGTGGACGGGGCGCTCGACTCGATGAGCGGCCTGACTTCGCAGCCCAGCCTGGGCTCGATCGTGGCTGCGCTCAAAGGTACAGCGCGCGATCCGAAAGTCGACCTGCGTGCGCTGCAGTCGCTGTCACGCTACTGGGAGGGGGTGCGCCGGCAGTATTCGCCCTTCGAGCCCGACATCCGCGCCGGCACGTCCGAGGTCTATCGCCACGAGATGCCGGGCGGGCAATATACCAACCTGCGCGAACAGGCGCGGGCGGTGGGCATCGAGGAGCGCTGGCCGCAGGTGGCGGACGCCTATGCCGAGGTGAATCTGCTGTTCGGCGACATCGTCAAGGTGACCCCGTCCTCCAAGGTGGTGGGGGATATGGCCTTGTTCATGGTCACCAACGAGTTGCGCCCTCAGGACATCACCGATCCGAAGCGCGACATCGCCTTTCCCGAGTCGGTGGTGCAGTTGTTCCGCGGGGAGCTCGGCTACCCGCCGGACGGCTTCCCCGAAGCCCTGCAGAAGAAGGTGCTGAACGGTCTGGAGCCGGTTGTCGGGCGTGCCGCCGACCACCTGCCGGACGTGGATCTGGCGCAGGCAAAAGCGGCGCTCGAGACCGAGATCGGCCGTCCGGTGTTGGAAACCGACCTGGCTTCGTCGCTGATGTACCCGAAGGTGTTCCGCGATTTTGCGCGCCACGACAACCAGTTCGGCGACGTTTCCGTGCTGCCGACGCCTGCCTTCTTCTATGGTCTGGTGGAGGGCGAGGAGATCTCGGTCGAGATCGACCGCGGCAAGACGCTGGTGATCCGCCTGCTCGGTCGCAGCGACACCGACGACGGCCATGTGAAGCTGTTCTTTGAGCTCAATGGCCAGCCGCGCCTGATCAAGGTGCCGGTTGCCGGCTTCAATGCGGTCGAGCGCCCCCAGGCCGACCCGGCCAATCCGGACCAGGTCGGTGCGCCGATGCCGGGCATGGTGGGAACGATTGCCGTGCGCCCCGGCCAGCATGTCAGCAAGGGCGACATGCTGCTGACGCTGGAAGCGATGAAGATGGAGTTGTCGATCAAGGCCGAGCGCGACGGGGTGGTGAAGCAGGTCTACACCACGTCGGGCACGGTTGTGGCGGCCAAGGATCTGTTGCTCGACTTTTCGTGAGCCCTGGCGGGGGCGGCTTGCGCAGGGCGGGCGGGCTCAGAGTCCGCGGCGTTCGCGTGAGCTGCGTTCGCGTTCGGTCTTGAAGATGTAGCGTTGAATCTGGGTGTCGGCAATGCGTGGCAGCTCGACGAAGCGGAAGCCGACGCGTTGCGTCAGCACGCCGCTGCGGGTTGATTGCTGCGAGTTGTTCCTGACCTCGAGCCGGACCGTGAGCGCTTCGCCATCGACCAGTTTGAGCACGCAATCGTCGATCACCTTGCCGATCGGCAGGTGCACGGTATCGAGCGGCAACTGCAAGGCGGTGCCGCCCGGGCTGATGTCGAGTACACGGGCTTCGAGTGGTTCGGGGTCGGTTTCGTCGGCCTTCACGCCGAGCCGGCAGGAGACTTCGTGCGTCACCGGAACCTGCATGCGGTAGAACTCGCGCCGCTGCACGCGGGCCATTTGCTCGGGTATGCGCGCAGCAAGAGCGGGGCGACCATCCAGCTGCATTTCGGTGAGCGGGCCAACTGAAAACTGGATCCGGATCTTGTCGAGCTGGGTGACGCATACCATGCGCTCGGCCTGCAACGCCCTGCCGTTGATCAGGCGGTCGGGGCTGACATCGAGAAAGACCCACTCCTCGTCGTCGGAGAGCGTCACCAGCGCCGTCAGAAAGGACTGGCCGCCGGGTGACAGGTGCGCGCTGATGAGCGAATGCCCGTCGATCAGTGCCTGCAGCAGTTGGCGAATCTGGCGCTTCCCGTGCAGCAGGTATTTCTCGAGCAAGTCGTTTTGCAGCGGTGCGACGGCTTGGTTTTCGATCTCTTCGGACATGCCTTGTCTGATGTGGGTGATACGCCTTTGTGAATACGGATTCTTATAGCACGCCTCGCCCTGCGCTGGTGCGCCAGCGACCGGATCGCGGCGTTTCTTCCAGCGCGAAAGGGGCGTTCAGTAATTGCCGCGTTCGCGGGCGTTGCGGGTGCGTTCGATCCTTAGTATGTAGCGCTGGATAATGCTGTCGGCGTTGCGCGGCAGGTCCAGAAACTCGCATCCTGCGCGTTGCATCTCGATTCCGTTGCGATTGACCAGCCGGAACAGGTTCCTGACTACCAGCCGGGTGCTGATCGGCTCGGCTTCGGGCAGGCGCAGGGTGCAGCCGGGAAACTCCATGTGCGGCTCGAACACGAAGTCCGACGGCGGCACCGCAATCGCGATGCCGCCACTGCTGATGTCGATGATCCGGACTTCGACCGGCATGCCGCAGCCCGTGCCACCGGCAATCGGAAGTTCGCAGATCACCGACTGCGTGACCGGCGTCTGCAGTCGGTAGAACTCGCGGCGTTGCAGGCGCAGCACGCTGTCGGGCAGCAGGGCACGGAATGCAGGCCGGCCATCGACCTGGATGCGGGCCGGGTTCTCCACCTGAAACTGGATGCGGATGTTGTGGAGCTGCGTGATGCAGGTGATCTGTGCCGCCTGTTCGATGCGGGTGTTGATCGATTCGTCCGTGCTGCCGTCCAGCAGCAGGGCTGTGTCGTCGTCGGCCAGTCCGAGAACGGCGGTCAGGAAGGACTGGTTGCCGGGCGTCAGTTGCGCGCTCACCAGCGCACGACCGGTCACAAGACTCGTCAGCAGCTGGCGGATTTCGCGGGGGCTCTGCAGCAGATATTTTTCTTCTTCATCTGAGCGGACGAGCTCGACCCGGGTGTGTGCGTTATCGGTGGACATGCGGTCTGACGCTGATGCGGTTTCCGGAGGATATTGCGCAAATCTTATAGCACGACTCGGTGCGGGATGCGCTGCCCGCGCTCAAGTGCGGCGCAATCGGCGCCCGGGAGGCGCTACTCGGGCTTCTTGGCTGGCGTGCCCATCAGGCCGGCCAGTGCGGGTGGTGGTGGCGGTGGCGTTGCATCATTGCCCTGTTCGATGCGGTACAGCCAGGCAAGCAGCTCTGCGACCGCGACGTAGAGCTGGGGCGGAATATGGGTGTCGAGATCGACCTGCATCAGCAGTGAGACCAGCTCGGGCGATTCGTGCACATAGACACCGGCTTCGCGCGCACGCTCGATGATCTCCTGCGCGATCAGGCCGCGGCCCTTGGCGACGACGCGCGGTGCGCCTTCGCCGCTGGAGTAGGTCAGGGCGACCGCTTCGCCGCGGCCCGGGGTTTCATCCGCGCTCATCACGCAACTCCACGACCATGCCGGTGAGCGGCACGGCGACCGCCTCGAGCGCGTCGGCCAGCGCGCCCTGTCCGGCCTCAAGGGCGGCGATGGCGTCGGGGTCGTCTGCGCGCAGACGCAAGGCGACGCCAGCCGGTGTCAGATGCAGCTGCGCTTCCATGCCGCCGAGGCGGGGCAGGGTGAGGCGAAGTGTGGTGTTCCATTCGGCAGGGGTTTCGGCCTCACCACCTTCGGCTTCGCCGCGCGGGTCCTCGATGATCCATTCGATCTTCTGCCCCGGCCACGCAAAGCCGTGCCAGGCATACTGGTTGGTGGCCAGCGCATCGAGCTGCTGATGGACGACCGGCAGGGTACGCTCGGCCACCGGGCCCGCCTTGCTGACGGCTGCCTCCGTCCCGAGCGCAGAGGCGACGCCTCGTGCATTCTCGCTCCCGGCAGTGCCTGCCGCGACCGCGGCGTTGCCGGCGGCTTGCGCTGCAGTGCCCGATGCGGGGCCGGGGCGTGCGGCAAGCTGTGCGGCCTGCGAACCGGGCGTCGCGGCGGCCTGCGCCTGCGGCTCGCGCATCAGGGCTGCGAGGTCGGTCTTGCCCGACAGCCATTGCGCCTGATGCGACTCATAGAACAGCCCGCTCTGCGCCACGGCCTGACGCAGCATCGGCACCAGCGCGGCACCGTTTGCCGGCGGGGTGGTCAGCAGCGGCTGGTTGTTTGCCAGTACGACGGGCTTTGAGGCCGGCTGTCCGGTGAGCAGGAAACTGATCAGCTTGCCGGTCTGGCTCAGCGTTGAAGGGGCCGAACTGTTGGCCTGAGCGGCGTCGGGATTCGCCAGTCGGGCGAGCACCGCCTTGGGTGTGGTTTCGGCAACGATCAGTTCGAGTGTGTCGCCGGCCTTGGCCGAGGTGTTGAGCGCCAGCGTAACCTGCTTGCCCGCGACCAGTGCCTGAAAGGTGCCGTCAGGCAGGGTGCGTTGCAGGGTGGCAAAGAAGCGCTGACCGGGAACGAGCTCCGGCAGTTGCGACTGGATCTCGCGCGCCCGCTGCAGCCCCGCGACCGGCGGGTCGGTGTTGAAGAAGCTGGCTTCGTTGAGCAGGCGGAGGCGGGCGGCGAGATCGGCAGGAATCATGGTGCGGGGCGTCCGGTCAGCAGACCGTCAAGCCGCTCACCCCCCGAGATTGCCGTACGCGTTGCGCACGGCCTTGTCTCGCACGGTGGTCGTCAGCAGCTTGCGGGTGCTCTCAAGCGCAGGCTCGACGTGAGTACGGATCTCGCGATCGAGTTCGAGAATGCTGTGGATGTTTGCGGCCAGCGTGCGCTGCTCGTCCGGCGACAGCGCTGTGCCGTTCGACGCGCTCCGTGCGCTCTTGCACACGTCAGCTGCGGCGCGTTCGAGCTCGACGAGTTGTTCCCAGTCGTTCGCTTGCGCAGCCGCGGCCATGGCCTCGTAGAGGCTCAGCAAGTGGGCGCCGGTTCCGGGTGTCAGCATGATCGGTCTCCGTCAGGTCGAAGCCTGGCCGGCGATGCCTTCCCAGGCTTCCCGCAGACTGCTCAGTAGGCCGGAGACTTCTTCCAGCGCAGCCTCGTTGTTGTGCAGGTTGGCGTACAGCAGGCGCTCGGCCATGTATTCGTAGAGCGCGTCCAGACGAGCGGCAAGTTCGCCGCCGGCTTCGAGATCGAGACTGACCTTGAGGCCGTTGGTGATGATGTCGATCGCCTTCGACACTGCCGCGCCTTTTACCGGAATGTTCTTGTTGCGCATCGCCGTGCTTGCCGTTGCAATCGACAGCAGCGCGCCGTCGTAGAGCATCAGGATGAGCTTGTGGGGCGTGGCCGATTCGACGCTGGTTTGTGTGCCAATCTTGGCATAAGCCGATGCACGATTCGCGTATGAGGTTCCAAACATGAAAGTCGGCGTCCGTATTAGCTGGAACTGATGGAGGGCAGGTTGGCCAACTGCTGTGTCAGGTAGGTGCTGGTCTGGGTCAAACTGGAAATCAGCGTGTCGAGCGCCGTGAATTGCGCACGGTAGCGCGCTTCGGTGGCTTCAAGCCGGGTTTCCATCGTGTCGTAATTTTTCGTGATCGACGTGATTGTCGAGTTGATCCCTTCCGTGCGCGCGGCGATCAGGCCGTCACTGTCGATGTAGGCACTCAGGCGCGCATTGAAGGTGGTGGCGAAACCGTCGACGTCGTCGGTGCCGGTGAACAGGGCTGAGACGTCCATGTCGGGATCGCTGAGCGCCGTCGAAAACGTGCTGCTGTCGAAGGTGAGCGTACCGTCCTTGTCGAAACTGATGCCGACCTGTGACAAGGTCTTTGCATCGCCGAACGCGCTAAAGGAGGCGCCGAGCGAACTGCGCAACTGACTGGCGATGCTGCGTGCGGTGGAATCGCCCGTGAGCGTGGAAGCCGTACTGGTCTCGCTGTCGTAGGCTGTGAGGCTCTTGATCGTGCTGCTGACCTCGTTGTACGCCTTCACAAACGCTTCGATCGCGGATTTTGCCGAACTCTGGTCTTCGGACACGGAGACGGTATTGACCAGGCTGGTCGCGGTACCGCTCGGCTCCTTGGTCAGCGTCAGTGTGACCCCTTCGATGACGTCGGAAATGGTGTTCTTGCCGCGTGTGATCTCGATGCCATCGACCTTGATGCGGGCATCCTGTGCAGCCTGAACGGAGTACATCGTATCCGTGGGTGCGGCCGTTGCGGCAGGATCGAAGCTCAGTCCTGCAAGGCCATTGTCACCGGTCAGTTTGAATGCCATGTTGGCGCCCGTGGTGGTGCCACTGAGCACCAGCTGATCCTGCGAGCCGTTGTTGACGATGCTGGCCTTGATGCCGAGCGTACTGTCGGCATTGATCGCATCGCGCAGTTCTGTAAGTGTGCTGCCCGTGAAGTCGAGCGAGGCGGTGCGCGCCGGCACGTCGTCGACAAAGGTGTTGGTCCCGTTGACCTCGGAAACCGTACCGAAGTCGATGGTCAGCTTGCCCGCGGCGGGCACGAAGCTGGTGGTGGCCGGTGTGGAGACGCGCTGGATCTTTGCCATCTGCATTACATCCACGCTATAGCTTCCCGCTGCGGCGGCGGTGCTCGAACTGACCGTGAAGCCACCGTCGCCGCTCGATGTTGCCTTGGTTGCGGCAAATTTGTCCGCATCGTTTAAGGCAGTTGTTGCCGTCTGCAGCGACGAGAGCACGCTCTTGATCTGGCCAAATCCGGAGAGTTTTGCCTGATAGCTGGCTTCCTTGGCAGCGAGCAGGCTTAGCGGCTGACTTTCTACCGTCATCAGCTGGGTGACGATCGACTCGATGTCGAGCCCTGAACCCAGACCAGTTGAAGTAATTGTCGCCATAACGTTCTCCTTCTATGCCGCCGCCACTCAGGCTTTCTGTTTGAGCAGCAAACCCTGCAGATTGTCCAGCGCCTTGGCGATGGTGATGATTTCCTCGGACGGGATCTGCCGGATGACTTCGTCGGTGCTTGAATCCACCACCTTGACGACGGTCTTGCCGGTGTCCTCGTCTATCGAGAAAAGCAAGTCCTGTGCCATTGGAGCAATTGCATTTCGCACTTCTTCCATCGCCTGCTCAACTTCCTGCAACGAAGCGGGCGTACCTGAAGACTGCTGCGATGTGGTGGCCGTGGCCGAGGAAATCTGTTCAGCGCCGGATGCCGTGCCGCTGTTTCGTGTCGACCCCAAAGTCTGAGCCGACCCGGCAGGCGGTGCCGCAGAGGCGTGCGACAGCACATCGGACGTCATGGAGCTGCTTAACGCAGGGATAGTCATGATTGCCTCCCTCAAGGGAAAGCGGCGCGAGGCTCTTGCGAACTTCGCGCCGTGTGGTTTTCCTTAGCCTACTCTGCTTAGCCGAGCAGCGAAAGTACGTTCTGCGGCAGGGCGTTGGCCTGGGAAAGCATCGCGGTGCCGGCCTGTTGCAGAATCTGAGCGCGGGTCAGGTTGGCGGTTTCCGACGCGAAGTCGGTGTCACGAATCCGCGAACGCGAGGCCGACAGGTTCTCGTTTGTGGTCTGCAGGTTGGAGATGGTGGTCTCGAAGCGTGATTGCAGGGCACCAAACTTGGCACGCTGGCTATTCACCGCAGCGAGGGCTGAGTCGACCATGGCCAGTGTGCGCTGCGCCGAATCGACCGAACTGACATCCAGGTCACTGACTTTCTGCAACTGTCCTGCCGCTGCTGTGGCGTTAAAGAAGTCGGTTGTGTTGGCTGCGGCGACACTGAACGACTTCTCGGAGTCGAGGGCCAGTTGGCCGGTGGCGACTGCAGAAGCACCTGCGGCAGTCGAGGTGCCACCGATGGTCGCAGTGGCCGATCCGCTTGCCGCGTTGGCGATGGTGATGTTCTCACCTGCGGCGTTGAGCAGGGTGATGCCGTCATTGGTGTCGTTGATGCGCGCGGTGACGCCGGTCTTGGAAGACACGTCGTTGAACGCATTGACTGCCGAAGACAGCCCGTCCTGATCAACAGCAGAGCCGACAGTGAAGGAGAGCGTCACTGCAGTGCTGTTGTTGGAAGAAACGTCGAACTTGTAGGTCGTGTTCGCCGCCATGGCGGTCACGTCGATTTCGGTCTTGGCCGATGCCTTCACGCCAGTGGTGCTGGTCTGCGCATTGATCAGTTCAGCAGCCTTTTTGGCCGAATCGCCCGCAGTAATCGAAACCGTGGCGGAGCCGGTTGCACCGCTAATCGTGATGGAGCCACCTGCGACACGGCTGGTCGCTGCAGCGTTGGAGGCAATTGCGTTGGCCGTGCTGCCGTTGGTCAGGTCGCCCGTGCCGCCTGCAGTGGTCGCCGCCTTGGAGCCGATGCGGTAGTTACCATACTGGTTGGTGGAGAAGTTGGCCGTTGTTGCGGTGATGCTTTGACCCGCATTGGCGCCAACCTGGAACGTTGCCGAAGTGAAGGAGCCGTCCATCAGCTTCTGGCCGTTGAATTCGGTGGTCTTGGCGATGCGGTCGAGTTCTTGCGTGAGCTGGTTGACTTCGTCGTTCAATGCCTGACGATCGGAAGCCGAGTTGGTCGCGTTCGACGACTGCACAGCGAGTTCGCGAATCCGCTGCAGGATGTCGCCGGACGAGGACAGTGCACCCTCGGCGGTCTGTGCAAGCGAGATGCCGTCGTTGGCATTACGCTGAGCCTGGTCGAGGCCGCGAATCTGGGCGGTGAAACGCTCGGAAATTGCGAGTCCGGCCGCGTCGTCCTTGGCGCTGTTGATGCGCAGGCCGGAGGAGAGGCGCTGCAGCGAAGTGGCCAGCGAGCTGCCGGTGGTGTTCAGGTTGCGTTGGGCATTCAGCGACTGAACGTTGGTGTTGATAACTTGTGCCATGATTTTTCTCCGTTAGAGAAGTATCAAAAATGTCCGGCGCTGGCCGGGGTGTCCGATGCGAGCCAGATGTTGAATCCTGATTCCTGTGCTCTTGATTCCATTAACGGACCATGATCGGAGAACTTTAGGAAATTTCTCCCGCTTGTTTGCCTGGCCCGGCAACGATTACCGTGTCCGGGCAAGGCAGCGGGTAACACCGGTTAAGATGCGCGGCACCGACGATGCCTGGGGAATTGATTGATGGCGCAGCACAAACTGCTTTCGGCACATGACAGGGAATCCTTGAGCGCCGCGGCGACACATTTTGCTGCCGGGCGGCATGCACAGGCTGCTGCGCTTGCCGCGGCCTTGTGTCGGCGCCACCCCGGCACAGGTCTCGCACACAAGCTGCATGGGTGTGCGTTACTGGAGATGGGGCGTGCTGCCGAGGCCGTGACTGCCCTGCGCGAAGCGGTGAGCTTGCTGCCACAGGACGCGCAGGCCATGAGCAATCTTGGTAATGCCCTGGCGGCAGATAATCAGCTGGATGCGGCGATCGAGGCGCACGAGCGGGCAATCGCAATGCAGCCGGGTGTGCCGACGCCGGTCTACAACCTCGGTTGCGTGTTGCTGCAGGCGCAACGGCCCGCTGATGCGCTTGACCGCTTTCTGTCTGCCTATGCCTTGCAGCCACAAGATTGCGTACTTGCGCGATTGTGTCGCGAGCTCCTCGTTGAGCGTGGAGATCTCGCGGCGGCAGAGCGTTTCTGCCGTGACAACCTGAGTGCGCTTCCGGACGATGCAGGTGCGGCTGCGCTGCTGGGTGCCATTTTGCTGCAGACGGGCGAAGGCGAGCCCGCCGAGGCCGAGGGCTGGTTGCGCGACGCTGTCCGCTTGGCGCCGGACGATGCGGTTTCATGGTCCAACCTCGGCCTTGCGCAGCGCGCTCGCCACGAAATCGGTGAATCCATTGCGGCGGGTCGTCGGGCAGTGGCACTGGCGCCCGAGTGGGGACAGGGGTGGAGCAACCTCGGGGTAGCGCTGCGTGATGCGGGGCAACTGGAAGAGGCCCGGATGGCATTGCTCAAGGCACTCGAGTGCGACTGCGAGTGCGCAGACGCCTATTACAACCTTGGTTGCACCGCGCAGGATCTTGGCGAGCATGCGCTGGCGCGCGAGGCGCTGATCGAGGCGGTAAAGCGGTCAGCGCGCCCCGCATGGATACTGCAGGCGGCGCACGCATGTCGTCAGGTGCTCGACTGGGATGGGGCCGACCTCCTCGAGAACGCTTTTGCCGGACAGTTGGAGAGCGGCGAAGCGCTGCGCACAGGCGAGCCGCCATCGCCGTTTGCCTGGCTGGCGACGCCGGGCTCGGACCCGGCCACCCAGTTGCAGATCGCGCGTCACTTCTCGGCCCGCTTTCCGCAAGCAGGGCAGACGCAGCCTCGTGCGCTGGCGACGGGCCCTCTGCGCGTTGCGCTCCTGTCGGCAGATTTCCGCGATCACGCGACAGCTCACCTGCTCGCGGGTGCAATCGAGTCCCTCGATCCCGCCCGTTTCACCCTGATTGCCTACGATCATGGGCCCGACGTCCAGGACTCCTATCGCCAACGCTTGCAGCAAAGCATTCGCAGATGGGTGTCAGTGGGCGCGCTTAGCGACGAGGCTGCAGCGAGCCGTATGCGCGACGACGGCATCGACATCGCGATCGATCTCAAGGGCTGGACCCAGGGCTACCGGGGCGGCATCCTGGCTTATCGCCCTGCACCGGTGCAGATGCAATGGCTGGGCTTTCCGGGAACGATGGGTGCGCCGTGGATTGACTACGTCATTGCCGATCCGGTGACGATTCCGCCAGGCGCGGAGGCGCACTACAGCGAGCGCGTTCTGAGTGTACCGGGCTGCTACCAGCCGAACGACCTGAAACGCGCCATTGGGCCGAGGGTTTCGCGCGCTGACCTCGGCTTGCCCGAAGGCGCGTTTGTCATGGCAGCCTTCCATCAGCCCTACAAGATCACGCGCGCGGTTTTCGATCAGTGGATGCGCCTGCTCGGGGCTGTCCCGGACGCCATCCTGTGGTTACTCGAGGCTAGCCCCGAGGCGCGTGAGGCAATGACGGTGGCTGCAAGTCTGGCTGGCGTTGATCCGGGGCGTCTGGTCTGGGCGCCGCGAATGTCATCCGGACTTCACCTCGGTCGCCTGGCTGCGGCCGATCTCGCGCTCGACGCATTTCCGGTGAATGCCCACACGACTGCGAGCGATGCGCTTTGGGCCGGCGTGCCACAGGTCGCGCGCTGCGGTACCACCTTCGTGTCACGGGTGTCGGCCAGCATTGTGAAGGCTGCAGGATTGCCCGAACTGGTCGCGCATGACGATGCGGCCTATGAGGCACTGATCCTTGCGCTAGCGCATGATCGACCGGCGCTTGCCGCCTTGCGGACGCGCCTGCAGGCAACGCGCGAACACTGCGCACTGTTCGATACGGCAGCCTTCGCCCGCCACCTCGGGCGCGGCCTCGAAATGGCCTGGGTGCGCCGGACGGACGGCCCAGGGGCGGGTCGCATTGAGGTTGCAGACTGATCAGCGCGTCCAGGCCGATAGCCACTCGGCGCGCCGGGCGTCGATCATCCAGTTCGCCCGGACTTCGGTACGGAGTGAGTCTCCCAGCGACTGGCGTTCGTCTGCGTCGGCCAGCAGACGCCGGAGTGCAGCCACCCACTGCTGGGTGGTGTTCGCAACCCTGACGACCGGCAGCTTGCCCTGGTAAGGCAGAACATTGCTGCACACGACCGGATAGCCGAGCGCACCGTATTCGAGCAGCTTCAGGTTGCTCTTGGCTTCGTTGAAGGCATTGGCCGCGAGTGGCGCAATGGCGATGTCGAGCCCGAGGCCGGCCAGCGCCGCGGGATAGTTCTTGACAGCCACCGACGGGTGAAACTCGCGCACTAAGGGGCGCAGCACATCGGGGCAGAAACCCAGGAAGACCCAGTCCACCTCATCGGACAGGCTGCGCACCACGTCGTGCATGAGCGCCAGATCGCCTCCGTGACTGGTGCTGCCGGCCCAGCCGACACGGAGTCGGGCGCCCTGTTTGCGGGTGGGCTGTAATCCGCCCCATATTGCATCGTCGAGGAGATTGGGGGCGACTAAGGTTTCGTTCGCGAAGCGGCCATAAGCGTCTGCCAGCGCTGCGGTCGACACCACCAGGCGGTCGCACAGGCCGATGGCCTTCTCGATGCGCGCCTCGATATCGGCGGGAAAGCCTTTTCCGTGTTCGTTCTCGCGTGGGATACGGGTGATCAGGTCGTCCAGTTCGTAGATCAGCAGGCTGCGGCCATATTTGCGGTATGCAGCCAGCCAGCTCAGCCCGAGGTCACTGAAGATGCGCTGAGTCACGACCGTGTCGGGGGCGACGGTCGCGAGCTCCCATGGGCCAAGGAAGCGGGTGCCGCCGCCGCCCTGAATCAGGCTGGCGCGGTTTAGCGCGCGCAGCGGCGTGGAAACGCGAATCTCGCCGCACCCGGTCAGGTCTGCGGGGTGGGCGTAGATGCGCGGCACCGGGTGCCAGGGCAGCGCATCCTGCGCGAGCGCTACGTCGGTCTGCAGCCGTGGCCGGTTGAAATGGCGCGTGAGCTGACGGTTGAAATACGGGTCGATCGGGACGCGCTCAAGCCAGTCGTCGACCAAAGCCTCATCGTCGCGCACAGGCGGGCCGAAGGACGGCGCTGGACGTGGTGCAGGCGCAACGACGGTCGAATAGGGCGTCCACACGGTGCGAAGGCCCCGCTCGCCGAGGCGCAGGCACAGGTCGACTTCGGCGTGGCGCGCTGGATAGCGGTCGGCTGCGAATCCGCCAGCGTCGTGGAAGGTTTTGCGCCGGATCATCAGGCACTGCGTCGAGACTGCGGTGCAGTTCTGTTCGAGCTGCAACTCACCCCCGCTGCCGGTATAGCCGACCGATACGTCCTGGAACGGGGTCGCGGCAATACCCATCTGGCCGAGCCGGATCATGCCGTGCTGCAACGAGCCATCGGGCGCGATCACACGGCCGCCGGCTGCGCCGATGCCTGGCCTGAGCGCATGGCGGACCAGGGCATCGAGCCAGTCCGCATCGAGCGGAATCAGTCCGTTGCCCAGGAAAAGCAGCACGTCGGCTTCGGTCGCCGTTGCGAGCTGATTCGCCACAGCCGTCGGCGACCCTGCCGCGACCTCAATGATCCGGATGCCCGGTGAGCCGAGTGCAGCCAGTTGTTGCAGGCACTCACGCGTGTCGGCGGTACAGTCTGGCGCCAGCGGCAACAGGATCGAAAGGGGGGGCGTGGCCGGGTGCGAGAGGATGCCTTCCACTGACCGTAGCAGCATGCCGCGGTCGCCAATGCCGGTGATCACAATCGCGACCGTGGGCGCCTCGTGCGTGTGCTCGTAGCGGATACGGCAACTGTCATCCAGCATGCCGTGATCGATGCTGGCTGCATGGCCCTGGCGCCCGAGGTGGGTCTGCAGCAGCTCGGCGCGAAAACCAAGCGGAATCGGGGCTACGGCATCAGGTCGGCTCAGTGCAATGCGGGGAAGGTGAAGCATGTGGTGCCCATCTGCGTCTTCGAACGCGCGCAGCACGGCCGCCAGGGGCAAGGCGTTGGTGGGGGAGTCGCCGATGTCCTGCAGGGCATTGCGGATGATCCCCGTGCTGGCGATGACGAGGCCTCCAATTGTGAGCGTGGATCTTAGCCAGTCGGGGTTGACCCCGGGGGCGAGCCAGGTTCGAACCGGTCTGCCATCAGCATCCCTGGTGTCGCCGTCGGTCAGCAACAGGCTGGCTTCGGGGGCATCGATCAAGGCCTGGCTTGCGAACAGCAAGGCATCCTCGGCGAGAAGCTCGCCTCCTGCGAAAACGAGGTGCCAGTCGTCGCCCGAACTTTCGACCAGCTGCAGAGTGGCCGCCGCTGCCTGCTGCGGCTCGATGGTGTGCCAGCCAAGGCGCGAGGAGGCAATGTTCGGCGCGGCCCGCTGCGATAGCACCTCAAGCTGCCAGTGTTCATAGAGCTGGGCTGCAACCGAGTTCAGCGAGTCCTGAAGTTGAGCGTCGCTGCAGTTGGTGGCGTCGAGCACGATACGGATGTGCGGCGGGGCGCAGCCGCTCAGCCGCTGATCATGCAGCAGGCCGGCCGCCTTGCTGAGGCGTTGCGCAGACTCGCGCCTGGTATACGCTTCCCGTGGGACGAAACCGTCGTGGGAAAGCGGATCGACCAGCGGCGGGGATTTCAGTGTCCGTGGCGCGGCGGCGGTCTCGAGTGCACGGCGGGTGGCTTCGAGGTAGCCACGCCCGAACTTCTGGTCGGGTTCGAGATGGTTGCCCTCGGCCCATTCGTTCCACGCGTTGATGAAGACCAGTTGCTGGCTCTCGGGGCGGTCGGATACGCTGCGCAAGGTCTCGGTCAGCCAGTGCTCATAGGCTTCCGGCGCGCTGTCGGCGATGATGAAGGCGTTCTTCTTGCGGCGGGCGGAGTTGTCCCATGACGGCGTGACGCCGGGAAAGCGCAGATGCGGGACATCGGGTCGGTCCAGTTGCGACTCGACCATGTCGCGGTAGTCGACCACGAAATGCTCGTCGGGCAGAACGACGCTCGGGTTGTCGTCGTTGATTGCCATCCAGTCGGGCTGGAAGTCTACCGACGCGTCGAACCCCAGCACGTGGGGATCATCGCGTTCGTTGAAGAAGTTCTCCACGCGGCAGATGAAGATCTCGCCAATTCCCGCCTTGCGCGCCTCGTTGCGCCAGATGGTGGTCGTACGCTTCGGGTCGGGCAGATGGCGGGCGCGGTAGATCAGGATCAGTGGCTTGCCGTCGACCCGGATATAGCGTGGATCACGGAAAGCCTCGATCAGGTATTGAATGTGCTCGCGATCGTCGTCGTCGTTGTAGTTCTGGCCAATCAGGATCTCCTGCTCGGCGCCGTCCCAGCGCCGGGTCCAGTTCTCGTTGGCCCAGCACAGGCAGAAGGGGAAGTCCGGTTCGCCGGACTCAAGGATCTCTTCGACTGGGCGCTCGAGCAGGCGCTTGCCGTTGAACCAGTAGTGGTAGTAGCAGAAGCCGTGGATGCCGTATTCGCGTGCAAGTTCGGCCTGCGCAGCGCGTGCCTCGGGCAGGCGCAGGTCGTAGAAGCCGAGATCGGTCGGCAACTGCGGCTGGTGGTGGCCGGGGAAATGGGGCGTGGCGCGTGCAACGTTGGTCCATTCAGTGAAGCCCTTGCCCCACCAGGCATCGTTTTCGGGAATCGGGTGGAATTGGGGCAGGTGGAAGGCGATCAGTTTCGGCTGCATGGGCGGTGTGCTCGCTTCAGCTGGGTTTGCGCATGACGATCAGGGCCTGAGGCAGGCTGCCGTCGTCGATGTAGGTGACGGGCTCAAGAAAGCGCGACCAGACGCGTTCGACGAAGGCCGGTGGCACGAGGGCTTCGCCATAAAAGCTTGACGGTCGGGCGTCACCGCCCCCCGTGGCTGAGAACAGGAACTCGCCTCGATCGTAGGCGGCCTGAGACGCTTCGAGGTCGACGAAGGACTCGGCCAGCTTCAGGTGCCAGGGGTGAGTGATTTCGCCCGTGCGACGTATGGTGTCGCAGTAGGCCAGGAAGCGCCGGCTTTGTGTGGTGATCGCGATCATGCCCCCTGGGGCCAGGATGCGCGCGAACTCCTCGACCCACGCGGTGGCGGCGGCTTCCGACAAGTGGGAAAAAACGGAATAGGCGATGACGAGGTCGAACTGTGCTGCGGGCAGTTCGGTCGGCGGGAAGGGCGGAACAAGGTCGAAATTGCAGTACGGAAAGGTGCGGCGGCACACCTGGACGAGGTCGGGGTCGACGTCGACACCGGTGATGTTGTCCGGCGCGATCTCCTTCATGAAGATTCGTGAGTACCGCCCCCACCCCGTGCCGAAATCGAGCAGGCGCGTGGCGGTGGACAGAGGATGACCGTGTGTGCCACAAAGCGCCTTTACCGCGCGGTAGAAATTAAAGCCCTCGCGCAGTGCGGGTTCATTGCTGGAGCCGACGGTGCCTGTCTGCAGCGCGTCCTCGGGAAAACCCGGCAAGGGGAATCCTCGGTAGGAAGGCATGTTGACGCTGCGGATCAGCACGTTCTGCCAGTCTTCGTCGGACAGGGCATGGATCCGCTGCCAGGCGGCGTTACGCGTTTCGGGGTTAGGCGTGGACGCGAGGAGACGCAACTCGACGCGGAGTTCGTCGAGTTCGGCGCGTAGCTGCTCGTTAGCTGCTTTCTGTGCCGCGAGTTGCTGACGCATCGTCTGGTATTCGTCGATCGCCTGCTTCTGTTCGTGCGAGGGTGTGCGCAGGTCCGAGAGCAACCGCGCCCAGGCGATCGGGCCGAGCGCCGATGCCTTGCCGAGGATGTCGCGCACGAGCCCGAAGTCGTCGCTGCCAGCCAGGCCGGAACGAAGGACAGGACTGAGGGTGGCCAGCGCGTCGTCGTACTGGTGCTCGAAGGCCTGCACCAGCGCGATGCTGCGGCGGGCAGTGAGCGACTCGGGGTTCTTTTCCAGGGCCCGACTGAAGAGCGATGAAGCCGTCTCGAGATCACCTTGCCGGACCGCGAGGCAGCCGAGGTCGTGGTAGGCCTCGGCAAGTGGCGTATCGGCCAGCACCAGCGCCGCGAGGATATCGGCAGCTTCCGCGAGATCGTCCTGGGCAATGAGGCTGCGGGCCAGTTCAATCTGGTCGCGGTCTTTATCGGCGGGGGTAGTCTGCATCGTTGCGAGTCCCTTGGCGTCGTGTTAGTCGGGCCGGTTTGCTGAAAACGGGGGGCGATGTGACGGGCGAGGCGTCCGGTCTGATCCTGTTGTTGGCAGATGCATCGAAGCTTGGCAACCCAGCGCGAAGCTCGCCGGACGTCTCGGACCGCAGTGCCTTGGTCTTGAGCGGATGTTGATCGAAGTGGTGAATTGAACGAGCTTGAGCACGGTGTGGCATGAGGGTGCAAGTATGCAGGTGACGTCGTTGTTGCTTGAAGCTTTTTTCCGCACCGATGCGGCTCTCGGGGCAAGGTCGCGGATGGCGCTCAGCGAAACCGGCGAGGTCGATCTGTTTCCGATTTCGGATGAGCGCGTCGGTTTTGGCACTTAGCCCCTGCTTCTGGCGCCATTTGTGGGCCAGAAGCAGGGGCTAAGTAGTGGATCAGACAAGCGCGATGGTACTTAAGGAATCAGCCCTGCAGCAACTGCAGCACCTGCTGTGGCAGCGCATTGGCCTGCGACAGCATTGCAGTGCCGGCCTGTTGCAGGATCTGGGCGCGTGTCAGGTTCGCAGTTTCGGACGCGAAGTCGGTGTCGCGGATGCGCGAGCGCGAGGCCGACAGGTTTTCGGACGATACCTGCAGATTGGATATCGTGGTGTCGAAGCGAGCCTGCAGAGCACCGAATTTTGCCCGTTGTCCGTTGATTGCCGACAGGGCCGCGTCTGCGATGGCTAGCGTTCGTTGTGCGGCATCGACGGAGCTGACATCGAGGTCACTGACCTTTTGCAGTTGTGCCGCTGCAGTGGTTGCGTTGAAAAAGTCGGTCGTATTCGGGGCGTCGATGCTGAACGACTTGTCCGAGTCCAGCACCAGCTGGCCGGTTCCGATGGCGGTCGCGCCTGCAGCCGTCGCCGTTCCGCCGATGGTGGCCGCAGCCGAACCCGACGCCGCGTTGGCGATGGTGATGTTTTCGCCCGCTGCGTTGAGCAGGGTGATGCCGTCGCCGGTATCGTTGATGCGCGCCGAAACACCGGTCTTCGAGGAAACGTCGTTGAACGCATTGATGGCCGAAGCCAGTCCGTCGTTGTCCTCTGCGCCGATGGTGAAGGAGATGGTGACCGCAGCGGAGTTATTCGAACTGACGTCGAACTTGTAGCTGATATTGGGGGCGCTGAAGTCGATGTCGAATTCGGTTTTTGCCGATGCCGTGACACCGGTGGTTGCGCTCTCGGTATTGATCAGCGCGGCGGCCGTCTTCGCCGAGGCACCTGCTGGAATCGTGGCGGTAGATGCACCGGTCGCGCCATTGATCGTGACCGTTCCGCCGGCAACCCGGTTTGATGCTGCGGCGGACGAAGCGATCGAGAACGGCGTGCTGCCGGTCGTCAGGTCGCCCTTGGCGCCTGAAGTTGCCGCTGCCTGGGAGCCGATCCGGTAGCCGCCATACTGATTGGTGCTGAAGTTGGCCGTCGTGGCCTGAATCGTCTGCCCGGCGTTGGCGCCGACCTGGAACGTTGCCGTGGTGAAGGAGCCGTCGAGGAGTCGACTGCCGTTGAATTCGGTGGTCTGGGCGATGCGGTCGAGCTCGGCTGTGAGCTGATTCACTTCGGCGTTCAGTGCCTGGCGGTCCGAGGCCGAGTTCGTTGCGTTGGACGATTGCACCGCCAGTTCGCGGATGCGCTGCAGCACATCACCGGACGACTGCAGTGCGCCCTCGGCCGTCTGCGCCAGCGAGATACCGTCATTGGCATTGCGACGGGCCTGATCCTGTCCGCGGATCTGCGAAGTCATGCGCTCCGAGATCGAGAGGCCTGCGGCATCGTCCTTGGCGCTGTTGATGCGCAAGCCGGAGGAGAGGCGTTGCAGCGAGGTCGCGAGCGAGCCCTGGGAGGTGTTCAGGTTACGCTGTGCATTGAGCGAGGCGACGTTGGTATTGATTACCTGTGCCATTTTTGCATCTCCTTAGATCAGGTTCTGATGTCGCCCGGACTGGCTGGCTGTTTGGAACACCGTTGATGAATCCGAGCCTTCTGAAACAGACATAGCGAGATGCGTGCCAGCATGTTTATTCTTTCTATTTCATTGTTTTAGGTGGCTTTATTGGTGACTTTCGGCAAGTTTTGCCGGCTTGCGATCAGGGCTTGGCAGCCTTTTGCCGGTCGGCGGCAATATTTCTGAGGCGGAGCATCGCGACCGGGAGGGTGACTGCTGGGCCCGGTTCGTCCTGATCAGGCCGGCCCTGTCCAGGCGGTGATCCACGAGGTGGGAGGGGACGACCAGTTCTCGTCTCTCTGCACCGTTGCAAGCCGGGTTCTACCTTGTTGCCGCAGGGTGTTGCGCAGCAGTGTTCGGGAGCAAGGTGACGGGCTGCTTACGATGGTCACCGTCATCGGCTTCAGCACAATGTGGTGGCGTCGAACGGCAATGTATTTGTTGGGTGGGAACGGGCGACAATCAAGAAACAGTCAACTCACTGTTGTGCGGCCTCAGCGAGCAGATTGAAGACGATGGGGAAGGTCTCGTTACGCACTTGCGCGCGCAAGAGGTACGCTGCAAGCGGGTCGACTGTGGGCGATTTGCGGATATTTTCGGGCGCTGTTGCGACTGTTGTCGGAGCGCCGCGCACCGCGGCCTCGAAACCTGCCGGAGCATGGGCCTGCAGATAGTGTTCGCGTGCGCGCTGCGAGTGACTGGCAAGGGCTTCTGGTGAAGCCGAATCGATGATGGCGAGCAGTTCGTCCGGAGTAGCCCAGCACCAGGTGCCAACGGGGCCAAGCGTGGCACTGCCCAGCGGTGGGTGCATGTGGTGTGCATGGGTGACGATCGGGGTGCCGCCGGCCATGGCCTCGATGATGGCGCGTCCGCCGCCTAGCGGAAACGAACCGATGTAAAGATCCACGCCCTGTTCCTTGAGCGTTGCGCCAAGATTCTCGACCCACGGGATATGTGTGAAGCGATCTGCGCTGACGCCTTGCACGGCAAGTTCTGCATGTATGGCGTTCAGGACGTCGCCAGACAAGGGGCCGATGTGCAGATGCCTGCCGCCGCTGCGTCGCAGGACCTGCGGCAGGACCATCCAGTAGTGGAATGGATAGGGGGCCATGAATTTCGCGTCATGGCCGCTGCAGGCAGTGAGCAAGGAGCCTGTCCGGCGGAACGAAGCGGGATCGTGAGGGCGTGCGCCGATGTCCGGTACAGACAGGGGCCAGAGTTCGGCCTTGATCCCGGCTGTGCGGCAGGTTTTGCAGAAGTCTTCGTAAAGGTCCACATGGCGTACCCAATCCAGCGCAGCGCCCAGACATAGATGGTGGTCGGCATGGTGACAGAACACGACCTCGCGATTGAGACCGGGCTGAATGCCGGCAATCGCGGCCACATCGGCGTGGTGGTTGAAAACCAGGACCTGTGCGTCGGGATGGCTGCACAACTGCAGCTGTGTCCATACGAGGCGACTCAGGTAGTCACCGGATTCGGGGGTTCTGACTTCAACCCCGAGCCTGGTAAAGCGCTCCCGGTCGAATTGGTAATCGTGCGAGAAGAAATTCGTCATCAGGATCAGGTGACGTTTATCCGGCTGCGCCCGGATGATGTCCTCGATAACCCGCGTATGCCCCCCCACACCATAGAGCTCCGTGGCGAGAATGATGACGTCGGCTTGGCGGTCGGCCGCCGGGGGACGTATCTTCTCAGATTCGATGTAGTGGAGCGAAATGGCGCCGAGCTTCTGGCAGAGTGCGTCCAGGCCTGGCGACGACAGCACATTTCCGACGGTTGCCGGGTCATTGGTCACCGTATCTACCAGTGCGCGGATCGCGGCAAGCGCCGAATCCGCCTCACTCTTTGCGAAAAGTGCTTCGATGGCGGCTATGAAGGAAAGAAGATCCTGATTCATGGTCAGACCCTTGTCTGATGATCCTGCTGTGATTGCGGAGAATCCGTCGGGCTGTATTTTCGGCACACGAGCAGAAAGTGATCGTTCTGAACACCGAAGCAATCTGCACGTATTTCTCCGTGTGAGAAATCGGCGAATGCTGCTTCAAGACTCTGTTGCAGGGCCTTGGCATCGCTGAAGCGCTGCAGTCGGGCACCTTGAAGTACGCCGAAGGCGTCGGTGGTCAGTGTGGTGCTGCCATCAGCATGGGCAGCGCAGTCATTGAAGATGTAGTTTGTGGGCATCGGCACAGACAGGATCAGAAAGCCCTTGTTCATGAGTACGCGAGCATATTCCCTGACGTGATCGGCGAAGGCCGACCCTGCCTCGAGGTAGTAACAGCTGTTCCAGGCAATCAGGTAACGAAACGATGCGTCGGGATAGGGTAAGCGCGCGTTGGTGCCGACATCCAGGCTTGCCGGTATACCAGCCTTCTGGAGTCGAGCGCGGGTCGAGTCGCATATTGCCGCGCTGACTTCGGTGGCGTGAATCCTGAAGCCCAGATCATGAAACAGCCCAAGATTTCTGCCGTCGCCACAGCCGACCTCCAGCAAGGGGGCGCCCCGATACTCCGCTTGATCCAGCGCCAGTCTTGGATGACGGCCCATCAGTATGCGAACCAGATGTTCGGCCGGATAACGTGCTCCGCCCTGGCGGAGGAGATAGTGTGCGGTGTAGGCACAGATCGCGGGATCGCCCTGCATGCTATCGGATTGCGCTGAATCAACGGATGCTTTCATTGCAGGGCTCAAAGATCGATTACGTAGGTGTCGTAGCATACGCAACGTGCACCGAATTCTTCCTTCTGGCTCATCAGCCCTTCGTTAAGAACCTGTCCGCCCGCTTCTGTCGAAATGCCAAACTCGAGCCACTGGCAGCCTTCGCGATAGCGTGTGGCGAGCGCATGAATCAGGAAATCCATTGCGCGGCTAGCGCGACCAGCCTCGGATGCAACAAGATACTGGGTGTGCGCAACCGGCCCCGCGACGTAAACGATGGCGCCTCCTACAAGGCGTCCGTCTCCGTCGCAGACGTGGAAAATTTCGATGCTGCGGGGGAAGGCCGCGCGCAGGCGATTCATCTCGGCAGCGCTGTGAACGGCACTGACACCGTGACGCAGTTGCAGATTCGTGTTGATCAGCGCCATCAGGGCATCGGCCGTGCTGACCTGCTCAAAGCGCAATCCAAGTTGTGCTGCGCGCGCTGCGCCATTGCGTTTCTTGCCAGGTAAGCCGGTATCGAGCAAATGCAAGGCTGCTGAGGGCTCGCGCTTGAGCAACTGGGCACCGAGGCGGAACAGGGCGTAGGCATCTTCCTCGGCCGGTGCTCGATGGTAGATATGCGGAATGGCCTTGTATTCAAGCCGCGTGATACCGATGCTGTTGTAAAACGCCAGCGCGGCATCGAATGTGCGGAGCATCTTCTCGACCCGCATGCGACCATCGGTGATGAAGCCGCCGTAAGTCAGTCCGCCATGCGAGCGGATCGTATTGTCGTGGCGACTGGCGGGCAGGAGGGCCAGTGTCGCATCTGCTTCGTCTATGATCAGAGAGGCGTCGACAAAGCGCTCTGCGTGATACTCCATGTAGGCGCGGTCAAACAGCAGCGTGCCGTTGCGGCTGTTGCGCACAAAGGTGTCCCAGCGCTTGCGGTCTTTGGCCGAATAGGCGGCGGCGATCACGGGAAGTCCCCATGCAGTTCGGCGACACCAAGGCCGTCGCGACCGAATCCGTTGCCGGCGTAAAACAGGAACCGTCGTCCGCTTCCGGGTACGCTGACCAGCGAGGGGAAGTACACCATTTCGCTATCGAAGCCTGTGCCATGGGCAATGCTGGCGAGATGGTCGGCGCGCTCCCAGTGCTGCAAGTCGTCGGAGAGTGACAGTCCGAAGTGATATTTCATATCCAGCGTGCGGCGGGTGTAAAAGACGACGTAGCGCTCGCCGAGCCGGACGAGCTGGGGCCTGCCCAGGCCGTGCTCCACGCTTGCGTCGTGCGTCACGATGCGCTGGCCGCTGCGTTGATACGCCAGACCGTCGGGGGACGACTGGTAATACACATCGTAAGTTGGCCGCAGATAGCCACCCACATTGACCCAGTCACTACCTGCGGAATAGACCGTGTGGAAAGCGCCTGATTCGTGCAGGATGGATTGCCCAGCGCGAACGCTCAGGCCCTCGTCGGCGCGGTCGAGGATGGGTGCCTCGGAGACGCGAGTGAAGGTTTGACCGCCGTCGCGACTCAGCGCCAAGCCACCGAAATTGAAGTAGCGGATCTTCTCGCCAAGCTGAAAGCCGGTGTAGTAGAGGTAGATCGTGTCGCCAACGCGCGTGGCATGTCCGGGGAATACACCATTGTCGTCAAAGCAGCCCGGCCGGCCGATGTCGACAACAGGCCTGGGGGACACAGCAAGGACCTCATTGGGGCGCTCTGCCGATACATCGACATAGCCGATGCGGGAGATGCCCGCGCTATCCCAGCAGCCGAGGAAGACACGGATGACCTCGTCGTTCAGACAGATGGCGGAGGGGGCCATGGTGTGGCTATGCCACCAGCCAGCCTCCCGCTGGCGGTGATAGACCTGTCCGAGTTTCTGCCAGTGCATCATGCTAGTGTCCCCGGTCGTCCAGCAATATTTCGACCATGCTGGGGTCAAAAGTCAGGATGCCCAAACGCGTGGCGACCTCTTCACGTTGAGTGAAACTGTCGTCGATGAAAATGGCGTTGGTTTCGTGGATGTAGTCGCTTTTCGATTCATCTTCACGCAACCAGTGGATTTCATCAAAGAGCGATTGCAGGCGCCAACGGGCAAGCAGCGCTTCCTTGTCGGCTGCGAGTGATTTCGATAGCAGAACGATGCGCTTTCCCTGGTTGATGCATTGATAGAGAAACTGCAGCATTTGCGTGTTCAGAGCGTCCTTGATGACGAGCGTGTCGTCCCAGTCCACATAGACCGTGCTGTAGCGCAGGTCCAGTCGATAGCGATTCGTCAGAGCCCGATCGATGCTGTACTGACGGTACGGGTTGCGCAATATGCGCACGCTCATACCGGCCTTGTCGAGCAGTCCCAGAAGCGGAAAGTTAATGCCCTGCACACGGTGAAACGCCATGGTGCCGGCGATACGCGGATCGATCTCCAGCAGTTTCAGCGTTCCCTGAGCATCGCGCTTCATCTGGAAGAACCATGGACCGGTCAGGTCCAGTGCGTTATGGATCTGCAGTGCATGCGCAAGTAACGCTGCATGGGTCTCGCTGTCCGGTTCCTTGCTGTGCATCGAGGTGCCCATGCGGATACGCTCGCGCGTTCGCGGGCCGGCGAACAGCAATTGCCCGGCGCTGCTCGAGAAGCAGTCGACGGTGTACTCATCGCCCGGCAGGTACTCGCAGATGAGCATGCCCTCCAGACTGCCGGCAGCCGCGAGTGCGTGGCGGCTATCGAGTCGCTGTCCTCCCTGCGATCCATACAGGCGGTCTGGCTTCAGATAAACCGGAAAACGGTCGACGCTCTCCGCGCTATGCAATTCCGGTACGGGAAGTTGCTGTGCAAGGTGCTTGTAGCTCGCGGACTTGGAGCGGACGATATTGAAGGTGGCGCTGGCAGGCATGACGACAGCGCAGGAAAACTCGCTTCGGTGCTCATCGAGGAAGTCCATGACAAGAGGATTTGCCGGGAAAATGAAGTCGATTTCCCACGCTTCGACCAGTGCCTTCAGCGCGTGCAAGGCGTCGGCATTGTCTATGGATGGCAGTTCGCGATAGTGCGCAAAGACGCAAGGTCCGTGGTTGACCACGGCTGCAGAGGCACCGAACAGCCGCACCTCCTTGCAGTGTTCGAGCGAACGGAAAATTTCCAGCCCGACCTCTGTGCCGGCCGGGAATACGAGAACATTCCACGGTGGCGCTTTCATGAGGCCAGCTCCTGATCTGCCTGCAGCACTGCCGCGATGACAGGTGCAGGGTCGAGTCCTGGCCACATCGGCAGACTCAGTACTTCTGATGAGAGCTGTTCCGTGATCGGCAGATCGGGCCAGTTTTCGCCGGAATAGGCGCCCTGCCGATGGGCAGGAACGGGGTAGTGGATCAGGGTGTCGATGCCCGCTGTTTTCAGGGCCTTCATCAGCGCGTCGCGCCGTGTGCAGCGAATGACGAAAAGATGCCATACGGACGTGGCCCAGTCGGGCGTCTGAGGCACGGTGATATGTGTCAGCGCTGACAATGCCTGAATGTAGGCTTGGGCGACTGACTGGCGCGCACGATTGTCTTCATCGAGGCGTCGCAGCCTGACACGCAGAAAGGCAGCCTGAAGCTCATCGAGGCGGGAGTTGTAGCCAGCTTCGTCATGCTGATACCTGGTCTGCGATCCATAGTTGCGCAGTGAGCGCAGGCGCGAAGCCAGGGCTGCACTACTCGTGCAGATGGCGCCACCGTCGCCCATCGCACCCAGGTTCTTGGTCGGGTAGAAACTGAAGGCGGCCGCGTCACCGAGGCTGCCTACGGGGCGGTTGCGGTAGCGCGCGCCATGCGCCTGCGCAGCATCTTCGATCACCTGCAAACCATGCTGTGCCGCAATGCTGCATATCGCGGCCATATCGGCGGGCTCACCATAAAGGTGCACGGCGATGATGGCTTTTGTGCGGGGCGTGATCGCTTCGACAATGCGTTCAGGATCGATGTTGAAGCCGGATGGACAGGATTCGACCGGCACGGGCCGGGCGCCGCTCCAGGTGACGGCGAGCCAGGTGGCGATGAAAGTATGGGCCGGAACGATGACTTCATCCCCAGCGCCAATACCCATGGCCTGCAGTGTCAGGTACAGCGCTTCGAGCCCATTGCCGACGCCTACGCAGTGTTCGACGCCGCAGTAGCGGGCGAACTCCTGTTCGAAGGCCATGAGCTCGTCACCCAGGATGAAGTGATGTCTGCTGAGAACCCGCTCGAAGGCATGCCTCAACTCGGATTCGATCGGGGTGGTGATCGCCTGCATGTCGAAGAAAGGTGTCGTCATCTCGGTGCGCAGTCAGTCGATTCGGCTAACGGAACCAAACGTCCGCAACCGAATGCCGTGAATTTTTCGCCTGGTTGTCGATGCGCAGGCCGCGCAACGCGGATCTCGTCAATCGAAGTTGTAGCCCAGTGCAGCGTATACCGGAGCAGCGGAAAACAGGCGGTTGAGTACTTCGATTGAGTTTGGGTCAAGATCTTCGCGCCACTTGTCCTGATTCTCACGCTCTGGATCGGTATACGTTCTGCGCCCGCCGGCCCATGGGTCGGAACCGTCCTTCAACAGGCTCGCGCTCTCGTGCACGACCTGGCCCGGGTTCAGGACCGCACGATCATCAGGCAGGTCGAGGAAGTTCAGCAGATTCATCATCGTGTCTTCGGTACGGGAGAGCAGATCTTCGTAGCGCACGATGATCGCGCGGGCGGCTTGACTCTCGCAGGCTTCAACGCCGGCATGCACGCACTGATTGATGTACAAGGCCATTGCTTCCAGGTTGCTCAGGAAGTGCGGCCGCGTTTGTCCGGCCTGGTCAATGCGCTTGGCGACCTGATACATGGACATGATGACTGCGCGCGGGTCGCGTATGACATGCACGAACTTGGCGCCAGGCAGTATCGTCATCAGGTCCTTGAAGACAAGGACATTCATCGGTGTTTTTTCGGAGAGCCGGCTGACCCCATGGCGATCCGCGACGGGATAGAGCAGGGACTCCACCATTTGCCCCATGGCGTCATCGATCTGCGCCGCATCAACGAAGTGCGTGATGCGACCATACTGCAGGCCCTGCTGCAGGCGGTTACGCAAGTTGACGATGTCGGTCAGGTGATCAAACTCGGGCCCGCCATAGACATCACGGTGCGAGTCCATCATGGACTGGAACAGGCTGGTCCCCGATCGCGGCGCGCCACCGACGATAATCAAGCGGCTACCTCGCATGTCAGCCTCGTTGGGAAGAGTCGAGGTGTTCATCATGTGCGTGATGCCTGTGCCGCAATCCTGAATGACGCATAGTCGCGGTAATAGTCGGCTTCGTCGTAATACGCTGAGGCGAGCACCAGACAGACGGCGCCCGATGAGAAGTTATCCAGATAGCGCCAGGTCATCGGCGCGATGTAGATGCCGTTGTATGAGCGATTGAGGTGGAAGCGACGCTCGCGATCACCATCGTTGAGCACGACGTCAAAGCTCCCCGACATGGCGATCATGAACTGCTGGAGTTTTCCGTGAGCATGACCGCCGCGCTCCGATCCGCCGGGCACGTCATAGAGGTAGTACACGCGTTTGATATCGAAGGGCACGTGTCTGTCACCCTCGACGAAGGTCAGGTTCCCTCGCTGGTCGTGAATCTTCGGTAGTTCGATCATCCTGCAGTCATCGAGTGACATGGTCCATCCCTTGTGGCCTTGGCGATTACCCTTTGATTGACTTCCTGGCAAGCAGGGCACGTTGTAATTCTAAGGGGGAGGGGGGGCGATTGATACATCGAACTGTTATGGGTTTTGGCTACTGTTTCTCCTTTTGATGCGCAATATCGCATTGTGTCGCGGCGTCCTGTTTGGTGCGGCAGACAGGAATTCCGACCGCTTGAGCCCGCACGAACGTCCCAGAAACAACAAGGCCCGTAAATACGGGCCTTGTCATTGCGACTATCTCGCGCACGGGTGGGGCTTCTCGCTTACCGCACGATGAGTGTGCTAACGATCGTCCGGGGTTCGCATTGTTCAATGCCGCTTGCGCGCCTAGCCTTCGGCGCGGAAAGGCTTGCCCAGCGACATCGGTGAATTGAGCCTGATGGTGTTCACATTGCGCGAGATCACCACCAGCACGATGATCGTCGCCCAGTAGGGCAGCGACGACAGGAACTGCGCGGGGAAGTCGATCTGCATGCCCGAGCCCTGGATGAAGAGCTGGGTGATCATGACGCCACCGAACAGATAGGCGCCGACCATGACCCGCAGCGGGCGCCAGGTGGCGAACACGACCAGCGCGAGGGCGATCCAGCCGCGACCGGCGACCATGCCTTCGACCCACATCGGGGTGTAGAACACCGACAGGAAGGCGCCGCCGATGCCGGCCATGGCGCCGCCGAAGAGCACCGCGAGATAGCGGATGAGGATGACCGGATGCCCGATGGCGTGTGCCGAGGCGGGGGATTCGCCCACGGCGCGCAGCACCAGGCCGGCGCGGCTGCGGTAGAGGAACCACACCACGGCCCAGAACATCGCCCACGACAGATAGACGAGGGCCTGCTGGTTGTAGAGTGCCTCGCCGATCAGCGGCAGGTCGGCAATGAAGGGGATGCGGATCGGCGGCACCGCGGGCAGGGCGATGGACTCGAAGGGCTTGCCGATGAAGGCCGACAGGCCGACGCCGAAGATCGCCAGCGCGAGCCCGGACGCCACCTGGTTGGCCTGCAGCGTGAGGGTGAGCAGACCGAATACGAGCGACACCGCCATGCCCGCACCCATGCCGGCGAGCACGCCCAGCCACGGGCTGCCGGTGTGGTGGGTGACGGCGAAGGCGGCGACCGCGCCCATGGCCATCATGCCTTCGGCGCCAAGGTTGAGCACGCCGGCCTTTTCATTGACCAGCAGGCCGAGCGACACGATGATCAGCGGGGTGCCGGCCACGACGGTGGCAAACAGCATCGAAGTAAAGAGCGAAGCGTCCATGATCGATCCTCAGGCGGCAACGCGGCCGAACTTCAGCCGGTAGTGGATGAATACGTCCGAACCCAGCAGGAAGAACAGCAGCAGGCCCTGGAACACCAGCGAGATGGAGCTGGGCAGGTTCATGTACTGCTGCACCTGCTCGCCGCCGATGTACAGCAAGGCCATCAGCAGACTGGCAAGCAGGATGCCGAAGGGGTTGAGGCGGCCGACGAAGGCCACGATGATGGCGGCAAAGCCGTAGCCCAGGTTGACCTTGTCGGTGAGCTGGCCCATGGGGCCGGCCACTTCGCTCATGCCCGCAATGCCGGCTGCGGCACCGCCGGTGAGCAGGCCGATCCAGATCATGCGGTTGGCAGAGAAGCCCGCGTAACGCGCGGCCTCGGCCGCTTCGCCCGCGACCCGCATCTTGAAGCCGGTGTAGCTGCGGTTCATGAAGGCGTAGCCGGCGACCAGCGCGGTGAGCGCGATGAGGAAGCCCGCATGCAGGCGTGTGCCTTCAACAAGAATCGGCAGCAGCGCATGGTCGGCAAACATTGCCGTCTGCGGGAAGTTGAAGCCGTCCGGGTCTTTCCAGGGCCCGAACACCAGCCAGGACACGAACAACTGCGCCACATAGACCAGCATCAGCGACACCAGAATCTCGTTGGCGTTGAACTTCGTTTTCAGCAGGGCTGGGATGGCGGCCCAGGCTGCGCCGGCGGCGGCACCCGCGAGCACCATTGCGGGCAGCACGAGGCTGCTGTCGGATTCCTGAAAATACAGGGCCATGCCGGTCGCACCAACGGTGCCGAGCATGAATTGCCCCTCGGCGCCGATGTTCCATACGTTGGCGCGGAAGCCCACCGCGAGACCGATGGCGCACAGCATCAGCGGCGTGGCCTTGAGCAGGAGTTCGGAAACGCCGTAGAGATCCTTGACCGGGCTGATCAGGAACAGACGCAGACCTTCGACCGGATCCTTGCCCAGCGAGGAGAAGACGGCCATGCCTGCGATCAGGGTGAGCACGGCCGCCAGTACCGGCGACAGGTAGCTCATCAGGCGCGAGACTTCGGCGCGGGGTTCAAGCCTGAGCATGAGCGAGCTCCCCTTTCTGTTCAACCGTTTCGGTTGCGAGCTCGGAGCCTGGCCACAGGCCGCTCATCCACACGCCAATATCCTCTACCGAGGTTTCAGCGGTCGGGCGCAGCGGCGACAGCCTGCCCTTGGCGATGACCGCGATGCGGTCGCAGATCTCGAACAATTCGTCCAGCTCCTCGGAGATGACCAGCACGGCGCAGCCACGGTTGCGCAGGTCGATGATGGACTGGCGGATGAAGGCGGCTGCGCCGACATCGACACCCCAGGTGGGCTGGGCGCACACCAGCAGCTTGGGTGCCTGCAGGATTTCGCGGCCCATGATGAACTTCTGCAGGTTGCCGCCCGAGAGCGATTTGGCTGGCGAAGGGGCGCCGCCGCACTTGACGCTGAAGGACTCGATGCACTTCTCGGCAAAGGTCCGCGCACGGCTGAAGGCCAGAAAGCCCCCGTTAACAAAATGCTGCGACTTCGCCGCGGTCAGGATCGCGTTGTCGGCGAGCGACATCGTGGGCACGGCGCCACGACCGAGGCGCTCTTCAGGCACGAAGCACATGCCGAGTTTGCGCCGCTGGCCGGGGTTCATGCGACCGGCTTCGGTGCCGAGGATTTGCACCGGGAATCTTTCCGACAGCGGTTCCTCGCCCGAGATCGCGCGCAGCAACTCCTGCTGACCATTGCCCGATACGCCGGCAATGCCGACGATCTCGCCGGCGTGGACGTCGAGATGGATGTCGCGCAGGTCGGTGGCGAAGGGGTCGGGTGTGGCGTGGGACAGCCCGGCCAGGCGCAGGCGGACCTCGTTGCTGGCCTGGCTGGCACCGTGTTCGCACACTGGCAGATCCTTGCCGATCATCAGTCGCGCCATTGATTCCGGCGTTTCCTCGCCCGGGCGGCAGTGGCCGGTGACGCGGCCGCCGCGCAGCACGGTGGCGGTGTGGCACAGCTCCTTGATTTCGTCGAGCTTGTGGCTGATGTACAGAATGGAGCAGCCTTCGGCGGCGAGCTGGCGCAGGGTTTCGAACAGTTTGCGCACGGCCTGCGGCGTGAGCACCGAGGTCGGCTCGTCCATGATCAGCAGGCGCGGGTTCTGCAGCAGGCAGCGCACGATCTCCACCCGCTGACGCTCGCCTACCGACAGCGCGTGCACATGGCGGCGCGGATCGACCGGCAGGCCGTAGCGCTTGGAGACCTCTTCGATGCGTTGCGCGAGTTCGCCGAGATCGGGCTTGCCCGGCAGGGCGAGGGCGACGTTCTCGACCACGGTCAGGGTTTCGAACAGCGAGAAGTGCTGGAACACCATGCCGATGCCGAGTTCGCGCGCATGCGCCGGGCTCTCGACGGTGACATCCTTGCCTTCCCACTGCATCTCCCCCGAGCTGGGCCGGGTGACGCCGTAGATGATCTTCATCAGCGTCGACTTGCCGGCGCCGTTTTCGCCGAGAACGGCATGAATCTCGCCGGGCGCGACTTCAAGATTGACGCCGTCGTTGGCGACCACGGTCGGGTAGACCTTGCGGATGTTGCTCAGTACGAGGCGCGGCGGCGCGCCCGGGGAAGGGCTTGTCTGCTGGGTCATGGTGTCGTGCATGCCTTGGCTGGATGATCTTGCCGGATGTGCCGGACGTTCTGTGGCTTGCTGCGCAGGCTCATGAGCTGCGCGGCAATCGCGATGGCGATGACTTCGGGTTCCTTGCCGACGACGGCGGGGTCGCCGACCGGGCTGACGATGCGGGAGAGTTGCGCTTCGGTGTAGCCGCGGGCGCGCAGCCTGGCTTCGAAGCTGGCGCGCTTGGAGGTCGAGCCGATGAGGCCGAGAAAGCCGAAGTCGCCGCGATCGAGCCAGGTCCGCACCAGTTCCAGATCCAGCGCATGGCTGTGCGTGGTGATCAGCACGGCGGTGTTGGCAGGTTGGTGTCGCACTTCGGCTTCCGGCATGTCGGTCAGGACGGGGCGCGTATTCTGCGGCATCCAGGCCAGAAATTCCGACTCGCGCGGGTCGATCCAGGTGACGCGGATCGGCAGGCGGGCAAGGACTTCGATCAGTGCGCGGCCGACATGGCCCGCACCGAACAAGGCCAGATGCAGCTCCGCCGGGCGCATGAGTTCGATGACGTGGCGCTCGCCGCCAAGGCTGTCGCAGCAGATCATGGCGCTGTCGCCGGCAAGGGAGGCGAGCCCGGCCGCACTGGCGGCGAGCGCCGGATGGCGGCTGTCGGCGCGCAGGCTGGCGAGGCTGGCGACCTGCACAGGTGCGCCCCCGAGGCTGAGGATGCGCACCCACTCGATGTCCTCGTGCGCCAGTGCGCGTGCCGCTTCGACCCATGCACGCTCAGTCGGGCGAATGACGTCGAAGGCAAGGTGCATCACGCCGCCGCAGCACTGGCCGACGCTGGCCCCAAGCGGAAAGCGCTCGATTCTGGGGGCGGTCGCAAGACCAGCGGCGTCATCGACGATCATGCCGCGCGCAATTTCGATGGCACGCAGTTCGAGGTGACCGCCGCCGATGGTGCCGAAGCTCGAGCCCATGCCGACCAGCATGCGGGCGCCCGGCGCGCGCGGTGCCGAGCCGCGTGTCTCCGCGACGCCGATCCACACCATGGGCTCGCCGGCGCAGAGGCTGGCGGCCAGATGATCGAGCAGGCGTCCGGCAGTCATGGCGTGTGGGCCCGCTGACGGGCGTCGTCCACGCTGCGCAGGATCTCTTCGGCGGTGGCCGGCGCGTTGAGCATCGGGGTGACGCGGTAGTCGGCTGACGCAGCCACCGCGTCCTTGATCGCGTGCCAGACCGACAGCGCAAGCATGAAGGGTGGCTCGCCGACGGCCTTGGAGCGGAAGATCGAGTCTTCGACGTTGATGGCGCGATCCCACAGGCGAACGTTGAAGATCCTGGGGACATCGGAGACCGCCGGAATCTTGTAGGTGGAGGGTGCATGAGTGCGCAGGCGTCCGCTTGCGTCCCAGTGCAGCTCTTCCATGGTCAGCCAGCCCATGCCCTGAATGAAGCCGCCCTCGACCTGGCCGATATCGATCGCCGGGTTCAGCGACTGGCCGGCGTCGTGCAGGATGTCGGTGCGCAGCACTTTCGACTCACCGGTCAGGGTGTCGATGGCGACCTCGCTGCACGCAACCCCGTAGGCGTAGTAATAGAACGGGCGGCCCGAGAGGGTTTCGCGGTCGTAGGCGATCTTGGGTGTGCGGTAGTAGCCGGTCGCGGACAGCGAGACGCGCGCCATCCACGCCGCATGCACGAGCTCGGCAAAGCTGACGACGGTGGTGCCGGCATGGATCTGATTGGCGCGGAACTCGACCTGGTCTTCGCGCACGGCGTACCTGGCCGCGGCAAATTCGGTGAGCCGTGCCTTGATCTTGAGTGCGGCGTCTTGTGCGGCCTTGCCGTTGAGGTCGGCACCGCTCGACGCTGCAGTGGCCGAGGCATTGGGCACGCGCGCGGTATCGGAGGCGGTGACGCGGATGCGGTCGATGTCGATCTGCAATTCGCTGGCCACCACCTGCGCCACCTTGGTAAACAGACCCTGTCCCATCTCGGTGCCACCGTGGTTGAGCAGCACCGTGCCATCGGTATACACATTTAGCAGTGCGCCGGCCTGGTTGAGGTGGGTGGCGGTGAAGGAGATGCCGAACTTGACCGGGGTGAGGGCGATGCCGCGGCGCACAACCGGGCTGTTTGCGTTCCACTCGCGGATGGCTTCGCGGCGGGCGCGATAGTCGCAGCCGGCTTCGAGTTCGGCCGTCATCTCGTGGATCACGTTGTCTTCGATGACCTGGCCGTAGTGCGTGGTGTTGCGCTCGGTGGTGCCGTAGTAGTTGAGCTTGCGCACGTCGAGCGGGTCGAGTTCGAGCTTGCGCGCAATGGCGTCGATCACCTCCTCGATGCCGAACATGCCCTGCGGCCCGCCAAAGCCGCGAAACGCGGTGTTCGATACCGTATGGGTCTTGCAGCGGTGGGAGTCGATCGCGACGCTGGGCAGGAAGTAGGCGTTGTCGGCATGGAACATCGCGCGGTCGGCAATCGCACCGGTGAGGTCGGCCGAATAGCCGGCGCGGGTGGATTGGCGGAAACGCACGCCGAGAATGCGGCCCTCGTCGTCGAAACCGACGTGCCAGTCGATGCGGAAGTCGTGGCGCTTGCCGGTGAGCACCATGTCGTCGTCGCGGTCGAGGCGCAGCTTGACCGGGCGCCCGGTGCGCAGCGCGCCGATGGCGGCAATCGCGGCGATCTGCCCGGGCTGGCTTTCCTTGCCACCGAAGCCGCCACCCATGCGTCGGCATTCGACGGTGACGTCCTTGGCCTCCAGACCGAGCGCGTGGGCGACCTGCAACTGGACTTCGCCCGGGTGCTGGCTCGACGAATGCACCTTGAAGGTCCTGTCTTCCTGCGGGATGACGTAGGCGATATGGGTTTCGAGGTAGAAGTGATCCTGTCCGCCGTGGCGCACGGTGCCTTCGAGCTGATGCGGCGCGGCACCGATGGCCGTATCGACATCGCCCTGCCGGAGTGCGACGTCGGGCAGCACCCGGGTGCCGGCTTCGAGCGCTTCGTCGATGCCGAGCAGCGCGGGCAGGCGGTCGTATTCGACCTTGGCAAGACGGGCGGCGGCGCGGGCGGCGCGCATGTCTTCGGCAAGCACTGCGAACAGCGCCTGGCCATGAAACTGCACTTCTTCGGTGGCGAAGATCGGGTCGTCGTGCACGACAGGGCCGAAATCGTTCAGGCCGGGAATGTCGTCTGCGGTGAGCACACAGACCACACCCGGTGCCGCGCGGACGGCCGACAGGTCGATGCTGAGGATGCGGGCATGTGCTTCGGTCGCGAGTCCGATTGCCGCATGCAGCGTGCGTCGCAGTTCGGGCAGGTCGTCAATATAGGTGGCGCTGCCGGTGACGTGCAGCACTGCCGATTCGTGGGGAAGGGCAGCGCCGGCGCTGCCGCGTGCTTCAGTGCTGAGCATGATCGGCCTCCACGCTGTCGATGCGGGTCGGATGACCTGCGAGTTCATGGTGCAGGCGGGTGAGCAGGTTCTGCGCGACGTTCATGCGGTATTCGGCAGACGCACGCATGTCGGACAGCGGCTGAAAGTCGAGTGCGAGCGCGGCGCGGGCATCGCTCAGGGCCGCAGCATCGAAGGGGCGGCCGATGAGCGCGGCTTCCGCGTGGCTGGCGCGCTTGGGCGTTGCGGCCATGCCGCCGAAGGCGAGCCGTGCGCTGCTGACGATGCCATGGTGATGAATGATCGAGAAGCCTGCGAACACCGCCGAGATGTCCTGGTCCTGACGCTTTGAGATCTTCCAGGCGCGGAACAGGTGTTCATCGAGGGGGCCGCGTGCGACGGGAATCCTGACGCACTGCACGAATTCGCCCGGTGCAAGATCCTTCTTCTGATAGCCCAGATAGAGCGCTTCGAGCGGCAGCGCACGGGTGCGATCGCCGTGGCGCAGCACCACCTCGGCGCCAATGGCGATCAGCGCCGGCATCGAGTCGCCGATGGGGCTGCCGTTGGCGATGTTGCCGCACAGCGTGCCGGCGTTGCGGATCGGGCGTGAGGCAAAGCGGCGCCAGAGTTCGGTGAGTTCGGGGTAGTGCGGGAGGATGGCCTCGAAGGCGTCTTCCAGCGTCACCGCGGCGGCAATTTCGAGCCAGCCGTCGGTTTCGGAAATGCGGTTGAGTTCGCGCGCCCGGCCAAGATAGATCAGGTGCGGAAGGGCGCGGAACTGCTTGGTGACCCACAGGCCGATGTCGGTGCTGCCGGCGAGAATGGTCGCGTCCGGGTAGGTGGCGACGCAGCTGGCAAATTCATCGAGGCTGCGCGGCGCGGTGAAGCGGCCGTCCGCATGGACGATGTCGAGCGTGGCGTCGTCCGCATTCATGCGCACGAGACGGTCGAGCAGGGCCTGTGCCGCGGGGTCGGTTGCGTTCTGCCACTGTGGCGCAGGCAGTTCGCCGTCGGGTGCAGGCAGCCGATACATTTCCTGTGCGGCATCCACGATCGGGCGGTAGCCGGTGCAGCGGCACAGGTTGCCGGACAGCGCGTCGGCCACGGCGTCACCATCGGGTGCGGCCTCGGTCTGGTACAGCCCGAACAGCGACATCACGAAGCCCGGTGTGCAGAACCCGCACTGAGAGCCGTGGCAGCTCACCATCGCCGCCTGGGCCGGATGCAACCCGCCCTTGGCTGCACGCAGGCTTTCCACCGTGAATAAGGCCTTGCCGTGCAGGGTGGGCAGGAACTGGATGCAGGCGTTGACACTGCGCCAGACCAGCTCGCCGTCACGTGCTTCGGCAACGACCACGGTACAGGCGCCACAGTCGCCTTCGGCACAGCCTTCCTTGGTGCCGGTGCGTCCCTCGTCTTCGCGCAACCAGTTGAGCAGCGTCGTTGTCGGGCTGACCTGATGCAGCCGGATGTCGCGACCGTCGAGGAGGAAATGAAGTTCTGCTGTCGTCATGGCTTGAATTTAGCATCGCCGGTGCTGGCGTGCCGGTGCCCTTGTTTATACAAAGTATTGAAAATGATGGATTTTGTGCGCCAGCTTGGTGCGATGCACAAAATAATGCCCCAGACTGGCGCAATACGCCCGTCAGTCTATGGCGAGAAGCCTGCTCTGGCGCGGGAGATGGCGGGTCAGGAAATCCATCTGGTCAGCAAGTATGTGGCGATTGCACAAAATCAGGTACTCGGCCTTGTTCGGCACATAGGGCGCATAAAGCAGCGCCATTCTCGCCTGTTCGGGGGTGCGTCCGCTCTTGCGCTGGTTGCAGGGCCGGCAGGCTGTGACCACGTTCATCCACACGTCGCGGCCGCCGCGGGAAACCGGCATCACGTGGTCGCGGGTGAGCTGGCTGCCGGGCAGGCGATGTCCGCAGTAGGCGCAGAGGAACTGGTCGCGCCGGAACAGCTCGCGGTTGCTGAGTGGAGGCACCTTGGTGAGCGCCGCCGGGCGCTGCGTGCGTCCCTTGATGGCGATGATGCTCTGGGTGGTGATCTGCGATCGTTTCCCGGTGAGACGCGAGGTGCCGCCGAGGAAGCTGAAGGAATGGTCGCCAATGCTCCAGGCCACGAGATCACGCGCATGGTAGTGACAGGCAGCCTGCCACGAGATCCAGCGGTAGGGGGCGCCGTTCATGTCGAGCGACAGGATCCACGGATGCTGGCCATCTTCCTGAATGGCCAATCCGTCCGGTCCCAGCAGCGTCGCTCCATGTTCGATCAGCACGCGTCCTCCGTTACCTCTGGGTGGGCGCACCGAAACGCGGCGCACCACGTTTGTGAATGAAAACAGACAACTCCCCGCAGCGCAAGCTGTCCCCGGGGGCTGCAGCGCGCGCCGAAGCAGGGTTTCAGGTTTTTGGCGCGGGCCCGATGCTGCCGGTGTGGAAAGACCACTTGCCACTGCGACGATCTTCAAAGAAGTGTCGCAGGCTCAGTGCGATGGTGCGGAAGGCAATGTCGTCCCACGGAATGTCCGCTTCTTCGAACAGTGCGACTTCGAGTGACTCTTCGCCGGGGCGGAAGTCGAGGTCGAGCAGGCGGGCGCGATACACGATGTGAACCTGACTGATATGGGGAACGTCGATCAGGGAGAACATCTCGCCCAGCTCGATCCGCGCGCAGGCCTCTTCAAGGGTTTCACGCACAGCGCCTTGTGCGGTGGTTTCATTGTTCTCCATGAAACCCGCGGGCAAGGTCCATTTGCCATAACAGGGTTCAATCGCACGCCGGCACAGCAGGATGCGGTCTCCCCACTCGGCCAGCGCGCCGACGACAAGCTTTGGGTTCTGGTAGTGGATCGTGCCGCAGTTGTCGCAGACATGGCGTGGCAAGGCATCGCCCGGGGGGATGCGTAAATCGACAGCGGCACCGCAGCTTGAGCAGAACTTCATGGGAGGGCTTCCTGTATACGATGCCAATTCTAACAGGCCCGTGCAGCGCCAATCAGTATCGAAACAGCGGGGCGGCACCGCTGTGTGTGTATGTGATCTGTACAAGATATCGTCGTTAGCGTTTATGCTAGCGAACAGGGTCCAATTCACTTCTTGCGAGAACATGCCTCCTTCGATCGACATGAACCGTTTTGCGCAGCTTAAGGCGACGGGCGATCTTCCTTCCCCACGCGGGGTTGCGCTTGCCATCATTCGCATGACGCAAAGCGACGACGTGTCGGTGGCAGAGCTGGCGCGGGTGATCAAGGGCGACCCCGCTTTTGTGGGCCGTATCATCAAGGCCGCCAACGGTCTGGTCGGGCTGCAGCGGCGTTCGGTCGTGTCGGTGCAGGAAGCCCTGATGGTGCTGGGCATGCCTGCGGTGCGAACGATGGCGCTCGGTTTTTCGCTGCTGTCGAGCTATCGCAAGGGTGCATGCGCCGGCTTTGATTACGTGCGCTTCTGGTCATCTTCGCTGGTCATGGCACTGTCGATGCAAACGCTGGTTCAGCGTCTGCGCGTGGTCGCCGCTGACGAGGCCTTCTCGGTCGGGCTGCTTGCGCGGATCGGCGAGCTGGCGATGGCGACTGTGTATCCGGTTGAGTATGGCCGCCTGCTGCTTGAGGTCCAGCGCAATCCGGATCGGCGTCTGCTCGACCTGGAGCAGGAAGCGCTGGCGATGACCCACCGCGAGCTGGGTGCGGCCATGCTGGTGGATTGGGGGTTGCCGCCGGTCTTCTCCGAGCCGGTGCGTTTCTTCGAGCAGACCGAGCGTGCGGCCTTCGCACCCGAGAGTCGCGAAGCGACGATGATGCAGTGTCTCGTGCTGTCCCGGGCCGTCGCGGAGATCTGCCTTGCCGTAGAGGCCGATCAGCCAGCGTTGATGGGGATGGTGTTGAAGCTGGCCTTGCGCCTCGGATACAGCCGCGATGAGTTCGTCGGAGCCTGCAGCGACATCGGACGCCAATGGGTCGAATGGGGCAAGCTGCTGCAGATCGACACGGTTACGCCGCCGCAGTTCTCGGAGCTGTGCCCGGGTGACGGGGGCGATGCAAGCGCTGCGGTGAAGCCCGGCGAATGTGCGGTGCCGGAGGCGAGTGTTGCGGTTGAAGCCGCTCCGCAGAGCCCGAGTGCGGCTTTGCGCGTCCTGCTGGTGGATGACGAGGCGAGCAGTCGTGACCAGCTGCGCGAAGTGCTTGACGGCGAGGGGCATCGCCTGTTCGAGGTCCGCCCCGGGCAGCAGGTGCTGGAGGCGGTTGTCGAGCTTCAGCCGCACATGATGGTGATCGATTGCGGTGTGTTCGGTGCTGAGAGCGAACGGCTGATTCGTGCCCTGCGTGCCACCCGCGTGGGGCGCAGGATGTACATCCTGCTGCTTGCGCCGAACGATGACGACGATCGCCTGATCGATGCGTTCGAGTCAGGCGCAGACGATTTTCTGCTCAAGCCGTTCCGTCCCAAGGTGCTTACCGCACGTTTCCATGCAGGGCAGCGCGTCGTGCGCCTGCAGCAGGAACTTGAGCGCGACCGCGAGGAAGTCCGGCATTTCGCAGCCGAGCTTGCGATCTCGAACCGGCGATTGCAGGAAGTGGCATTGACCGATGCGCTGACCGGGTTCCCGAACCGTCGCTATGCCATTGACCGCATGCACCAGGAATGGGTGACGGCTACCCGTAATCGCCGGCCGCTGTCGTGCATGATCATCGATCTCGATGGGTTCAAGCTCATCAACGACACGCACGGCCACGACGTCGGCGATATGGTCCTGCGCCAGGCCGCGGATGCCTTGCGCGAGGCCTTGCGCGGGCAGGACGTGATCTGTCGCACCGGTGGCGACGAATTTCTGGTGATCTGTCCAGAGACCGGGCTGACCTCGGCCATGATCTGTGCCGAGCGCTTGCGTGCATCGGTGGATGCTCTCCTGATCGAGACCGGTGGTCCCGCGCTTGAACTGACGGTCAGTATCGGGGTGGCGATGCGAGATGGCGCGATGGCCGATCTCGACGCGCTGATCAAACAGGCCGACCGTGGCGCCTACATGGCGAAGCGTCAGGGCCGGAATCGCGTCGCCTCGGTGCAGCAACCGGAAGCACCGGCCTGATTTTTGCCCGTTTGGCATGAGCTGGGCTGAAGAGGTGTTGTCTGTTTGCAACAGCATTGACCCCCATTGCGGCATGGGAAAGCTTGCGGATGTTCAGAAATTACTTTAACTTCAAAGCCGCTTGTCCCTGAAAGGGAGTCATTTTTCATGAAACGCCCCGATTTTCAGGCAGAGATTCGCGAGCTGAACCTGGCCTATCTGATGCTGGCACAGCAGATGCTGCGCAGTGATCGGGAAACTGCAATGTTCAGGCTCGGCGTGGGCGAGGCGTTTGCCGACCTGATCGAGGGGCTTTCCGCTGCGAAGCTCGTGCGCATGTCCAACAACCAGATGTTGATGCCGCAGTTCCGATTCAATGATGAGCAACTTGGCCGCCTGATGGCGGGCGAGGGCCGCGATCAGGCAAGCTCCAGTCTGCATGCAGCGATCATCGCTGCCGGCAAGGCTGCCGAGGAAGCTGCCTGAGGAGAAGAGAAAATGAAGAACAAACGGATTATCGACGAAGCGGACGACATTCGCCGCGCGGTGGAAATGGTGCAGCTCGGCGCGCGCATGCAGATGCTCGAGGTCGAAACCCAGCTCAGCCGCGAGAAGCTGCTCAAGATCTACAAGGAAGTTCGCGGGGTGTCGCCGCCCAAGGGCATGCTGCCGTTTTCGACCGACTGGTTCATGACCTGGCAGCCCAACGTGCACTCGTCGCTGTTCATGGGCTTTCATCGCTTCTTCGAGAAGAAGGCTGGTGTCAGTGGTCTCGAAGCCATCCTGAAGTCCTATCATCTCTATCTCGATCAGATCGAGGCCGAGCAGATGGAACCGGTGCTCAGCCTGACCCGCGCGTGGACCCTGGTCCGCTTCTTTGATGCCGACCTGCTGCACATGGCGGGCTGCACCTGTTGCGGCGGGCACTTTGTGGCCCATGCATACGACCCGACGCAGGCCTATGTCTGCGGTCTGTGCAACATGCCTTCGCGTGCAGGCAAGACCAAGCGGACGGCGGTGCGCAAGACCAAGGTCAGGGATACGGTTGCGGCCTGACGCTGCCGTTTCCAACAGAAAGGCTGCCTGATCCGGAGGCAGCCTTTTTTTCGTGCCCGGAGTTCAAGTTTTTACGCTGCGGGCCGTTACAATTTTGCATTCCCAACCGACCCGTGATTCTAGCCTGGAGTAAGCAGTGTTTCTGATCATCGGCTACGTCATCATTCTCGCCGCGTCGATCGGCACCTATGCGGTGCACGGCAGCCTGCTCGCACTGTGGGTGCCGCTCGAGTACATCGCCATTTTCGGCCTCATGATCGGCGGCTTCGTGGCCGGAAACGGGCCGAAGGCACTCAAGGCCACGCTGGGCTCGCTGAGCATGGCGGTCAAGGGCTCAAAGTACAACCGCGCGCTTTACGTCGATTTGCTGGCGATGCTGTTCGAGATCCTGGCCAAGGTGCGCAAGGAAGGCCTGATGTCGATCGAGAACGACATCGAGAACCCGGATTCGAGCCCGATCTTTTCGAAGTATCCGAGCGTGACATCGGACCACCATGTGGTCGAGTTCCTGTGCGACTACCTGCGCATGATGGTGGGCGGCAACCTGAATGCGTTCGAGATCGAGAACCTGATGGACATGGAGATCGAGACCCATCACCAGGAAGCGCATGTGGCGCCCCATATCGTGTCCAAGGTCGCCGATTCGGTGCCGGCCTTCGGTATCGTGGTGGCGGTGATGGGCGTGGTGAACGTGATGGGCTCGGTGGGCGAGCCGCCGGCGGTGCTGGGCAAGATGATCGGCGGCGCGCTGGTCGGTACCTTCCTCGGTATTCTCGTGTCCTACGGTTTCGTGGCCCCGCTTGCAAGCCAGATCGAGCAGAAGGTCGAAGAGGGTGGAAAGATCTACCAGGTGATGAAGGTGGTGCTGCTGGCGAGCATGAACGGCTATGCGCCGCAGGTGGCGGTCGAGTTCGGACGCAAGGTGCTGTACGCCTCCGATCGGCCGACCTTTACCGAGCTCGAAGAAGAAATCAAGAACCGCAAGGGCTGAGGCAGGGCATGGCGGAAACAGGCTTCGTGCTGGTGCGTTCTGATCCGGATCCGGTTCCGGTCGGGGTGGAGTCGTGAGCGACGAAAGCCAGCAACCAATCATCGTCAAGCGCATCAAGAAAGGCGGCGGTGGCGCGCACGGCGGTGCCTGGAAGATTGCGTATGCCGACTTCGTGACCGCGATGATGGCGTTTTTCCTGCTGATGTGGCTGCTCGGCTCGACCGCGCAGGGCGACCTGGAAGGCATTGCCGATCACTTCCAGAATCCGCTCAAGCTGGCGATGGCTGGCGGCGAGGGCTCGGGAGACAGTTCCAGCATCATCAAGGGCGGTGGCGAGGATCTGTCGCGCAAGGTGGGGCAGGTCAAGCGTGGCGATACGCCGAGCACCCGTGCCATCAATGTTGACGCTGCGCGCGACCGGAACCCGTCCGATCCCGCCGATGGCAGTGCCGAAGAGGCCGAGCTGCGTCGCGAACGGGCCCGGCTGGTCGATCTCAAGGGGCGCATCGAAGCCATCATCGAGGCTGACCCACAGCTCCGGCAGTTCAAGGAGCAGATCCTGATGGACATCACCTCGGAGGGGCTGCGCATCCAGCTGGTGGACGAACAGAACCGGCCGATGTTCACCTCCGCAAGTGCGAACCTTCAGCCCTATACGCGCGACCTGCTGCGTTCGATCGGGCGTGCGCTCAATGACGTGGACAATCGCATCAGCCTCTCGGGCCATACCGACTCGGCGCGCTATGCTGGCGGCGATCGCGGCTTCTCCAACTGGGAGCTGTCCAGCAACCGAGCGAATGCTTCGCGCCGCGAACTCGTCAGCGGCGGTCTCGAGGTGGCCAAGGTGGTGCGTGTGGTGGGGCTTGCCGACACCATTCCGCTCCGGAAGGAAGATCCGCTCGATCCGATCAACCGCCGAATCAGCATCATCGTGCTCAACAAGCGCACCGAAGCCGCCATTCGTGGCGAGGGTGGCAACCTCGATGTCAGCGCGTCAGCGCCGCTCGATCCTGCGACGCTGACGCGCGACGGCAGCAGTGGATCGGCTGCGCAAGGAATCATCCCGAATATCCGCCCGGCGCTGGGGCGATAAGGAACAGCAGCATGTGAGCGCCGCGTGTGCGTTCATTGCGCGCACTTGAAGAGGTTCATGCATGGTTTTCGATCCTCCGCCGCGGCGGCCCTTGTCGCCGGCAGGCACTGCACCGGATGCGCCTCGGCGGGCACCGTTCTCGCCTGCCGCTTCTGCGCCCGGTCTGGCTGCGCGCGATCGTGAGTTCGAGTTTACGCCGGCCGATTTCGAGCGCATCCGTACCCTGATCCATCAACACGCGGGCATTGCCCTGTCGTCGGCCAAGCAGGACATGGTCTACAGCCGCCTCGCGCGCCGTCTGCGCAGTTGCGGCGACCGCACGTTTGCGCAGTATCTGGCCAGACTCGAGCGCGACCGGGGGGAGTGGGAGACCTTCGTCAATTCCTTGACCACCAACCTCACCTCCTTCTTTCGTGAGCCTCACCACTTCGACATCCTCGCCGATCAGCTCCGCCAGGTCGGCGAGAAGCGTACGATCCGGATCTGGTGCAACGCAGCCTCGACCGGGGAAGAGCCGTATTCGCTGGCGATGACTGCGTGTGAGGCGTTCAACTCCCTCGCGCCGCCGGTGCAGATCCTTGCCAGCGATATCGACACCTCGGTGCTGGCGCACGGGGAGGCGGGCATCTATCGGCAGGATCGTATCGAGCGCCTGTCCGATGCGCGCAAGAGCCGGTTCTTCACCCCGCGCAGTGGCGCTGACGCCGGGGCATTCGAGATCCGCCCGGAACTGCGCCGCCTGGTCAGCTTCCGCCGCATCAACCTGCTTGACCCCATGTGGCCGGTGCAGGGACCGCTGGATGCGATCTTCTGCCGCAACGTGATGATCTACTTCGACAAGCCCACCCAGTACAGCATTCTCAAGCGCTTCGTTCCGCTGCTGCGCCCCGACGGGCAGTTGTATGCCGGGCACTCGGAGAGTTTCATGCATGCCGCAGACCTTGTGCGTTCGCGCGGGCGCACGGTGTATGTGCGGCTCGATTCGCCCTTGCGCTGAGGTGCCGGCGTGAGTCACGTTTTCGGCACAACAGCGGGTGGCAGCATCGTCTTCATCGGCGCCTCGACCGGTGGCACCGAGGCGATCCGCGAAGTGCTGACGGGGCTGCCTGCGAGCATGCCCGCGATCATGATCGTCCAGCACATGCCGGAGATGTTTACCGGCTCCTTTGCGCGCCGGCTCGACGGCTTGTGCGCGCTGCGGGTCAAGGAGGCCGAGCACGGCGAGCGTGTCGAGCCCGGAACCGTCTATATTGCGCCTGGTCATTCGCATCTGAGCATTCGTCGCGGGGGGACGGGTTTCCAGTGTGGGCTGGCGAAGTCGGATCCGGTCAACCGGCACCGTCCTTCGGTTGATGTGCTTTTTCACTCGGCGGCAGCGGTACTTGGACGCGCTGCCGTCGGCGTGCTGCTGACCGGCATGGGGCGGGATGGTGCGGCGGGTCTGCTGCGCATGTCCCAGGGCGGGGCGTGGACGATCGCGCAGGATGAGGCTTCCTGTGTGGTGTACGGCATGCCACGCGAAGCGGCGCTGCTGGGCGCTGCGCGTGAAATCGTCAGTCTGTCCGACATTGCAGGGCGTATTCAGGTGCGGCTTGCGGCCCAGGGCGCGGGCACCTGAGCGCTATTTCCGTTCATGTTGTGGATCAGGGCTAAAGAAGTTCTGGATCCGCGCCGATAGCTGAAGACATTGGAGCTGCGCCGCAAGCGCGCGGCCTGTGATGAGATATGCGGCAGTGAGCGCGAGAGGAGAGGGAGATGAGGATGTGGTCGGTTTGCATCATGCTGGGCCTGCTGGCAGGCCTCGGAGGCGGCATCGTTGCCGCGATCGACCCGGCGCCGGCGTGGATTGCGATGGCTGCACATGCGCTTGTCGGTGTTGCGGTCGCTGCGCTTGCCGCCATGCTGCTGAAGCTGCGTTTCGGCTCGCCGCTCGGGGACTTTGCCGCGACGCTGCGGAAAACCTACGAGGATGGCGATCTGTCGCGGCGGGCGGCGACGACGAGCGGCCCCCTGTCCGACTGCATCGAGCACTACAACCGCCTGATTGCGAGCTTTCAGGGCATCGTCGGCAAGGTGATCTACGACGCCCAGCGTGTGGCGGAAAAGGCCAAAACGCTGTCGTCGCTCGCTGCCGGCGTGGCCGAGGGATCGACGTCGCAACGCAGTGCATCGGAACAGATGGCGCAGGCAATCGAGGAGATGACGACCGGCGTGAATGCGATCGCCGGTCATGCGTCGCAAACGGCCCGGAATGCGCAGGAGGCACGGGAACTGTCGATCGAGGGCGCACGAGTGGTGTCCAGCGCCTCGTCCGAGATCGACCTGATTGCCCGCTCGGTGGAGCAGTCCGCACAGGTGATCTCGGCGCTTGGCGAACGCTCGCAGGCGATCAGCGGCATCGTGAAGGTGATCCGCGAGATTGCCGATCAGACCAACCTGCTTGCCCTCAATGCGGCGATCGAGGCTGCGCGTGCTGGCGAGCAGGGCCGGGGTTTCGCGGTGGTCGCCGACGAGGTGAGAAAACTGGCGGAACGCACGTCTGCTGCCACGAGTGAGATCGGCACGATGATCACCGCCATCCAGACGGAAACCGGTGCAGCAATCGTTTCCATCAAGCAGGGCAGCGAGCAGGCCCGCGCCGGCGCCGAGCTCGCGCGCCAGGCGGCCAGTTCCCTCGAGCAGATCAATCGTGGCGCTCAGCAGACCATGGAGCGGGTGGATGAAATCGCGCAGTCCATCTCCCGGCAGGGGGATGAGGCCGACAAGGTGGTCGGAAACGTCCGCCAGATCATGAGCATGGTCGAGCGCAATGCCGACGGTGCGGCGAAGACGCTCGACGAGGCGCACGAGCTCGACAGCCTGGCGCTCAACCTGCACGAGATCAGCAACGTGTTCCGTCTCGGTGCCGAAGGCGAGAAGGCCATGGCCACCCACAAGATGATGCCCGCGATCGTGCAGCAGGCCGCCCGCGAACTCGGGCGGCTCATGGAGCAGGCGATTGCGGCAGGGCAGATCACGGCCGACGCCTTGTTCGACCAGACCTCCCAGCCCATTCCCAATACCCGGCCGCAGAAATACACCACGCGTTTCGATGCATTCACCGACAAGCTGTTTCCCCGCGTTCAGGAGGCGATCCTGCAGAAGCACGGTGAAATCATCTACGCCATCGGCTGCGACCGGCGTGGCTACGTTCCAACCCATAACACGCGCTTTTCCCAGCCCCTGACCGGGGACTACGACAAGGACTTTGTCGGCAACCGCAGCAAGCGGATCTTTGACGATCCGGTGGGCAAGCGCTGTGGCGCGCATGAACTGCAGTTCCTGATCCAGACCTATCGCCGCGATACCGGCGAGATCATGCACGACATCTCGGCGCCGGTGTATGTCAATGGCCGCCAGTGGGGCGGATTCCGCATGGGCTATCAGGCTTGAGGGGTGCACTCGCCCTGTAGTCCGGGGCACAATGTCGGCCACTTGCTAAAGTCTGATCCCTTCGGGTCGATACACTACACAACAGCGCTACCGGTCGCGTTGACCGGGCCAGCAGCCGCAAGCGTGCGGAGAATGAAATGTCCGAGTTACTGAAGAATATCGATGCCCGTACCCGCCTTGCCGGGACCAACAAGCTGGAGATCCTGCTGTTTACGCTGGGTACGGATCAGAAAACGGGCCGGCGCGAGACTTTCGGTATCAACGTTTTCAAGGTGCGTGAGGTCATGCGTACGCCGGCCATCACCGCCGCGCCGGAGATGCCCGCATCGGTCGTGGGCATGGTCAGCCTGCGCGGCGCACTGGTGCCGGTGGTTGATCTGGCGCGCTACGTTGGCGTGGGGGCCGACACGCCGCGCGACATCATGATCGTGACCGAGTACAACGGCCACACCCAGGGTTTCCTGGTCGAAGCGGTCGACACCATTCTGCGCCTGGACTGGTCGCAGATGCGGGTGCCGCCCGACATGCTGACCGCCAACATGGGCGGCCTGGTCACCGCCGTCACCGAATTGCCGGAGAACCGCCTGGTGATGCTGCTCGATGTCGAAAAGGTGCTGTCGGAGACGACCCGCTACGACGACAGCCACATGTTCAAGGACATCACACCAATTGACAATGGCGGCGAACATCTGGTGCTGTTCGCCGACGATTCGTCAGTGGCACGCAAGCAGATCTGCCAGACGCTCGATGTGCTCGGTGTGAAGTACATCTCGGCCGTAAACGGGCGTCGTGCGTGGGAAGAGCTCAAGCTGATGGCTGCGCAGGCAGAAGCTGCTGGGCGGAAGGTGAGCGACACCCTGAGCCTGGTGCTGACCGATGTCGAAATGCCCGAGATGGACGGATATATCCTGACCCGCAACATCAAGGCCGACCCGCGTTTCGAGGGCGTGCCGGTGGTGATGCATTCTTCGCTGTCGGGCATGTCGAACCAGCAGCTTGGCAAGTCGGTCGGTGTGGATGAATACGTTCCCAAGTTTGAACCGCAGCGCCTGTCGCAGACGCTGCGTCGCCTGATCAGCCGCAATGTCGCGCCGGTCAGGAAGTGAGGTGAGTCAATGTTGAGTCTCGACCAGAAAGAAGATACCGCCCTGCTCGATTCGGTAGACGGCCGCACCATGCTGGCCGGCTCGAACCGAATGGAGATCCTGCTGTTTTCGCTCGGTACCAGCGAAACCTTCGGGATCAACGTGTTCAAGGTGCGCGAGGTGTCCAAGACGCCCTTCATCACCAAGGCACCCAACATGCCGCGCGGTGTGGAGGGTCTGATCTCCCTGCGTGGCAACGTCATTCCCGTGCTGTCCCTGGCCAAGATTCTCGGCCTGAGCGCGCCCGGCGATGCCCTCGGCGGCTCGATGATGGTGACCGAGTACAGCAAGCGCACCCTCGGCTTCCTGGTGAAGGAGGTCGATCGCATCATCCGCGTCGAATGGGACAAGGTGCGCACGCCTGACAACGTGTCGTCGAACAGTCAGAACTACATCACTGCGATCACGGAGTTGGCCGATGGCAAGCTGGTGTCGATTCTTGATGTCGAGACCATTCTGGCCAATACCTTCGGCGAGGCGATCGTCGGCAACATTAGTCCACTGCATGGCGGCGATGACGTGAACGTGTTCTTCGTGGATGACTCGGCCGTTGCCCGGCGCAAGATCGCCGAAGTGCTCGACAAGCTGGGTGTCCGCCACAAGCATGCGCAGAACGGGCTTGAGGCGTGGACGCGGCTGGAAGGCATGGCAGCGCACGCCCAGCAGATGGGGCATCACGTCGGTGATGAGATCGATCTCATCATGGTCGATGCGGAGATGCCCGAAATGGACGGTTACGTGCTGACGCGCAATATCAAGAACGACAGCCGCTTCGACGGAATTCCCGTCGTGATGCACTCCTCCCTGTCATCGGAAGCGAATCGGGCGATGGGGAAAAGGGTCGGTGTGGATTCATACGTGGCAAAATTCGACGCTGATGTTCTCGCCGAGACCTTGCGGCCGCTGCTCCAGCGCGCACGCCAGGCTTGATCGGGAACGGGCACAACGGAGAATGAGATGGCTGACCCAAAACTGAAATTTCTGGTCGTGGATGATTTTTCGACCATGCGCCGCATCGTGCGCAACCTGCTCAAGGAGCTGGGTTACACCAATGTCGACGAGGCTGAAGATGGCGTGGTTGCACTGCAAAAGCTCAGTGCTTCCCCCTTCGATTTCGTCGTGACCGACTGGAACATGCCCAACATGGATGGCCTGACCCTGCTGCAGACCATCCGCCGCACGCCGCAGCTGAAGCATCTTCCGGTGCTGATGATCACGGCCGAGGCCAAGAAGGAAAACATCATCGCAGCCGCGCAGGCCGGGGCCAACGGCTACATCGTCAAGCCTTTCACCGCTGCGACCATGTCCGAGAAGCTGGAGAAGATCTTCGAGAAGCTCGGCAAAAGTGCAGCTGCCTGACTGGCAGCACGAACCACATAGGGAGCCAGGAAATGGCGAAGCGGATGAAATTTGACGAAGCGAGCGATTCGGATGAACTGCAGGCCCTGTTCGACAGCATTGCGTCGCCCCAGGCCGAGCCCGAACCCGTGCTCCAGCGTCCAGTGCCCGCACCGGCCGCAGCCCCCGAAACGGACGACAGCGACGAACTGCAGGCGTTGTTCGACTCGGTTGCCGCCGAATTCGACGTATCCGAGGGGGCAGAGCCCGACGTGCATTTGCCGGAGCCAGCGCCTGCCGCCGCAGAGCAGGATGCAGCGGCCCCGGAAGCCGTATTCAATCGTATCGGTCAGATGACGCGCAAGGTGCACGACTCGCTCCTCGAGCTCGGATTCGACTCTGCCCTGCAGGAGGTCGCGCAGGCGATGCCCGATGCACGTCAGCGCCTGACCTACATCGCGCAGATGACCGAACAGGCGGCGAGCAGGGTGCTAAACGCCACCGATGTGGCCAAACCGATTCAGGACAAGCTCGAAAGCGATGCCGACGCACTGCGCGCGAGGTGGGACCGACTGTATGCGAACGAACTCTCGGTTGAAGAGTTCAAGGCACTGGCGGGCGAGACCCGGGGCTTTCTGTCCGCCGTCAGCGACGGCAGTCGCGCCACGAATGCGCAACTGCTCGAGATCATGATGGCGCAGGACTTCCAGGATCTCACCGGCCAGGTCATCAAGAAGGTAGTCGACATGGCGCAGACCCTGGAGTCGCAACTTCTCGAGGTCCTGCTCGAGGTTGCGCCCGCTGAGATGCGCATCGAGAAGAATGCCGGGCTGATGAATGGCCCGGTGGTGAGCAGTGAAGGCCGCGATGACGTGGTGACCAGCCAGGGGCAGGTCGATGACCTCCTCGAGAGCCTGGGTTTCTGATCTGCACGCTGGCCGTACGGGCATTCTGACCCGGCGGCCCGAACGTGAATGGGAGCGATAGAGCGATGAGTGACTTTGCCGGAATGGAAGATCTGCTGCAGGACTTCCTGGTCGAAGCCGGAGACCTGTTGTCAGGTGTCGACAACAAGCTGGTCGATCTGGAGCGCTTCCCTGACGACCGGAACCTGCTCAACGATATTTTTCGCGGGTTTCATACCATCAAGGGCGGCGCCGGTTTTCTGAACGCCACCGAGCTGGTGACCCTGTGCCACCTCACCGAGAACCTGTTCGACAAGCTGCGCAACGGCGAACTCGCGGTCAGCTCGGAGATGATGGACGTCATCCTCGAGGCGACCGGTGCAGTGCGCGAGATGTTCAATCATCTCGAGCATGGCGGCCAGCCGCCGGCAGCCGATCCGGCCCTGATTGCCGCGCTGAAACTCGCCATTGCCGGTGAGGCCGTGCCGGCGGTCGAGCCGGCGTCAACCAGAAAGGGTGGTGGCGAAGGCGGGGGCGAGAACACCGGCAGCGCGCACGAGCCTGACTGGAAGCTCCTCTACAACGCCGTCGCGGTGGTGCCGAAGGGGACTGTCGAACCTGCAGCAGAAGCCGCGAAGCTCATTCCTGCGCAGCCGCTGGAGGACCCGGAAGAGGTCATCAAGCGCGCGGTCGGACGCCGTGCGAGCGACCGGCCAGGTGCTTCCGCACCGGCAGGGAGACGCGAGGGCGAGCGTCAGCGCGACAACTCGATCCGCGTCGATACCTCGCGTCTTGACCAGGTGCTGAACCTGTCGGGAGAAATCGGGCTGACCAAGAACCGACTCAATGCGCTGCGCAGCGACATCCTGAGCGGACGCAACGATACCGAGACCCTGCATGCGCTCGACCTGGCGGTGAGCCAGCTCGACCTGCTGGTTTCGGATCTGCAAAACGCGGTGATGAAGACTCGCATGCAGCCGATCGGGCGGCTGTTCCAGAAATATCCGCGCATTGCGCGCGATCTTGCGCGCAATCTCGGCAAGGACGTGGAGCTCGTGCTTGCCGGCGAGGAAACCGAGATTGACAAGACCATGATCGAGGACTTGTCCGATCCGATCATCCACCTCATTCGCAATGCGGTCGATCATGGTGTCGAGGACAGCGTCGAACGCCGGGCCAATGGTAAGCCGGAGAAGTCCGAAGTACGTCTGGAGGCGCGCCAGGAGGGCGATCACATCGTGATCCTGATCGCCGACGACGGTCGCGGCATGAACGCTGAGAAGCTGCGGGCCAAGGCCTTGCAGAAAGGCCTCATCACCGATGAGGAGGCCAATACGATGGATGAGCGGCAGAGCTTCAACCTCATCTTCCTGCCCGGATTCTCGCTTGCCGCCCAGGTGTCGGACGTATCCGGCCGCGGCGTCGGCATGGACGTGGTGCGAACCAACATCCAGAAGCTCAACGGATCGATCGACATCCGCTCGACCCAGGGCAAGGGCACGACCTTCATCATCAGCCTGCCGCTGACGCTGGCGATTCTGCCCGTGTTGCTGGTCAGGCTCGGGGAGCAGCCGTTTGCCGTGCCGCTGTCGATGGTGCGCGAGATCCTGCCGATCGAGATCGACCAGGTGCAGGAGGTGGGGGGCAGGGCGACGATGGTGGTGCGGGGCGAAGTGCTGCCCATTCTGCCACTTGCCGGCCTGCTGGGCTGGGAGCAGGAGCGCCCGCCGGAGTACGGCGTGCTGATGCAGACCGCCGAGCTGTCGTTCATTCTGGCCATCGACAGTTTCGCCGGTCGCGAGGATGCCGTGATCAAGTCGCTCGATGACTTCCGGCCCAAGGGTGTGGCCGGTGTGACGACCCTGTCCAACGGACAGATCGTCCTCATCCTCGACATGAAGGAAGTGCTGGGCGCGGCTGGCGATCAGCGTGGTGTGGCACGCTCGGCGCTGGTGAAGAAGCCCCTGCCGCAGCTGGCGGCGGCCTGACCCGCCAGCTGCGCGCCGCGGCCAGCGTGAGCTGCCGTGCGGCGCGCAGTGCCTGAAGCGGCCGTCGCCGCTTCAGTCTGCTGTCAATTCAAGCAGTTTTGAGAACGCTTCCTCGAACTGGCGCAGGCCGTCCGCCTGCAGCTTCTCGCCGACTGCATCCATGTCGATCGAGAGGGCTGCAAGGCCATCCATGGCCGCCTGCGCGAGGCTGACGTCCTGCTCCAGCGTATTGCCGACCTTGCCATGGTCGCGCAGCGCGTCCAGCGTTGCGTCAGGCAGGGTATTCACTGTTTCCGGCCCGATCAGGGGCTCAACGTACAGCAGGTCGCTGTAGTCGGGGTTCTTGGTCCCGGTGCTGGCCCACAGCATGAACTGCGGGCGGGCGCCCGCCGCCTGCAGGGCGGCAAAGTCGGGACCGTGAAAGCGCGCGCGGTAGCGCTGGTAGGCGAGGCGTGCAGTGGCGACCGCAGCCTTGCCGCGGAGTGCCAGCGCCTCGCCGCCGAGCTCTTCCAGCTGCTTGTCGACCAGGGTATCGACCCGCGACAGGAACAGGCTTGCCACCGACATCACGCTGGAAACGTCACCGCCCGCGGCACGCAGACGTTCGAGGCCACGCACATAGGCGGCGGCAACCGCATCGACATGGGCGAGCGAGAACATCAGGGTGACGTTGACGCTGACGCCGGCGCCGATGAGCTGTTCGATCGCCTTCAGTCCGGCAGCGCTTGCGGGTACCTTGATCAGCAGGTTGGGACGATTGACCGCGGCCTTGAGCCGCAGGCCGGCTTCCAGGGTGCCTGCGGCGTCGTCGGCCAGTTCGGGTGACACCTCCAGGCTCACGTAGCCCTTGTTGCCGTGCGATTCGCGGTGCAGTGGCAGCAGCAGGTCACAGGCGCGCTGCACGTCGGGGATCACCAGCTGTTCATAGCGCGCTTCGGCACCGATGGGCTGGCGCTTGAGCGCCGCCAGATCGTCTTCGTAGTAGCGTCCGCCGGCAATGGCCTTGTAAAAGATTGCCGGGTTGGTGGTCACGCCAGCGACGCCATCCTCGGCTATGAAGCGTGCCAGGTGCCCCTCGTTGAGCAGCGTGCGGGAGAGGTTGTCGAGCCAGATTTGCTGACCCTGTTCGCGAACTTGCAGCAGCGGATTCATGTGACCTGAGGGCGGGTGACGGATCGGACCCTTATTCTGCTATGAATCGCCCGTGGCCGAAAGTCCGTCAGCCTGCAAATGCCAACCGAGTGCCGTCAGTACCTTCGTAAAGTCCTGTGCCAAGGGGCAGTCGATCTGCAATGGGGTGTCGCTCAAAGGGTGGCGGAAGGCGAGTCCGGTGCACGCGAGGAGCAGGCGATCGCTGCCGAAGAGGGTCTGGAATAGCCGGTTGTGGCGGCCCTTGCCAAATGTTGCATCGCCAATGATCGGATGCGAGACATGTTTCAGGTGGCGGCGCAGCTGATGGCGGCGGCCGGTCTCGGGTTGCAGCTCGACCAGCGCATAGCGGCTGCTCGGGTAGCGGTCGACCTGGTAGGGCAGTTCGGCCGTGGCCAGTCGGCGGTAGCGGGTGATGGCGCTCTGCGGCAAGGTTTCCGCGCGCGCAGACCTGCGCTCCGCGGGGTCGAAACGGCGCACCAGCGGATGATCGATGACGTCGGCTGCGGGCGGATGTCCGCGCACGACAGCAACATAGCGTTTCGATACCTGCTGATTCTCGAACAGCGCGCCGGCACGCGCGGCCGTATCGCGATCGAGTGCGAACAGCAGTACGCCCGACGTGCCTTTGTCGAGACGGTGAGCGGGATGGACGTGGCGGCCGATCTGGTCGCGCAGCAACTGTACCGCGAAGCGCTCCTCGCGCGCGTCAAGTCCGGTGCGATGAACCAGCAGACCGGAGGGCTTGTGGATCGCGATCAGGTGATCGTCGCGATAGAGGATGTCGAGCATCGGAGGGTATGGCCTTGTGCTTCGGGCGTCCGAGAAAACAAAAGCGACCCCGGAGGCCGGGATCGCTTTGCGAGTCTGCACTCCCCGAAGGGAGCGGGACGGCAGGAATCAGGCGAAGTTCTTCGCCGCGAATTCCCAGTTGGCCAGCTTGTCGAGGAAGGTGGCCACGAAGTCCGGACGACGGTTGCGGTAGTCGATGTAGTAGGCATGTTCCCACACGTCGATACAGAGCAGTGCCTTGTCGCCGGTGGTCAGCGGGGTGCCGGCGGCGCCCATGTTGACGATATCCACTGCGCCGTCAGCCTTCTTGACCAGCCAGGTCCAGCCCGAACCGAAGTTGCCCACGGCCGAAGCGGTGAAGGCCTTCTTGAAGTCGTCGAACGAGCCCCACTTGGCCTTGATTGCGTCGGCCAGTGCGCCACTCGGCTCGCCGCCGCCGTTCGGCTTCATGCTGCTCCAGAAGAAGGTGTGGTTCCAGACCTGGGCGGAGTTGTTGTAGATGCCGCCGGCGGGGGCCTTCTTGACGATGGCCTCGAGGTCGAGGTTCTCGAACTCGGTACCCTTGATCAGGTTGTTCAGGTTGGTGACATAGGCCTGATGGTGCTTGCCGTAGTGAAACTCCAGGGTTTCAGCAGAGATATGCGGAGCCAGGGCATCCTTGGCATAGGGCAGAGCGGGAAGAGTATGTTCCATCGAGTTCTCCAGTCGGTATTGTCGAAGCGTCAATCGGTCAGTCAATGAGGAATGCCGATGATTCAAAGCCTGACCATTCTAGTCGGGATTGGTCTGAAGTGACAATCCTGAGGGCCATGATCATAAGCCTATCCGTGGGGCATGGAAACTGGCCGGCACGGTGTGTGCGCCGGCAGATCAGCGCTTGCCGGTGATCTTTCCGCTCAGTTCGCCCTCAGCCAGTTGCACATGAATCGTGTCGCCAATGCCGGCCGTCGTGGCCGAGCGCAGGATGTTGCCGGCCGCATCGCGGGTGATGCTGTAGCCCCGGGCCAGCACCGCCTCGGGCGCCAGGTGCTGGAGGTGGGCGGCGAGAGCGGCGATGCCATGCCTGTGCGCGTCAAGCCTGCCGCGGGCGGCTCGTCGCAGCCGGTCGCCGAGTTGATCGACCTGTTGCTTTGAGCGGGCAGGATCCGGGCGTCGGTTCTGCAGCCTGACCGCGAACTGGGCCTGGCGATGGGCGCTGCGTTCCAGCTGGGTGCGCATGGCGCGCTGCAGGCCCTGTCGCAGCCCGTTCATGGTTTCTGCTGCCCGACGCAGGCGCTCGCGCGGGTGCACCAGGCGCAGGGCGCAGCGGTCCAACTGCTGTCCGAGGGTTTCCAGCCTGCGCTGCATGGTGCGTGTCAGACGCATCTCGAGTGTCTGGCATTCGCTGCGTGCGGCGTGATAGCCGGCGCTGGCGAGCTCCGCGGCACCGGTCGGGGTGGCGGCGCGCAGGTCGGCGGCAAAGTCGGCAATGGTGAAGTCGGTTTCATGGCCGACGCCGCTGACAACAGGCACCGGGCAGGCCCGGATCGCGCGCGCCAGGGCCTCGTCGTTGAAGGCCCACAGATCTTCGATGCTGCCGCCGCCACGTACCAGCAGGATGAGATCGATGCCGTCGGACCCGGCCCGTCGCCCAGCCTGCTGCAGCGATGCGAGCAGCCGGGCGGGGGCGTCAGCGCCCTGCACCGGTGCCGGATAGAGCACCAGCGGCAATTGTGGGCAACGCCGCTGCAAGGTTGCGATGACGTCGCGCAGGGCGGCTGCGGCGGGCGAGGTGACAATGCCGATGCCGCGTGGAAAGCGTGGCAGGGGCCGACGCCGTTCGGGGTCGAAGAGCCCCTCGGCCGACAGTTTGTCCTTGAGCCGGTTGAAGGCTTCGAACAGGTTGCCGATGCCCGCCGGACGCAGGGCTTCGACGTTGAGCTGGTAGTCCCCGCGCGCCTCGTAGAGCGTGACCAGTGCCCGGGCTTCGACCTTCATTCCGTTTTCCGGGCGGAACGCCAGCAGCTGCGCCCGGTTGCGCCACATCGCGCACCGCACCTGCGCCTGCGCATCCTTGAGGGTGAAGTAGATGTGGCCCGAGCTGGCCCGGGTCAGGTTGGAAACCTCTCCGCCAACCCAGAGCAGGGGAATGCCGGCTTCCAGTGTTTCACGCGCAAGACGGTTGAGCGCAGAGACGCCAAGTACCTGTGATGCTGGGATTTCTGCGGGCATGCGGGCGTGAGGGTCGGTTTCCGGAGGCGGGATTGTAGCGGAATCCACAGCCTGTCAAGTACTTCAAGCGCCGTCATGCAAGTCCTTGATGAAACAAAGGCTTATTTTTAAGTCATTGTTTTTATGGATGAAATATGTTGCACAAATTTTCATCGGAGTAAGACAAGCCGCGCCGTTACCGGGATTGCGGGCAGGATTCAGAAATGCCCCACAAACTTATCCACAGCTTCTGTGGATTGCTTGGGCTGCGAGCCGGCTTGCCCTGCCTGCGCGGCAAGGCTAGAGTTCCGCTTTTGCTGATTCGAGGTTGATACGCGTGTTCGCGATCATTCAGGCCGCCGGCTGGCCCATGTGGCCCTTGTTGTTTGCGTCGGTGATTGCCGTCGCTTTGATCATCGAACGTTCGGTCAGCCTGCGCCGGGCGCGCGTCGTGCCCGCCGGCCTGCTCGACAACGTCATTGCCGATCTGCGTCAGCACGGCAGCTCGCCCGAGATGGTGAGCCGCGTTGCAGCCCATTCTCCGCTCGGCCGTGTGCTGGCGGCGGGTCTGCGCAATGTGACGAGCACCCGGGTGATCATGAAGGAGTCGATCGAGGAGTCGGGGCGTGCCGTGGTGCACGATCTCGAACGCTTCCTTACCACGCTGGGCACGATTGCCGCGATCAGCCCCCTGCTGGGCCTGTTCGGGACCATCGTCGGCATGATCGACATCTTTGCCTCGCAGGGCGTCAACGGCGCCAATCCTGCACAGCTGGCCAAGGGCATTTCGATTGCGCTGTACACCACGGGTCTCGGCCTAATCATTGCCATTCCGGCGACCATCTTCTGGCGCCACTTTCGCCGTCTGATCGATGACTTCGTGGTCGATATGGAACAGCAGGCGATCAAGCTGGTTGAAGTCGCCCATGGCGAGCGCCGTGGCTGAGCACCGACCATGAATTTTCGTCGTGCCGTTCGCCATGAAGAACCCGAGATCAACCTCATTCCGTTGATCGACGTGGTGCTGGTCATCATCATCTTCCTGATGCTGACCACGACCTTCACCCAGACCAGCGGCCTTGAGATCAACCTCCCGACCGCCGAAGCCACTGGCGACGAAGCGGTGAGCAACGAGATCGTCGTCGCCGTGACGGCAGCGGGCGACGTCATCGTCAATCGCAATCCGGTGGCCGACAAGGGCATCGAAGCGATTGCCGAGGCATTGGGCAAGGCCCGGCCGGGCGGACAGAAGGAGCCGGTGGTGGTGATCAACGCCGATGCCAAGGCCGCCCACCAGAGTGTGGTCGATGTGATGCAGGCTGCGCAGCGCGCCGGTCTGGCCCACATCACTTTCGCCATCCAGACGCCTCCGCGCTGAGGCGGCATCGATGGCAGCCCGGGCGCCGGCCTTCTGGCAGAAGCGTTCAGGACGGGCGCTGCTGCTGTCTCCCTTGTCCCTGCTGTTCGGTCTGCTGGCGTCGCTGCGACGCGCCCTGTACCGGATGCGCGTGCTGTGCGCGGTGCGCCTGCCGGTGCCGGTGATCGTGGTTGGCAATATCGCAGTCGGCGGCAGCGGCAAGACGCCCACGGTCGACTGGCTGGTCAGGCAGTTGCGCGCGGCCGGATGGTCTCCTGGCATCGTGTCGCGCGGTTATGGCGGTACGGTCGAGGGTATCGGCCTGGTGAGCGCGGACAGCGACCCAAGTCTGTGTGGTGACGAACCGGTGCTGCTGGCCAGGCTGACCCGCTGTCCGGTCGCAATCGGTCGGGATCGCCCGGCTGCGGCGCAGGCCCTGCTTGCAGCGCACCCGGAATGCGACCTCATCGTGTCCGACGATGGCATGCAGCATTACCGCCTGGCGCGGGATGTCGAGATCGCGGTGGTCGATCAGGCAACGCTGGGCAATTGTCGTCTGCTGCCGGCCGGCCCCTTGCGTGAGCCGCTCGGACGCTTGCGCAGCGTCGATCTGGTGATTGCGCACGGTGCGCTTTCCCTGCCCGTCAGTGCGGCGATTGGCAGCGTCGCAGTGGCCTCCATGGTGCTCGAAGGTGCCAGTTTCCGTTCGCTGCGCCGCCCGGATGACACCTGCCAGGCCTCGGCATTTCGAGGGCAGCGCGTGCATGCACTGGCCGGTATCGGGCGCCCGGAACGCTTTTTCGATCAGTTGCGCGCGATGGGTCTCGACGTGGTTGAGCACCCCTTTCCCGATCATCATCGCTTCAGCGCGGCCGATCTCGATTTCGCGCCCGACGAAGCAAAGCTGATGACGAGCAAGGATGCGGTAAAATGCGCCCCTTTCGCGCCTGACAATGCCTGGGAGTTCCCGGTGCAGGCCTCAATTGGTTCGGGTGCTGCCGAACGCATCCTGGAGAAGCTGAACAATGGACGCCAGACTGCTTGAGATTCTCGTTTGTCCGATTTGCAAGGGGCCGCTTGATTACCTGAAGAGCAGCCAGGAGCTGGTGTGCAAGGGTGATCGACTCGCTTTCCCGATTCGCGACGGCATCCCGGTGATGCTTGAGGAAGAGGCGCGCGTCATGAGCGCTGAAGACGTCGACGCCCTGCGCTGAGGCGGCCGATGAAGACTGCTTTTCGAGTCGTGGTGCCGGCGCGCCACGCGTCCACCCGTCTGCCGGGCAAGCCGCTGGCGGATATCGCCGGCAAACCGATGGTGGTGCGGGTGCTGGAGCGTGCGAGTGCAGCGGGCGCAAGCGAGGTCTGGATCGCAACCGACCATGACGGCGTGCGCGACGCGGTGCTTGCGGCCGGGGGCAAGGTGCAGATGACGCGCGCCGACCACCCGAGCGGTACCGACCGCCTGGCCGAGGTGGCGACTGCGCTCGGATGGGCTGACGACGACATCGTGGTCAACGTGCAGGGTGACGAGCCTCTGATCGACCCGGCGCTGATCGCTGCGGTCGCGAACGCCCTCGCCGACGATGCCGATGCCGCGATTGCCACCGCTGCGCACCCGATCCATGCTGCTGACGAGATGTTCAACCCGAACGTGGTCAAGGTGGTGTGCGACGCGCGTGAGCGTGCGATGTATTTTTCACGTGCGCCCATTCCGTGGGCACGCGATGCCTGGGCGGACACGCGCCAGGCGCTGCCGCCCGAGTTGCCGGTGCTGCGCCATGTCGGGCTCTATGCTTACCGGGTCGGATTTCTCAAGCGCTATGCATCGCTCACGCCTGCGCCGGTCGAGCACTGGGAAGCGCTGGAGCAGTTGCGCGCGCTGTGGCACGGATTCCCGATCCGGGTGCTGCGCCTGGACGCCGCACCAGCGGCCGGCGTGGATACGCTCGAAGATCTGATCCGGGTACGGGCGGTGTTCTCCGCAGGTTGAGGCATTCGCGATCGTGTTTGACCGGTCGGGACTTGTCGGTTAAGTTTCGGCCTTGAACCAATAAGACCATGCCGCCGGATGGCGGACGCATTTTTCGGGGAGGGTGTATGCGACTGATTCTTCTGGGACCGCCGGGCGCCGGCAAGGGAACGCAAGCCAACTTCATCAAGGAGAAGTTCGGCATTCCGCAGATCTCCACGGGCGACATGCTGCGTGCTGCTGTGAAGGCGGGAACGCCGCTGGGTATCGAGGCCAAGAAGGTGATGGATGCCGGCGGCCTGGTATCCGACGACATCATCATCGGTCTGGTCAAGGATCGCCTGCAGCAGGATGACTGCAAGTCCGGCTACATGTTCGACGGTTTTCCGCGCACCATTCCGCAGGCCGACGCGATGAAGGATGCCGGCGTGCCGATCGATTTCGTGCTCGAAATCGACGTTCCCGACAGCGAAATCGTAGAGCGCATGAGCGGTCGTCGTGCCCACCTGCCGTCGGGCCGCACCTACCACGTCAAGTACAACCCGCCCAAGGTCGAGGGCAAGGACGACGTGACCGGTGAGGATCTGGTGCAGCGTGACGACGACAAGGAAGAGACGGTCAAGAAGCGTCTCGACGTCTATCACGCTCAAACCAAGCCGCTGGTTGCCTACTACAGCGACTGGGCTGCCTCGGGTGCCGCCAATGCGCCCAAGGTTCGCAAGATCCTGGGTCTGGGTGCTGTCGAGGAAATCACTGCCCGCGCCTTTGACGCCCTGAAGTAAGCAGTCTCTGCCGTATCCAGCGCGGTCGGTGCCGTTTTGCGGTGCCGGCCGCGTTTGTCTTCATGCTCCCATTTTCTTCGGAAACGCCGTCCATGAACCTGCTTTATGCCCAGTCCGGTGGCGTGACCGCCGTCATCAATGCCAGTGCTGCCGGGGTGATTGATGCTGCGCGTGAGCATCCCGGCCGGATCGGCAGGGTGCTGGCGGCGCGTCACGGCATTCTCGGTCTGCTGGCCGAAGACATCTACGACACCGCCGGTGTCGATACCGTTGCGCTGGCCCATACGCCCGGCGGCGCCTTCGGTTCGTGTCGTTTCGATCTGCCTCCGGAGGACGAACAGCCCGCGCTCTACGACCGGCTGTTTGCCGTGCTTGCTGCCCATGACATCGGCGCGGTGCTGTACAACGGCGGAAATGGCTCGATGGACCTCATTGGCAGGCTCTCGGGCGCGGCGCGCCGGCGTTCGTTTCCGCTGGTCTGTGTGGGCGTGCCGAAGACGGTAGACAACGACATCGAGGGTAGCGACTGCTGCCCCGGCTACGGTTCGGCGGCCAAATATCTGGCGACCTCGATGCGCGAGGCCGGACGCGATGTGGCCTCGATGACCGGACGCAAGGGCCGGGTCTTCGTGATGGAAGTGATGGGGCGCAATGTCGGCTGGCTGGCGGCAGCTACGGCGTTGGCAGCGCGTACGCCCGACGAGGCTCCACACATCGTGCTTCTGCCTGAGGTTGCGTTTGACGAAGCCGCCTTCCTTGCCCGCGTGCAGGCCGTGGTGGAGCGGCTGGGCTATTGCGCGGTGACGGTGGCTGAAGGGCTGCGCGGTGCCGATGGTGGTGTGCTGATGAAGCAGGACCGGGATGCAAAAGGCTATGTCCAGCTGGGTGGGGCGGGCGAGGCCATTGCGCATCTGGTGCACGAACGCCTGGGTTACAAGCAGCATTTTTCCGTGCCGGATTATCTGCAGCGTGCAGCAGGTCACTGGATTTCGGCAACCGACCATGCGCAGGCGGTGGCGGTTGGTCGTGCGGCCGTTGGCTATGCCCTCGAGGGCCAGGACGGGGTGACCGCCGCGATCCGACGTGTGTCGGACGCGCCCTACACCTGGGATGTGGTCCCGGTGGACGCGGCCGGAATCGCCAACCTTGAACGCAAACTTCCCGCCGGCTTCATCGCGGCGGACGGAATGGGGCTCAACGAAGCCGGGCGGCGCTATATTCAGCCGCTCATCTGTGGTGAGCTGCCCATTCCTTGCGTCGATGGCTTGCCCGCGCATTACGTCATCGACCAGCCCTTGCTTACCCGCCAGTTGCCGCCTTACGCTGCCTGAATCCCCGCCGCATTCACGCTGGAGGTCTTTGCCATGATCATGATCTGCAAACGCAGTATTTGCATCGGCATGCTGAGCCTGTTTGCCGCCCCTTTGCCGCTTGGTGCGCAGACGCCGGCACAGCCCGAGGCGGCGACCGGCTTTGAGCCGCGTCCGGCGGCATATGCGCCGCATGCAATGGTGGTGACGGCCAATCCTCATGCGACCGAGGCGGCGCTGGGCATGCTGCGTGCGGGTGGTTCTGCCGCAGATGCCGCAATCACCGCGGCGCTGGTCCTGAATGTGGTCGAGCCACAGTCCTCGGGGCTGGGTGGCGGTGGTTTTCTGCTTCATTTCGATGCCGCGCAGAAGAGGATGGTGGCCTGGGATGGGCGTGAGACTGCGCCGGCTGCGGTCGACGACGCCCTGTTCCTGGATGCGGCCGGCAAGCCCATGCAGTTTCACGCTGCTGCGGTGGGCGGGCGTGCGGTTGGTGTTCCCGGGCTGCCGCTGCTCCTCGCCGAGGTGCATCGGCAGCATGGGCGCCTGCCGTGGGCACAGCTCTTCGAGCCTGCCATTCGTCTGGCGGACGAGGGCTTTGCCGTGTCGCCCCGCCTTCATGCGCTGATTGCAAAAGACCGCTATCTCGCGGCCGATGGCGCGGCGAAGGCGCTGTTTTTCGATGGCAATGGTGCGCCGCTGGCGGTCGGTGCGCGTTTGCGCAACCCGGCGCTGGCCGATGTCATGCGCCTGCTGGCAAAGGAAGGCGGCGAGGCATTCTATCGGGGGGCAATCGCTGCCGACATCGTTGCAGTGGTGGGTGCGGGTGAAAACCCGGGTACCTTGTCGATCGAGGATTTCGCAGCCTACCGTGTGGTCGGGCGCGAAGCCGTGTGTGGCCCCTACCGCGGCTGGCGGGTGTGCGGCATGCCGCCCCCAAGCTCGGGCGGTGCAACCGTGCTGGCCATGCTCGGCATGCTCGCGCGTTTTCCTCTGGCAGAGATCGATCCCGAAAGCGCATTTGCCACCCACCTGTTTGCCGAGGCTGGGCGACTTGCCTTCGCTGATCGCGACGCCTGGTACGGCGATCCGGTGTCGATGCCGCTTGCGCCTGCGCGCTTGCTCGAACCTGGCTATCTGGCGCAGCGTGCCGCCCTGATCTCGCTCGACAGCAGTCTTGGTCGTGCGCAGCCGGGCAATCCGTCGTCCGCGCATGAGCCGGTGCCGGCAGCGACGCCCGAGCGCCCCTCGACGACGCATGTCTCGATCGTCGATGCCGATGGCAACGCGGTTTCGATGACGGCGTCGATCGAGGACGCCTTTGGCAGTCGGCGCATGGCGCGGGGCATGCTGCTCAATAATCAGCTGACCGACTTCTCCTTTGCGCCACGGGATGCGCGTGGTCTGCACCCCAACAGGGTGGGGCCGGGCAAGCGCCCGCGCAGTTCGATGGCGCCGACGCTGGTGTTCGCGCCGGATGGACGCCTGCACGCAGTGCTCGGCTCGCCGGGTGGCAGCGCAATCATCAATTACGTGGCGTCGGCGATTATCGGTCTGGTCGACTGGGGGATGGCGCCCGATGCAGTGCTTGCCCGTCCGCACGCGGCCAGTCGCAACGGGGCGACCGAAGTCGAGCGCCGCCCCGATGGCGAGGCGCTTGCAGCTCGGCTCGCCCTGTTCGGGCATGAAACCATAGTGCGCGAACTTACCAGCGGGACCAGCCTGGTGCTGCGCAGCGGGGAAGGCTGGGCCGGCGCGGCCGATCCTCGTCGGGAAGGAATGGCCGCGGGCCTGTAATCAGTCGCTGACGGACGGGTTCAATGTGTAGGTGCCGGTGATGCTGGCCTGCGCGAGTACGTGTCCGGCAATCGCAGCCCGGACTTCGGGGCCGGTAAAGCGGCCTTCGATCGGGCAGCGATCGACATCGAGCGCGAACAGCGTAAATACATAGCGGTGCATCAGTTCGTCGTTCCACGGCGGGCAGGGGCCGTCGTAGCCATGGTAGTTGCCACGCATCGACTCGTCGCCCGCAAACCACTCGGTGTAGTTATTGACGCCCTGACGCGTTCCGTGCGCGGCGTCCGGGCCGGGCTTGCCGCCGGGGGTGACGCCGCTCGAGAAGCTGCCTTGCGCGATTTCGCGCTGATCGGCCGGGATGTCCACCAGGATCCAGTGAAAGAAATCGACCCGCGGCAGGCTGGCCGGAACACTTCTCCCTTCCTGATTGACGTCCTCTCCGCTGCTCGGGACGTCGGGGTCGTGGCAGATGAGGGCGAAGGAACGCGTACCCGTGGGCACGTCGGACCAGCTCAAGTGGGGGTTCAGGTTCTGGCTGAGCTGCACATGGCCCTCGGTCGCCGGAATGCAGAAAGCAAATTCGCCGGCGATGCGTGCGCCGTCGGTCAGGCTCTGGCTGGTCAGTTTCATGTCGCGCCTCCTTGCGGGTGATGAATCATTCGATTCTAGCGGCTGTGCGACGTGCTGATCACCCGAAATGCGTGACGGCGCCCTGCTGACAGGGCCGGGCCGCGGCTTGTGCGCGGCAGCTTGAGTACGTCAGCTTGCCGCCCGGCGTCGAAAGTCGCGCGGACGAAAGCCCAGCGCAAACAGCGCCCCGAAGTATGTGACCGCGCCGGCGACCACCGCCCCGGCCAGCCAGCTGACACGCGCCAGTCCGCTGCGCTCGAGCCAAACCGCATCGGCACTGACGCCGAACCAGAGCACGGCGGCCATCGCAGCCAGTGCAACAAGGAGCTTGAGCCAGAAGCGCCCCCAGCCCGGCTGTGGAACATACACGCCGCGCCGGCGCAGGCCGCGATAGAGCAGGCCCGCATTCAGGCAGGCTGCCAGGCCGATGGCCAGGGCCAGCCCGGCATGGCGCAGGGGAACGATGAAGGCGAGGTTCATCAGCTGGGTGGCAAGCAGCGTGATCAGGGCAATCTTGACCGGGGTGCGGATGTCCTGACGGGCGTAGAACCCCGGGGCGAGCACCTTTACCAGGATCATCCCGGTGAGGCCGATGCTGTAGGCGAGCAGTGCCTCGCGCGTCTGCAGGACGTCGTTGCTTGCGAAGGCCCCGTAATGAAACAGGGTGGTGATCAGCGGCACTGACAGCATGGCCAGGCCGAGTGCGGCGGGCAGGGTCAGCATCAGTGTCAGGCGCAGCCCCCAGTCGAGCAGCGACGAAAAGGCTTCGGGGTTGGCGTCGGCGTGCAGCTTTGCGAGGCTGGGCAGGAGGATGGTGCCAAGGGCGACACCGAGCAGCCCGGCGGGGAACTCCATCAGGCGATCCGCGTAGTAGAGCCAGGACACGCTGCCGCTTTCAAGAAATGACGCGAAGATGGTGTTGATCAGCAGCGAGATCTGGCTGACCGAGACGCCGAGGATTGCCGGGGCCATGAGCTTCAGGATGCGGCGCACGCCGGGGTCGGAGTAGTCGATGTTGAAGCGGGGCAGCATGCCGATTCTGGCCAGCGGCCTGATCTGCAGCGCAAGCTGCAGGATGCCACCCAGAAAAACGGCCCACGCCAGCGCCAGCACCGGCGGATCGAAATACGGCGCGGCGAACAGTGCCATGCCGATGAAGGACAGGTTGAGCAGTACTGGCGTGAAGGCCGGGATTGCAAACCGGCTCCAGGTGTTGAGAATGCCGCCGGCGAGCGCGACCAGGGACATGAACAGGATGTAGGGGAAGGTGATCCGGGTCAGTTCGACGGTGAGGGCAAACTTGTCCGCATCTGCCGAGAAGCCCGGCGCGGACACCTGAATGATCAGAGGTGCGCCGAGGATGCCGAGCAGGGCAACCGCGGCGACGGTGAGGCCGAGCAGGGTGGCGACCCGGTCGACGAGGTGGCGGGTGACCGCTTCGCCCTGCTTGTTCTTGTATTCGGCGAGAATCGGAACGAAGGCCTGTGAGAAAGCGCCTTCGGCAAACATTCTTCGCAGCAGGTTGGGCAGACGGAAGGCGACGAAGAAGGCATCGGTCGCCATGCCGGCACCGAATGCACGCGCAATGACAAAGTCGCGGACGAAACCGAGAATGCGGGACAGCAGTGTCATGCCACTGACGGTGGCAAGGGCGCGCAGGAGATTCATGCGGAAATGGGGCCGTCGGTAAAGGCGGCATGATAGCCGGCCCGGGCACACGTGCGACACATTATCCAAGAATGTTGCTTGCGTCCGGCGACCTTATTGGTTAAGATCGCGGGCTTCTTAGAACCACGAATCTCACAGGAATTATAAATATGGCCAACTCGGCACAAGCTCGCAAGCGCGCACGTCAGGCGACCAAGGCCCGCGCCCATAACGCCAGCCTGCGTTCGCGTCTGCGTACTGCGATCAAGGCCGTGCGCAAGGCTGTTGTGGGTGGTGACAAGGCTGCCGCTCAGTCTGTCTTCAGCACTTCGATGAGCACGATTGACAGCATCGCTGACAAGAAGATCATTCACAAGAACAAGGCTGCTCGCCACAAGAGCCGTCTGTCCGCTGCCGTGAAGGCAATGGCTGCCTGATCTTCAAGCATCGATCTGCGGCTTATTGTCGCAAACAAAAACGGCGACCGTGATGTCGCCGTTTTTTTTGCTTCCGTGCTTTGTTTTCTGCGTCGTGCCTGCAGGATGGGGTGTCCGGCGCCCGGGGCTGGCCGCGGGCGAAATCCCTGGGGCTGCTGCCTACAGCTGGTCGTCGCTGATCGGTTCCATCTGCAGTTCATTGTCGTTGGCGAAATTCACCATGAACTTGTAGGCAAGGGGTTCGATGTCGTAGAGGCGGGCGTCGACCATCACGGTCTTCTGGCCCTTGAGGGTGCAGCCGGGGCGCACATAGGGGGAATACATCATGCGGTGGTCGGCACCGAAGGCCGACATGATTCCGCACAGCCGGTCCGCCCAGTCGCTGGGGCGGAATGTTTTTCCTTCCCTTGTGACCCCGATGATGACGAAGCTCTCGATCTTCTGGTTCATGTGTCATGCCATGTCGGGGAGTGGTACAGGGCCGGGGTTGCCAGCCGCTGCAAGAAACCGGCCGGATTCTAGCAGAATTCGGGGTGCGTGATGTGCTGCAGCATCGTGCTGTATCGGGCGTTGTATGTACATTTGCCCCTGTTTTGGCTTAACATCCATGCTCACTTCCTGTACGGCGGCGTCAGCCGCCGTGCGCGTTTTTGGTCCATCCTGATCGGGGTTTTCCATGTCCCATGTCATGAACACCTACGCCAGATTGCCGGTGGCATTCACTCACGGCGACGGCGTCTGGCTCCACGACGAAACGGGCAAGCGCTATCTTGACGCGCTCTCTGGCATCGCGGTTTCGACGCTCGGGCACAATCACCCGCGCCTCGTTCGCGCAATCTCCCAGCAGGCGTCGCGCGTGCTGCATACCTCCAACCTGTACGGCATCCCGTTGCAGGATCGTCTTTCCGACCGTCTCGCCGACGCTTCGGGCATGGAAGAGGTTTTCTTCTGCAACTCCGGCTGCGAAGCGAACGAGGCTGCGATCAAGCTAGCGCGGATGTATGGCCACCAGAAAGGTGTTGAACTGCCCACGATCGTGGTCATGGAAAACGCCTTTCACGGACGCACGATGGCGACGCTTTCGGCAACCGGCAACCGCAAGGCGCAGGCAGGCTTCGAGCCGCTGGTGTCGGGTTTCGTCCGGGTACCCTACAAAGACATCGCATCGCTGCGTAACGTCGCTGCACACAACGGCAATGTCGTTGCGGTCATGCTGGAGATGATCCAGGGTGAGGGCGGTATCCATATCGCTGATGACGACTTCCAGCGCGAATTGCGCGCCCTGTGTGACGAGCACGGCTGGCTGATGATCTGCGACGAAGTCCAGTGCGGTCTGGGCCGCACCGGAAACTGGTTCGGCTGGCAACATGCCGGCGTGCGTCCGGACGTGATGACGCTGGCCAAGGGGCTCGGTTCGGGTGTGCCGATCGGCGCCTGCCTGACCGCGGGCAAGGCGGCCGGCTTGTTCAAGCCGGGCAACCATGGCTCGACCTTCGGTGGTAATCCGCTGGCCTGCGCGGCCGCGCTTGCGACCATGGATGCCATCGTCGACGACAATCTGATGGACAACGCGGTCGCTGTGGGTGATGCGATCCGCAACGGCCTCGCGACTGCACTGAAAGGCGTGCCCGGCGTGGTGGATATCCGCGGTCGCGGCCTGATGATCGGTATCGAGCTCGACCGCCCCTGTGGCGACCTGGTGAAGCGCGGCCTCGACGCCGGACTGCTCATCAACGTGACGGCAGATCGCGTTGTGCGCCTGCTGCCGGCGCTGATTTTCAGCAGCGACGACGCCGCAACGCTGGTCGATGCGCTGGCGCCGCTGATCAAAGACTTTTTGTCGCAGTGACGGCAAAGGCAGACTGCCCATGAGTTCACCCCGACACTATCTGCAGTTCAACGACCTGTCCGCGGACGAGTACGCGCATATTTTCAAGCGTACCAAGTGGATCAAGGACAAGTTCAAGAACTACGAGCCCTACCATCCGCTCTTCGATCGCACGCTGGTGATGATCTTCGAGAAGGCGAGCACCCGCACCCGGCTGTCTTTCGAGGCCGGGATGCAGCAGCTTGGCGGATCTGCGATCTACCTCAATACCCGCGACTCCCAGCTCGGCCGTGGCGAGCCGGTGGAGGATGCTGCGCAGGTGATCTCGCGCATGAGTGACGTGGTGATGATCCGTACCTTCGAGCAGGACATCATCGAGCGCTTCGCCGCGAATTCGCGCGTGCCGCTGATCAACGGGCTGACCAACGAATATCACCCCTGCCAGATCCTCGCCGACATCTACACCTATATCGAGCACCGCGGCAGCATCAAGGGCAAGACCGTGGCCTGGGTGGGTGACTCCAACAACATGTGCAACACCTGGCTGCAGGCAGCCGAGGTGCTCGGTTTCAATGTGCATGTGTCGACGCCGCCGGGTTATGAAGTCGAGCCCGAGCGCGCCGGGCTGTATGGCACCGACCACTTCGAGCAGTTCACCGATCCGCTCGAGGCCTGCAAGGGCGCCCATCTGGTGACCACCGATGTGTGGACGTCGATGGGTTTCGAGGCCGAGAACGAAGAGCGCATGAAAGCGTTTGCGGACTGGTGTGTTGATGCCGAGATGATGTCGGTGGCGGCGCCCGACGCACTGTTCATGCACTGTCTTCCCGCCCATCGTGGTGAAGAGGTCACGGCCGAAGTCATCGACGGCGCGCAGTCAGTGGTGTGGGACGAAGCGGAGAACCGGCTGCATGCGCAGAAGGCATTGATGGAATTTCTCGTACTCGGTCGCGTCGGGGACGAGGACGCAAGCTGAAGAACGCGATTTGCTGCTAACCGCCGGGCGTCCATAAGACGCCACGGCAACAGACTGGACAAGATGATGAGCGATGTAAAGAAAGCGGTGCTCGCCTATTCCGGCGGACTGGATACCTCGGTAATCCTGAAGTGGCTGCAGGACACCTATAACTGCGAGGTGGTGACGTTTACTGCCGACCTCGGTCAGGGCGAAGAACTCGAGCCGGCGCGCCAGAAGGCGCTCAAGTTCGGCATCAAGCCCGAGAACATCTTCATTGACGATCTGCGCGAAGAGTTTGTGCGCGACTTCGTCTTCCCGATGTTCCGCTGCAACACCGTGTACGAAGGCGAGTACCTGCTCGGTACCTCTATCGCACGCCCGCTGATCGCCAAGCGCCAGATCGAGATTGCACGTGCCACCGGCGCGGATGCGGTCTCTCACGGTGCAACCGGCAAGGGTAACGACCAGGTCCGTTTTGAACTTGGTTACTACGCACTGATGCCCGGCGTGAAGGTGATCGCACCGTGGCGCGAGTGGGACCTGCTGTCGCGCGAGAAGCTGCTCGCCTACGCGGAGAAGGCCGGCATTCCCATCGAGATGAAGCACAAGCAGGGCGGCTCGCCCTACTCGATGGACGCCAACCTGCTGCACATCTCCTTCGAAGGTCGTCACCTCGAGAACCCGGCTGCAGAAGCCGAAGAGGACATGTGGCGGTGGACGGTGTCGCCCGAAGCCGCACCGGATGCAGCCGAGTACGTCGATCTCGAGTTCGAGAAGGGTGACGTGGTCGCCATCAACGGAACCCGTCTGAAGGCGCATGAAGTGCTCGCCAAGCTCAACGAGCTCGGTGGCAAGCATGGCGTGGGCCGTCTCGACCTGGTCGAAAACCGCTACGTTGGCATGAAGAGCCGTGGCTGCTACGAAACCCCGGGCGGCACCATCCTGCTCAAGGCTCACCGCGCCATTGAATCGATCACGCTCGACCGTGAAGTTGCCCACCTCAAGGACGACCTCATGCCGCGCTACGCCAGCATCATCTACAACGGCTACTGGTGGAGCCCCGAGCGCCTTGCGCTGCAGGCGCTGATCGACAACACCCAGCAGACGGTCAACGGCTGGGTGCGGATCAAGCTCTACAAGGGCAATGTGATCGTGACCGGGCGCGACTCGAAGTCCGACTCGCTGTTCGATCCGACGATTGCAACCTTTGAAGACGACCGCGGCGCCTACGACCAGAAGGACGCACAAGGCTTCATCCGTCTCAATTCGCTGCGTCTGCGGATTGCGGCAAATGCCAAGGCAAAACGCGGCTGATCGTTCGCGCCCCTGGCGGAAATACTTGGAACACCGGTGATGGACAACGAAGTACTGATTTTTGGCCTGACGATTGCAGAGTTCGAGAAGATCTCGCTCACCGTCTGTTTTTCTGCGCTGATCATTTACATGTTGTTCATCATCGGCAATCTCGCCCGCGAGTCGAAGGCCGGCAAATATGGCACGGTGTGGATGTTTCTGGCCCTTGGGCTGGGATTCATCGGCTTCGTGGCAAAGGCGCTGATCCAGAAGTTCATGGGTATCGAATAGGAAAGCACTTTTTCATGAGCATTACCGAAACACTCGACGGCGTGGCCGTCTCTACCAAGGCCAGCGTCTATTTCGACGGCAAGTGCATCAGCCATGGCGTGCGCTTTGCAGACGGCACGGGTAAATCCGTTGGCGTCATCCTGCCGGCTGCGCTGACGTTCAATACCGCTGCTCCGGAAGTCATGGAAGGCGTGAGCGGCAGCGCACGTGTGCGCATGAAGGGCGAGACCGAATGGAAGACCTACGCTGCGGGCGAGTCCTTCAACGTGCCTGCCAACTCGAGCTTTGACATCGAAGTGGCGGGCGAGCCCTTCCACTACATCTGCCACTACGGCTGAACAAGCACGCAGGGGAGCGCCATGCCTTCTTTTGACATCATGTCCGAAGTCGATCTCGTCGCGCTGAAGAACGCAGTCGAGGTCGCCAATCGCAAGATCACCAACCGTTACGACTTCAAGGGCACGGATGCCCGCGTCGAGCAGAGCGACAAGTTGCTGACTCTCTACGGCGACAGCGACTTTCAGATCAGCCAGATGAAGGACATCCTGTTGCCCGAGATGACCTCCAAGAAGGTCGATGTGCGCTGCCTTGAGTATGGCGACCTGCAGAAGGTGTCCGGTAACAAGGTCAAGCAGGAAGTGAAGGTCAAGGTTGGTGTCGAGCAGGAAATGGCGAAGAAGATCGTCAAGCTGCTCAAGGACAACAAGCTCAAGGTTCAGGCCGCGATACAGGGCGAAGAGGTTCGTGTGTCGGGTGCCAAGCGTGATGTGCTGCAAGAGGCGATCGCGCTGGTCAAGAAGACGATTACCGACTTCCCGCTCCAGTACGGCAACTTCCGCGACTGATTCGCCGTTTCAAGTCGTCTGTCACCGGATCGTTGCGGCGTCGAGCGCGTCGAAACGATCCGGTGTTTTCATGTGTATTAGGTGCCTACCAGTTGGCTCGCAGGTGCCGTTTCCGGTTGTGCCTGGGCGAAGTAGCCTTCGGTGTGGATCATCTCTTCACGGGCCCCTAGTGCCTTCGCTGCTGCCACACAAGCGGTCACGAATTCAGGGTTTCCCGCCACGAACACGCTGTGCGCCGAAAGGTCCTTGAAGGCCTGCGGCAGCAGTTCAGGCAGTCGCCCGTGCAGACGTCCGTCGCGTTTCTCCCGGGTCAGGCTCGGCTTGTAGCTGAAATTTCTGTGTTTCGTTTCCCAGAACTGCATCAGGCCGGTGTCGTACAGGTCTGCCTCGGTGCGCGCCGAGAACATCAGCGTGACCGGCTTGCGGTAACCGCGCCGCAATGCGGCTTCGGCAAGCGCGAGAATCGGTGCAAGCCCCGAACCCGAGGCCAGACACAGCACCGGCGAGTCTACCGAGAGGTCGCCGATGAAGGTGCCGTAAGGGCCGGAGAGCTTCACCACGTCACCGAGCCTGACGTTGTCGTGGGCCCAGCGACTGGTCTTGCCGTCGTCTACCCGTGTGATCTGCAACACGATTTCGCCATCGGTGCGCGGCGCATTGGCGATCGAATAGCATCGCAGCGGCGCCCCGGCCCGTTCATCGCCAAGGGTGACGTACTGGCCCGGCCAGTAGCGCATCACCTGGCCTACCGGGCGCAGGTGGAGCTCAAGAATGCTCGGCGTGCGTGCGATGCGATCGATGAGCACGAAGCGCTGATCTTCCCGCGGCGGGAAGAGTTTGGGTTTCGCGTCCTCGGTGCCCCATTCGATCACCAGTTCTGGCGACAGCGGCTTGGCCATGCACATCAGGCCGTAGCCTTGCTTGCGCTCCTCCTGCGATAGCGCCATGTCCAGCACCATGCCCTGGTCGAACTGCCCTGAGATTACCTTGACCTTGCATTCGCCGCAGGCGCCGGCGCGGCAGTTGTTCGGCAGCGCATAGCCGGCACGCTCGAGGGCAGCCAGGACGGTGTCACCGCCCTGGCAGTCCACTTCACGACCGGAGGGGTGGAGTTTGATCTTCTGCATCGCTTGTCTCGCTGAGGTCGGTGCGGACGGCGTCTGTTTCGTCGTCGCTGTTGTTGGATACTGCGCTGGCTGGCGTTGTCAGCCGGACGGACCTGCATCCACGGGGGCAGGTCCGTCGGCGCGGGGCAGGGCAGGCCTGCCCTGATCAGAACACCGGAATGATGTCGTTCATGTCGATGTCGGAGATCTCCTGGCCGGAAATGCCGACTTCAGGGATTGCCGGGAAAGGAATCTCGTACCGATCGAGCACACCCTTGAGGTTGAGCATCGCAGCCTTCCAGTTTTCCTTCTTGGCCTCGTAGCTCGGTACGCCAAAACCGGCGCCGCGGGCGACCTCCTCGGCCTCACGCTGGTTGTCGATGAACTCGGCGGGCAGGTCCCAGAACTCCATCGGCGGCTCGAACAGCACTGCGGACAGGAAGAGGTAGCCAGCGCGGATCTGTTTGGTGACCAGTGCCTTGTCCTCGGGCGGAAGCTTCGGGTAGTCGCGCTCCATCAGCGCCATGCAGATCGCCATGTGGCGGCCTTCATCACGGCCGATGTTGCGGAACGCCTCCTTGAACACCAGTTCTCGCGAGTTGTCATGCATCTGCTTGAAGATCGTCGCCGCGGCGATCTCGCCCATCAGGAAGGATGAGAACAGCACTGCCAGCGAATACTTGGGCACGGCCTTCTTGTAGCCCGTCCAGTAGCGGCCGCCGTTGTAGTACAGCCACTTCGCGTTCTTCTGCAGGCGCTTGCCGAGTTCGGTTTTTGGATCGTAGGTGATCGGATCGGGATGGCCGAGAAAGCGGGTAATCGCGAGGCCGCACATCTGCTCGTGGTTCTGTTCGTCGCGGGTGACCGAGAAGAAGCAGCGCCGCACCGGGTCTTCCTCGTGCACTTCATAGGTCTTGATGAAGGCTTCTGCAAACACCGGGGGGGCAGAGGCATCGAACACCGACAGCAGGGTCCACCAGTAAGCGATCGACTCGCGCTCTTCCCAGGTGTAGGACTCGACATCGAGCGTGTCCCACGGCAGCTTCTTGGGGTCCCAGTTCTCGCGCTGTGCCGCATCCCAGACCTCTTCCATCTTGGCGGTCTGCGCGTTCCACGACAGCGGGTAGATGTTCGGTTGCTCGGTTGCCGGCGGAAACTCCATCGTCATCGCCAGCTTCTCGTTATGTGCCATGCCTGTCTCCTCATCTTGGTCTTGGTGGCAGCGTGTGCTGCGCGAAGTGAAAGATGAGGCAGCTTGATCCGGCAGAGTTTGACCTGGATCAAAAGACTGCGAAATTGATCGACCGGTCGGTCAATAATGTTTGAGTCTTAGCTGTGTCGAGGTGGCGATGGACGTCGGGAATCCGTGCCCGGGCGCTCATCATGGTCGAAACCAGTGTGCTTCTGACTCGACGAACAACGCCAAGTATGTAATAACCAGAGACCGTTTCAGCATCGCTGGAGTCACCCCATGTCAATGACCATTCGCTGGTCGAGCAGATTCATCGTCAGCCTGAGTGCAGTGCTTCCGATATGTGCTTCCGCCGCAGATGTGGCCGTTGCCGGAATCTTCGCCAACAAGGCGGTGCTGGTGGTAGACGGTGGTCCCCCTCGAACCTTGTCCGTTGGGCAGCGCACGCCGGAGGGGGTGCAACTCGTCGCAATCGACGGCGACACTGCCCGGATCGTTGTTGATGGCCGACGGGAAAGCGTGCGGCTGGGTGAGCGCGTCGTCAGGCGCGCTGCAGCGGAGGGCAATTCAGATGTCTACCTTGAGGGTGACAGTCAGGGGCATTTTTTTGTCAATGGACATGTCAACAATGGTGCGATCCGTTTTCTCGTGGATACGGGGGCCTCGGTCGTCTCCATCGGCCGGTCGGATGCGCGTCGTCTCGGTATCGACCTGTCCAAGGCAGAGGTGGGTGCAACCCAGACTGCAGCGGGGTTGAGAAAGGTGTGGAGGGTCAGACTGGATTCGGTCAGGGTTGGCACGCTGGTGCTGAACGATGTTGAGGCTTCAGTGCTTGAGAACGATCTCCCGCTTGCCTTGCTTGGGATGAGTTTTCTCAGCCGGATGGAGATGACGCGCGAGGGAAGCAGGCTTGTACTGCGCAAGCGCTATTGATGAGTCTGTGATTGTCGCGGAGCGACGACAGGGCGGGTGGATGGAATCAAGGAGTCACAGGTGCGGGATGTTTGTTCTGAAGCGTTGAAGCAGCGGTTGAAAGCTGCGCGGGATCTGCCCGCGGGTTCCGACTGGCCCGAAATGGCTGGGGGTGATGCGCACATGCCTGCTGCAGTGCTGGTGCCGCTGGTGCTGAGAGACAATGCTGCGTCAGTCCTGCTGACACGCCGCACAGATCATCTGCATCATCATCCGGGGCAGATCAGCTTTCCCGGCGGGCGGGTGGAGAAAGGGGATGCGTCGCCGGTCGCCACGGCGCTGCGAGAGACGCAGGAGGAAATCGGGCTGGGTGCCGATCGGGTGGAACTCATTGGCGCCCTGCCTGACTACTTTACCGGTACCGGCTTTCGCGTCACGCCGGTGGTCGGCCTTGTTCATCCGCCGTTCGAGCTGACGCTCGATACCTTTGAAGTCGCGGAAGCGTTCGAGGTGCCGCTGTCGCATTTCCTCGATCCGGGAAATCATTTGCGCCACAGCCTCGAGATTGAGGGGCGCACGCGGCACTTCCACGCGATGCCGTATGGCGATTACTACATATGGGGTGCGACCGCCGGTATGTTGATGTCGCTCTATCGAGTGCTGACCGAGGTGGATCCGGTACGGTCCTGAGCCTGGCGGAATCGCCCTGAACTGAGTCTTGCGCGGTCACCCGTCGCGGTCGATGGTTTCGCGGTTTACCGGTTTTCGTGGCCGCGCGCGTGCGAAGAAGTCACGGTGTTTGTGGTATCTTGGGTGCAAACCATTATTCACGACGACTTTTCCCCTTTTACCGAATTCGCATGACGCTTCTTTCGCTCATCATTGCCCTGCTGATCGAGCAGGTTCGACCGCTTTCCGTGCAGCAACTCGTCGTCGGGCCGTTGCGCAAGCTTGCGGGGGCGCTGGTTGTGCGTTTCAACGACGGGCAGGCCCGCAATGGGCGCATTGCCTGGGTGCTGGTGGTGGTGCTGGCGACGGTGGCGTGCGCAATCGCCTTCTTCGCGTTGTGGCACATGCATCCGCTGCTGGCCTTCCTGTTCAACATCGTGGTGCTCTACTTCACCATGGGCTTCAGGCAGGAAAGTCATTTCTTTACCGACATCCATCTTGCGTTGCGCATGGGCGAAATCGATCGCGCGCGCGCACTGTTGTCGGAATGGCGTGGTGGCCAGTACCAGGAGGCGAGTTCCAGCGAGGTGGCCAGGCTTGCGATTGAACAGGCGCTGATCGCTTCTCACCGCAGCGTGTTCGGCGTGGCGTTCTGGTTCGTGCTGCTCCCGGGGGCGAGTGGAGCGCTGATGTACCGTCTTGCGCGTTTTTTCGACGACGAATGGGGCGCTCGCACCGACAACGAGTTCGGCAGCTTCGGTCGTTTCGCGCGTCAGGCGTTCGCCGTGATTGACTGGATGCCCGCACGTCTTACCGCTGCGTCATTTTCGGTGGCGGGGGATTTCGAGGATGCGGTTTTCTGCTGGCGCACGCAGGCAATGCTGTGGCCGGACAAGTGCTCGGCTATACTGATTGCAAGCGGCGCCGGTGCATTGGGTGTGCGTCTTGGCATGCCCATACATATTTCGGGAGAGATCGTCGAGCGGCCTGAAATGGGGCTGGGAGACGAAGCCGACGCCGATTACATGCAAAGCACGGTCGGGCTCGTCTGGCGAGCACTGGTCGTGTGTCTGGTAATGCTTGCCCTGCTGGGTCTTGCGGGCTGGGTTGGCGGTTAATTTTCGAGGAGGGTGTATTGATGGCTAATCGTGAAGTCGTAGTGCTGAGTGCCGTTCGTTCCGCAGTGGGTGGCTTTAATGGCTCGCTCAAGGACATCGAGCCGGGCGAACTGGGTGGACTGGTGGTCAAGGAAGCAATCGCACGCGCTGGTGTCGATCCTGCGGCAGTATCGTTTGCTGCGGTCGGTCACTGCATCCCGACTGATTCCCGCTACGCCTATGTTGCCCGTCTCGCGTCGATCCAGGGTGGCATGAGCAAGGAATCCGTTGCGTTCGCGGTTAACCGTCTGTGCGGCTCGGCCCAACAGGCAGTTGTTAACTCCGCTCAGGCCATTCTGCTGGGCGACGCCGATTTCGCCATCGGCGGCGGCGTGGAAGTGATGTCCCGCGGGGCATACCTGATGCCTGCGCTGCGCAGCGGCGCCCGCATGGGTGACACCAAGGCGATCGACGCCATGGTCGCTGTGCTGACCGACCCGTTCGGCGTTGGTCACATGGGTATCACGGCCGAGAATCTGGCCAGCAAGTGGGACATCAGCCGCGAAGATCAGGACGCATTCGCGCTGGAGTCGCAGAATCGTGCTGCCGCTGCAATTGCTGAAGGCCGTTTCAAGAGCCAGATCGTGCCGATCACGTTCGAAACCCGTAAGGGTACGGTCGTGTTTGATACCGACGAGCATCCGCGTGCAACCACCATGGAAGCGCTGGGCAAGATGAAGCCGGCGTTCAAGAAAGACGGTTCGGTCACCGCAGGTAACGCGTCGGGTATCAACGATGCCGCCTCCTTCCTGGTGCTGGCTGAGGCTGCCAAGGCTGCCGCTGCTGGACACAAGCCGATCGCTCGCCTGGTGTCCTACGCCATTGCCGGCGTGCCGAACGAACTCATGGGTGAAGGTCCGATCCCTGCCTCCAAGATTGCGCTGCAGCGCGCTGGCCTGTCGCTGGACAAGATGGATGTCATCGAATCCAACGAAGCTTTTGCTGCCCAGTCGATCGCGGTGAACAAGGGTCTGGAACTCGATACGTCCAAGGTCAACCCCAACGGTGGCGCCATCGCACTGGGGCACCCGGTTGGTGCAACCGGTGGCGTGATCATCACCAAGCTGCTGCATGAACTGATCCGTGTGAATGGCCGCTACGGCATGGCCACCATGTGTATCGGTGGCGGTCAGGGCATCACCACGATCTGGGAACGCATCTGATCGTCAGGATTTCCTGCCTTGCAAAAACCCCGCTTCGGCGGGGTTTTTTTATGCGCCGGATTCGTGCACGCCCACCCGCTGGAGGCGCGATGCACCACATTTTGGTGCAATGCCTCGGGTATGCACTTACATGGTGCGTAAACTGATCCAAAGCTACCGTCTGATGGGTTAGCGCCTGCTTTTATGCTGGCACGTTTTTCGCTCCTATCTACTCGTCCGGAATCACAACGAGAAAGGCAGGCTTCGTGTCATGACCATCAAGAATTTCTACAACGAGATGACCGATGAGGCGGGGCGGGTTCGTCCGCACTATGCCTCTTATGCCAACTGGCTGTCCGAGATGCCCGCGGAGCGCTTGTCCCAGAAGCGGGCTGAAGCGGATGCACTGTTTCACCGGTACGGAATCACCTTTGCGGTGTATGGGGAGAATGCAGGCACCGAGCGCCTGATTCCGTTCGACATCATTCCGCGCATCATTCCCGCAGAGGAATGGACCATCCTCGCTGCAGGTCTCAGGCAGCGGGTGAAGGCGCTGAACATGTTCATCGGCGACATCTACCACGACCAGAATATCCTGAAGGCGGGGCACATTCCGCCCGAGCAGGTGCTGAACAACGCGCAGTACCGCAAGGTCATGCAGGGGGTGGATGTCGCGCGTGAAATTTACGCACATATCGCCGGGGTCGACCTCGTGCGTGCCGGCGCGGGCGAGTACTACGTACTCGAGGACAACCTTCGGGTGCCTTCGGGCGTGTCCTACATGCTCGAGAACCGCAAGATGATGATGCGGCTCTTCCCACGTCTGTTCTCGCATTACAAGGTGGCGCCGGTCGATCGCTATCCTGACATGCTGCTCAACATGCTGCGCAGCGTGGCGCCGACCGGGGTGACCGACCCGACGGTGGTTGTCATGACGCCGGGGGCGTACAACAGCGCGTATTTCGAGCATGCGTTTCTGGCACAGCAGATGGGGGTGGAGTTGGTCGAGGGGCAGGACATGTTCGTCAAGGACGATCATGTCTTCATGCGCACCACGCAAGGCCCGCAGCGCGTGGATGTGATCTACCGCAGGGTGGATGACGACTTCATCGATCCGACCGCCTTCAGGCCCGACTCCGTGCTCGGTGTGCCGGGACTGCTGGGTGCCTACCAGGCGGGCGGGGTCACCGTCACCAATGCCATCGGCGGCGGCGTGGCCGATGACAAGTCAATCTATCCGTATGTGCCCGAGATGATCCGCTTCTACCTCGGTGAGGAGCCCATCCTGCACAACGTCCCGACTTCGATGTGCCGCAAGAAGGAAGATCTGGCCTATGTGCTCGATCACCTTTCGGAGCTGGTGGTGAAAGAGGTGCACGGCTCGGGCGGTTACGGAATGCTCGTGGGGCCGGCGGCCTCCAAGGATGAAATCGAGGCTTTCCGCAAGGTGCTGGTGGCCCACCCCGAGCGCTACATTGCCCAGCCCACCCTTGCACTGTCGAACTGCCCGACCTTTGTTGAGTCGGGGATTGCGCCGCGCCATATCGACTTGCGTCCCTTCGTCCTGTCCGGTGAGGAGATCCAGCTGGTTCCCGGCGGTCTGACCCGGGTCGCGCTGCGCGAAGGTTCGCTGGTCGTGAACTCGTCGCAAGGTGGCGGAACCAAGGACACCTGGGTGCTTGAAGCGTGATGAATGGCTTGATGGAGAACAGACAATGCTGAGCCGTACTGCAGATCACCTGTACTGGATGGCCCGCTACATGGAGCGGGCAGAGAATATTGCACGGATGCTGGACGTGAATTACCGCATGTCGATGATGCCGCAGTCGCAGGTCCAGGAGGACCAGGCCTGGGGCGCAACCCTGCGGATCATGGGGCTCGAGGCGGCCTTTCACGAGCGCCACTCCGAGATAACACCCGACAATGTGCTCGATTTCATGATCTTCGAGCCCACCAACCACTCGAGCATTCGCAGCTGCCTGCTGGCTGCGCGCGAGAACGGGCATGCTGTCCGCGGAACGCTGACCTCGGAGCTGTGGGAGACTACCAACGCCACCTGGCTGAAGATGCGCGACTTCACCCGCGAAGAGTTTCTCGATGTCGGCCCCGGCGAGTTTTTCGAATGGGTGAAGTACCGCTCTCACCTGTCGCGTGGCGTCACCATCGGCACCATGCTGCAGGATGAGTCGCTGCGCTTCATCCGCATCGGCACCTTCCTCGAGCGTGCCGACAATACCGCGCGGATTCTCGACGTGAAGTACCAGATCCTGCTGCCTGCGGGCGAGTCGGAGGGCGGGGCTGCCGACTACTATCAGTGGAGCGCCTTGCTGCGCTCGGTGTCGGCCTTCGAGGTCTATCGCAAGGTGTATCGCGATCTGATCACGCCGGCGCGTGTGGCCGAGCTGCTTTTGCTGCGTGCCGACATGCCGCGTTCGCTGGCGCGCTGCATGAAGGAGGTCTATGCCAACCTTCAGGGTGTCAGCAACGCCCAGTCGGCGGAGACCGAGCGTCAGGCTGGCGAACTGGAGTCGCAACTGCGTTTTGGCAAGATCGATGACATCGTTCGTGGCGGGCTGCATAGCTACACCATGCGTCTGCTCGATCGCGTGCAGTCGCTGGGCAACCGGATTGCGGACGACTTCCTGGTGCCGGTGTCCTGACGCGGTCGCCAGGTCTGCTTGCTGAACACAGACGGGAGGCCCTTGATTGCCTCCCGTTTCATTTACCAGCCCGGATTGGCCTGTTTCGCGGCGGCGATTTCGCTGCGAATGATGCGGTAGTGCTCGAAGCGGCGGGGGTGAATCTGTCCCGCCGCGAGTGCGCCGAGGAGTGCACAGTCCGGTTCGGCCTCGTGCCTGCAGTCGCGGAAGCGGCACTTGCCAAGGTGCGGTCGAAACTCGATGAAGCTCTCGACCAGTTCATCCGTTGTCATGTGGGCAAGTCCGAAAGCCTGCAGGCCCGGACTGTCGATCAGCCAGCCTTCGCCGAGCGGATAGAGGCGCGCAAAGGTCGTGGTGTGTTTGCCGGTGTCGAGTGCGGTGGAGATCTCGCGCGTGGCGGCCTCGGCCTCGGGTATCAGCGCGTTGGTAAGCGTCGATTTGCCCATGCCGGACTGTCCGACAAGAATGCTGCGGTGCCCGGACAGGCTGGCCTTCAGCGATGCCGCGCCATCCAGCGCCGAAACCTCGAGCACCTCGTAGCCGAGTGCGGAAAACGGGGCGAGCTGATTGCGTGCTGTCTCCAGTCGATCCGTCAGATCGGCCTTGTTGAGCACGATCACTGCGGTGATGTCCTGGCTTTCCGCTGCCGCGATGCAGCGTGATATCAGCAGGTCCGAAAAGCCCGGCTCGGTGGCGACGACGATGCCGATGTGGCTCAGGTTGGACGCGATCAGTTTTTCCCGAAAGGCATCCGAGCGCCACAGCAGGTTGCGCCGTGGGTGCAGGTGCTCAATGACGCCCTGCGCGTCGCCGGCGGCGGCGATGTCGACTTCATCGCCGCAGGCAAAGCTGCTTCGTTTGCCCCGCGGATAGCAGCGCAGGCGCCCATCCGCGGTGTCCACTTCGTAGTGACGGCCAAAGGCGGCGACAACGGTGCCGGTGCTTGTTTCTGCCTGGGCGCGCTTGCGGCTGCCTGCGTTGCGAATATTCACTTGAACTTGTAGTAGTTTTTGTTCAGATAGCCGGCAATGTGCATTTCGTCTTCCGGAAACAAATCAAGATTGAGCATGGTCGTGCACGCCGTGAGTTGCTGGCTCAGGGCGCTGGGCGAATTGACGCGGCGATCAACCCGGACATAGATGTCCGAGCCGTCCTTGCCGCCGTACTTCTGTTCGTGACAGGCGACGCACAGTTTGCCGTGCATCTCGCCGCCCAGCTTGATGTCGGCTTCCGCAAACGGATCTGCGGCAGCTGGAAGGCTGAACATCAGCGTGGAGCCAAGCGCGATCAGCAGATGTTTTTTCATGTCATCCTCCTTGTTGTTCTCCGTCACGGCTCCGGGTGTGTCAGCCCTGAAGCCGTGCAATACGCACTGCAGCCGGCGGGTGTGAGTCGAAGAAGCCGGAGTACACCGGGTCTGGCGTGAGTGTCGAAGCATTGTCGCGGTAGAGCTTTACCAGCGCGCTGACCAGGTCGTTTGCCTGAGTATGGCTGGCTGCGTAGCGGTCTGCTTCAAATTCATGGCGGCGTGACCACTGACTCATCAGCGGCGTCAGGGCAAAGGTGAACCAGGGCAGCGCGAGGAAGAACAGGGCGAGCCCGGCTGCGGTGCCGGTCTGAGTCACGCCGAGGCCGTTGAAGAAGGCGGGTTGCGAGAGCAGCCATCCAAGCAGCGCAAACAGCGCGAGGCTGGCCGGGGCGAGCACCAGCAGGCGCTTGACGATGTGCTTGTGGTGAAAATGGCCGAGTTCATGTGCAAGCACGGCCTCGACCTCCTGGGGCGTGAGCTTGTCGAGCAGGGTGTCGAAGAACACGATGCGCTTTGAAGCCCCAAAGCCGGTGAAGTAGGCGTTGCCGTGCGCGGAGCGGCGCGAGCCGTCCATCACGAAAAGCCCCTTGGAGCGGAAGCCGCAGCGATCGAGCAGCGATTCGACGCGGTGCTTGAGCTGCTCGTCGGCGAGCGGGCTGAAACGGTTGAACAGCGGCGCAATGAAGGTCGGCCAGATCAGCAGGACGAGGAGGTTGAAGCCGAGCCAGACGGCCCACACCCAGACCCACCACGCTGCGCCCATTGCGGCCATCAGCCACAGCACGCCGGTGAGGAGCGGAAGGCCGATCACCGCTGCCAGCGCCGCCTGCTTGAGGCTGTCGGAGACGAACAGGGCGGGGGTCATGCGATTGAAGTTGTAGCGCTTTTCCAGGACGAAGGTACGGTACAGGGAGAAAGGCAGATCGATCACCCCGCTGATTACGCCGAGCATGGCCAGCAGCGCGACACCATGGGCGATGGAGCCTACATCGAACAGTCCTGCACAGAGGGTGCTGATGAGCTGCAGGCCGCTGCCGATGGTGAGTGCGAGTACGAAAACCGCCGAGACTGCGAGCTCGACCAGGCTGAGTCGCACCCGCTCGGCGGTGTAGTCCGCAGCCCGCTGGTGTGCCTCAAGCCCGATGCTGTCGGCAAACGCACCTGGCACAGCATTGCGGTGAGCGCGCACGTGCCGGATCTGGCGCAGCATGAGGCCCGTCTTGACGAGGAGCGTGCTGCCGAGCGCAATGAGGAAGAGTACGGTAAACAGGTGTGGGGACATCCGGGAAAGCCGACGGGAAGTGATGGACCATTATGTGACACAATCGCGGCCGGGAATGTTTCATCTCGCCGCGGACAGCCCGCCCGGCGCACGAAAGGCTCAAGGATTATGGCACAGGATCAGAATCACCTCATCTGGCTGGACATGGAAATGACCGGCCTCGAACCGGACACCGATCGCATCATCGAAATCGCGGTCGTCATTACCGACAGCGATCTCAATACCGTCGCCGAAGCACCGGTGATCGTGGTGCATCAGCCCGACAGCGTGCTCGATGCGATGGATGACTGGAACAAGAATACCCATGGCAAGTCGGGTCTGATCGATCGGGTGCGTGCGTCCACTGTCTCCGAGGCTGAAGCCGAGGCGCAGATGCTGGCGTTTCTGCAGGAATGGACGCCGTCGCGTACGTCGCCCATGTGCGGCAATTCGGTGGGGCAGGACCGTCGCTTCCTGGTGCGCTACATGCCGCAGTTCGAGGCCTGGTTCCATTACCGCAACCTCGATGTGTCGACGCTGAAGGAGCTGGCGAAGCGCTGGAATCCGGAGGTGTACAAGGGCGTCAAGAAGGCCGGGGCGCACACCGCGCTGGCCGATATTCAGGAGTCCATCGCCGAGTTGGCGCACTACCGGGACAACTTCCTGCGTCTGGGCTGACACGCTCGCACGCTGCACCTGCCTTGTTCGAGGCCAGCCGCAGTTCATGCCGCTGGCTTCGCTTCTTTTGGCGGGCCGCCGCGGCTGCGGCACGCAGAGGTTTGTCAGTCGCTGTCGGTGCGAAGGTAGAGCTGAAGCACTTCCAGCTGTTTACCGCCGCCACGCCGATACTCCCACACCCGGTGCCATCCACTGCCCGGTTTACCGTCGGCTTGGCGGCGGACGGAATAGGTCAGCAGAAGGCGGCAGGGCGTGGTGCCGTCGCGGGTGAGCGCCGGGCGAATGCCTGCATAGTAGTCGAGTGCGCTGCGTACCGCGTCGGGGAGCCCCGTGCTTGCGACACATTCAGCCTTGTGGGGGCGCAGGGCCTGCTGCAGCGACGTCACCGCCGGGCGGTAGCTGCGGCCGTAGTCGAACCAGGGCATCAGCAAGGTGACCGCCAGGCACCACAGCATGGTCATGCCCATGGCCCAGTTTGCTGTCGCGCGCGTCGTCGTGCGTGGCAGGCGCCACACCAGCACGATCCAGAGTGCGCAGATCGCAATGCCGATGGCCGGTTGCAGCAGTCCGTCGCCGTGGGTGAAGGACGGCGTTACCCGTGCGATATGGCGCGCCAGCCCGGGCGGCCATGCATAGGCCTGAGCGGTCCAGGCAATCCAGACCAGGGTGGCGAAGACCCCGAAGCTCATCACGCCAAACCAGTCGAAGGCATTGGCTGCGCCACGCCGCAGTACCGGAACGCCACCCGCGGCAAGCAGAGCGACGGAGGGAAGCAGGGGCAGGGCCGCCGTCGGTGAGAGATCGCCCTCGGCGATGATGATGCCGATCGCAATCAGCGCGGACAGCAGCGGCAGCATCCAGCGTAGTTCCAGCATTCGGCGTCGAGCGCGCCACAGTGCCCAGAGCGCGATCGGCCAGAGCGGCCACGCAAACCAGCTCAACAGTTCGACGAGACGGTTGAGGTCGCCGCCGCGCAGCGCATCGCTGGTGAGCGAGGTCCATTCCCGGTGCAGCCAGAGGGAAAGGAGTTCCGGCTCGGTCAAGTGGATGAGCAGGGGCCACAGGGCGCCCAGGATTGTTGCCAGCGAGAGACCCGCCAGCAGGCCGCCGCTGGCCCGGGGGTTGCGGCAGTCGGGGCAGGCCGTCATGACCAGAAGAAACAGCGGCAGGGTCAGGATCGCGCCACTCAGGCCGCCGGCGAGCAGTGCGAGGGCGCTGCCCAGGCCTGCCTGAAGGCTGCCGCCGACTGGCTGCTGGGGAACTCTGGCAAGCCCGTTGATCACGAGCGCAACCATCGCCATCAGGGCGAGCATTGGCTGGGTTTCGTGAGCGTGCAGTACCAGCCCGAGGCTGCCCAGGGTCAGCAGGGCTGCGGGTGTGCGCGCCGGGCGCCCGTAGAAGCGTTCGGCGGCGCGCGCAATCCAGTACACCGTCATTGCCGTGAAAACGGCGCTGGCGAGTCGTGCGCCATCGTGGGGTGGCAGGATGCTTCCGGTGAGCGTTGCCAGCAGCGCAGCGACCCAGTAATACAGCGGCGGAAAATCAGGAAAGGGCAGGCCGGCGATGGCGGGGAACAGCAGGCCTTCGCCCTGCAGCATCGAGAACACCGGGCCGAAGTGGCGTGCGTCGTCGCCGCGCCAGGGTTCGTGCCCGGTGAGGCCGGTCAGCAGGTAGAGCCCGACCAGCAGGGTCAGGCCGACAGTGCCGTAGGTTCGGCGTTGCAGTGCGGAGGGGTTGTAAGGTTCGCGGGGGGGCATTCGCGCTCGGTAGCGGTGTCGATGGGGCAGACCAGTGTCCGCAAGACCTGCATTGTATCGGCCTCGCGGAGCGCTTGCATTGTGCATGACGCGTCCGGGGGCGCAGTGGCCGCCATTTGTGCCGGGGCGGCTGGCCGGGCAACAAAAAAGGCAGCCGTGGCTGCCTTTTTGTGATGCGCTATCGCTGTTACGCGACGGCGATTCAGCTTGCGCGCTGTACGTTGCCGTACTTTTGACGGAAGCGCTCGACGCGACCGGCGGTGTCGACGATCTTCTGCTTGCCGGTGTAGAACGGGTGGCACTCGGCGCACACTTCAACGTGCAGTTGCTGCTTGCCGATGGTCGAACGGGTGACGAACGTGTTGCCGCAGGAGCAGGTCACGTCGACGTCTTTGTAATTGGGATGGATTTCCGCTTTCATGTCAGATCCTGAGTACGGCGGGCGGCGGTTGTGACCACCCTAAATTGAAAACACGCGATTATCCTCGACTCTTCCACGCATGGCAAGCGCGCAATGATCTGGCTTCGTTTACAATGCGCTGCTTTTCCAACACCCGACCGCGAGAGACACTTTGCGCCTGCTGCTTGCGCCGATGGAAGGTTTGCTGGACGACGTGCTGCGCGCCGTATTGAGCCGTATCGGCGGCTATGACTGCGCAGTGAGCGAATTCGCACGCGTGTCCGGTTCGGTGCTGCCGCACCGCTGTTTCCGTCGCATTGTGCCCGAACTCGATCACGGCAGCAGGGCCGTCGGCGGCATGCCGGTGCGTGTTCAGTTGCTCGGCTCCGACCCGGTGGCAATGGCTGACAATGCTGCACAGCTCGCCTTGCTCGCACCGGCTGCGGTCGACCTCAACTTTGGATGCCCCGCACCGACGGTCAATCGTCACCGCGGTGGTGCGGTACTGCTCGACGAACCCGAATTGCTGCATGACATCGCGCGTGCCGTGCGCGCAGCACTGCCCTCCGACATGATGCTGACCGCCAAGATGCGACTCGGCGTGGTGGACAAGGGGCGTGCGCTCGAATGTGCGCAGGCGCTGACCGCGGGCGGTGCGTCCGAGCTCGTGGTGCACGCCCGCACCAAGGTCGAGGGCTATCGTCCGCCCGCACACTGGGAGTGGGTGGGCAGGATCGCCGATGTGGTGTCCGTGCCCGTCGTCGCCAATGGAGAGGTGTGGACCGCGGCCGACTGGGCGCGCTGTCGGGCGGTGTCGGGCGCGACTGACGTGATGCTCGGGCGCGGGGCCGTCAGCGACCCCTTTCTCGCTCGACGTATTCGCCTCGGTCAGGACGATGATGCCGGGGTGCGTGCGGCCGAGTGGGCCTTGCTTGCCCCCCTTATTGCCGAGTTCCGCGACCGGGTGGTTGTAAAGGTGGCCGCTCACCACGCGCCGGGGCGTATCAAGCAGTGGCTGAACATGCTCCGGCGCCGCTACGAGCAGGCCGAGACGCTTTTCATGCAGATCCGCCCGCTGAAGACGCTGGCCGAGATCGACCAGGTACTGGTGAGCCGGGGCATTCTCGGCGAACCCGCCCAGCTTGCAGCCTGACCAAACACGAGACAGCCTTCCTTGAGTTACGCAAATTCCACCATTCCGGTGAGCGCCCAGCAGGGCGTGCACGACAGGCTCGCCGAGCAGGTGGCCCGCCACCTCGCCGAGCCCTTTCGCAAGCCGATAAACGATTACAACCGCGACGCCTTCGAGGCCAGCCTTTCGGGATGGGACCGGCAGGCGCCGCTGATCCTGGATGCAGGCTGTGGCGTGGGTCACAGCACCATTCAGCTCGCGCGCAGCTTTCCCGATCACTGGGTGATTGGCGTCGATCAGTCGCAGGACCGCCTGTCCCGTCGCAAGCCTTATCCCGATGCGCTGATGCCGAAGAACATGGTCTTCGTGCGCGCGGATCTGGTGGATTACTGGCGCCTGCTGCATGCCGCCGATCTGCGCCTGGCACGGCACTACATCCTCTATCCCAACCCCTGGCCCAAGATCGGGCACCTGACCCGGCGCTGGCATGCCCATCCGGTGTTCCCCTTCATTCCGCAGCTCGGGGGCGTACTCGAGCTGCGCAGCAACTGGTCGGTGTATGTCGAGGAGTTCGCTGCGGCGCTGGGGCAGGTGCTGGGGCAGGAAGTGCCGTGGGAGTCCTTCGAGGCGCCGGTGCCGCTGACCCCCTTTGAGCGCAAATATCGTGATTCCGGTCAGACCCTGTATCGTCTGATCATCGACCTGAAATGAACCCCCGGCAGTCTGGATTGCATATGCAACCGATGCCATCGCCCTGCTTACCCTGGAGAAACACATGACCACCGATTCGGGCAACCCGCACCTGATGTCTGACGAGGAGTTCGAGGAGCTGGAAGAAATGCTCACCTCGGATATCGTCCCCGAGGACTGCATGAACCTCGAAATGCTCGACGGCTTTCTGGCCGGCGTGCTGCTCTCGCCGCAGCCGATTCCGGTAGAGCGCTGGCTGCCGGCCGTGTGGTCTGCACACGAGGAGGGCATGAGCTTTGGCTCGGGCAAGGGCGTGCAGAAAGCCATCCGGCTGGTGCTGTCGTATTACAACGAGATGGCGACCACGCTGGGGCTCGATGACGATGACGAAAGCTGCTGGGAGCCGTTCTGCTTTGCGATCACCGACGTCGACACCATCAAGCTCGGCGACGAGTGGGTGGAGGGTTTCACCCAGGGGCTGGACGCATGGCGCAAGGACTGGCGTGAAGGCCTGCCTGAGGACGCAGTCGAAGCGGTACGCGAAACCCTGAACACGGTCCTCTCGCCGTGGACCGAAGACGGTGCCGATGCAGTCGACGACGACACGCGGCTGGGCTGGCTCGCGGCGATGGGCGAGGCGGCCAACGACATCTTCTCGCACTGGCGCGATATGGACCTGCCCGCGCCGCAGCCGCTGCCCGTCGATGCACCGCCGGGCCCCTCGACCGCCGGGGCGGGCCGCAATGACCCTTGCCCCTGCGGTAGCGGCAAGAAATTCAAGAAATGTTGTGGTGCGACTGCCGAGTAAGCGCTGAATGTGGCAAGGCGCCGCGCACCATGCGGCGTCTTGCGCCCTGTGCCGGGTGCGGCGTGTGGTGCCGATCCGGTTTGTGCAGATGCCCGCTTTGGCGTGGCTGCACGTCGGTCGCGGCGATCGCATGTCTGCCTGATGAATTGTCCGAAACATTTCTGCAAATTGTGTTTGCAAGCAGCTGAAATAAAAGAATAAATAGTGCTTGCGCAATGTCCGGCAATGGCTAGAATGCCGTCGCCGGATTTGATGGCCTGATCATGCCCACACGACTGCTGTACGAGTATGTGGCCTGCATGACGCCAAGTCGATCCGGAGGCGGTCCCGTTCGGGAACGTTCTTCATCTCGTCGACGGGTTTGCCATGGATAGTTTCAATCCCTGCCTTGATTGCGGCATCTGCTGCACCCATTTCCGCATTTCCTTCTACTGGGGTGAGGCTGACGACGCACCTGGCGGCTTCGTTCCTGCGGCCATGACCGAGAAGCTCAATTCCTTCATGCGCTGCATGAAGGGCAGCAATGATGCGAATCGCCGCTGTTCAGCACTCGAGGGCACGCTCGGTCAGCAGGTTTCGTGCTCGATCTACGAGAACCGTCCGACTCCGTGCCGCGAGTTTCCGGTGTATTTCGACGACGGCACCCCCAACCCGAAGTGCGACGAATTGCGCGCCAAGATCAATCTGCCACCCTTGCCGAACCCGCATCCCTCGCGCGTGACCGTGGCTGCAGCAGATCCGGCGGCCGAGGTTTCCACCGCCTGAGCCGCGACCCTGCGGCGCTGAGCCCGCCTTCGCGCTTGCCGCGGCGCGTGTTCAGCGCCGCTGCTGCGCCACGGCGGTCAGCAGGGCGAGCGGTCCATGCGCGCGCAGCTGTTCGATCTGTTCCTTGCGGCGGACAAACAGCGAACCGGCGAAGCCCAGCGCATTGACCGAGATATCATCGATTTTTTCCTGGCTGCGCGGCACGACCAGCAGCCAGTCACGCGTCAACAGCAGGTTGTACGGCGGCATTGGCTCGGCGCTGAAGGGCATCTCCAGGGCCGTGCATGCACGCACAAAAGCCGCGTGGAGTTGCTCGCCGGCATCAGCTGACGCTGTCCACACCTTGGCGTCGAGGCGCACGAAGCGGTGGCGCCACGGAAGTGCCGGGTTCTCACCGATCAGTGTGTCGGCGCCAAGCGTGCGGGTGAAGCCGGGCAGGCTGCCGGTGCTCGGAACCCATTGCAGGTGTTTGTGCGGCTGACTGGAGCCCGCCACCGCGCCGCCGTTGTAGAAGCCGAGGCCCCCATGTGCATGCATGACCCGTGCCAGTGCGGAGAAGTCCGCCACCCTGAGCGGTGCAGTCTGGGCCTCGAAGTGGCGGGTGATGATCAGCAGGTGGCGTTCGATGACGGGGTACTTGTTGAGCACCGCCAGATGGTCCGGGCCCAGCGGCGCTACGGTCAGCGTGGGCTCCGGGGGCAGGAAGGGGTTGAAGTCGGGGGTGCGGCGGGTCACCGCCTCGACACGGGCAGCGTTCTTGCGTTCAAGCGATGAAACCCAGCGCACGGAAAAGTCGAAGCCACCATCGTTGAGTACGATCTTCTCGGTGCTGATCGGTTGCAGGGTGCCTGCAGCGAGTGCATTCAGGGTGCAACGGTCGCTCAGCTCGAGCAGGCTGGAGGCCGGGGTTGATGGCGAACTGGTCATCGGGACGAACACTGGGAGACAATGCCCGCCATTGTGACATGAGGCTCGTGGCTTTTAAGCACTTGCGGGCAGCGTGTCATCGACCTGAACGATGAGAGAACTGAAATGACGACGACGTTTGCGGTGCGCGGTGACTACATTCAGCTGGACCAGCTGCTGAAGGCTGCCAATCTGGTGAGTTCGGGTGGGGAAGCACATGCTGCGGTCGAGGCCGGACTGGTGAAGGTCGATGGCCGCCCAGAGTCGCGCAAACGCGCAAAGCTGCGGATCGGACAGAAGGTGCATTTCAACGGTGAGGACGTGTTGCTGGTGGCAGAGGGCTGAGCACGCACGCCGCAGCGAGCGTCACGGGTTACGGCAGGTGACGGTTGCTCGGCTGTTTTTTCCGTTGCGCAAGCTTCTCCCAGATCCAGCCGCCGGGGAGGTCGGTGCCGGTAAGGATGTAGTTCAATGAGTGTTCGTTGGCGATATTGAAGCCGAAGCGGCCGCGTGCCCCGGGCCTGCCGGCGAGCAGCAGTTCGTCGCCCGGTCGCACCGCGGTGTTTGCGGCCGGTATCACGAGGTCGTCGTCGTCATCCCGCACCAGGTAGAGCACCTCGCAGGCCAGGAATTCATTACGGTTGCCATGCGAGCGCAGCAACTGGTCGATCGTGATCGTTTCGCCCCGCATCAGCCGGCGGTAAAGGGCCGGCGCACGGCTCAGGTTGATGCGCTCGCTCCAGACATCGGGCACGGTCCAGCCCAGGCGGCGCGTCATGCGATCGAGTAGCCAGGCGCACCATTCTTCGTCGCGGCTGCGAATCTCGTCGAGAAACGGTGCCAGCAGCGGCGTGCTCAGAATGGCGAGGCATTCATGGGCAATGATCTCGCTGGGAACCACGGTGATGTCCGACTCGAAGGCGCCGTACAGGGCGCGGTTGGCATAGTGGTTCTGGCGCAGGATGACGAACAGGTTCTTGTTGAGCTCACGCGCGGTCACCGCGATGGACAGGTTGTCCACGTCCGAGCTGGTGCCCGCCACGATGCCGACGGCGTCCTTGATGCCGGCCTCAAGCAGGGCCACCGCGCCGGTGCCATCACCCTGAACCCAACGGTGCGTGGCGTCATCCGGCGGTTGGCGGTCGATGATGGTCACTGGCACCGCCTCCGAGTCCATCGCGTCCACCATGAGCTTGCCAAAGCGTCCGTGACCGCACAGCACCCAGGAACCTCGCGGCGGTTCCCGGTGGCGCTCTACGGTTGTGCCTGGCAGGCCGGTGAGCCAGCCCAGCAGTTGCCACGCGGCCGGTGCATGCAGTGCGAGCGCGAGTGTGTCGCCGAATTTCTCGAACGGGTTGATGATGTGCGGCGTGCCGAACGATGCCATGTTTGCCGCGGTCTCAAGGGCTTCCGCGCGCGCCATGACCGGCAGGCGCGGCGCCAGCAGACGGGCTGCAATGGCGATGGCGAGATTGGCGCTGTCGTCGTTGGTGAGCGCGATGACCCCGATGCAGCTTTCATGGGTCAGGCCGGCATAGCGCAGCGTCTCGGGGTTGCTGGCATCAGCGGTGAGGAAGGGGACGTCTGCAGCGTAGCTGTGGAGGTCGATTTCGCCCACCTTGGATTCTTCACGCTCGATGACGACCGAACGGTAGCCCAGGCGGTCGAGCGCGTGGCAGATCAGACGGCCGGTCTCGCCATAGCCGCATATCAGGTAAAAGGGTTCGCCGAGGTGCTGGACGGCGCGGACGAAGCGCTGCGTCGCGATCGCCTGCTGCAGGTTGCGGTCCGACAGAATGGCGAACACCGTGCCGAGGGTGTAGGCCCACCCGACCACCGATAGGTAGATGCAGACCAGCACCCAGAGCCGCTGCTGATCCGAGAACGCATAGGGAATCTCGCCAAACCCGATCGTGGTTGCGGTGTAGCTGGCGAAGTACAGCGCATGGAAGAAGCTCAGGTAATGAGGGCGTCCGTCGCCATCGACGCCTGGCGCGAGTGTGAGCCCGAGCACGGTCATCGCGACGATCGAGATCAGCAGGATCAGCGGCAGTCTCAGCCGCCGCATGATCAGGAAGAAGACGCTATGGTGCCGCGCCAGCGGTTCGAACGGAGGTTCGTTCATCAGCGACGCTGCATGATGGTTTCGGCGATCAGGATCACGACCGACACGACGTTTGCGAACAGGGCGCCGCCCGACAGCGAGACGACGCGTGCGGTCATCTCGGGCGTCAATCCGCTCGCGGCGATGTGTGCGGCGTAACCCCAGACCATGGCTGCGGCAATGAGCTGCAGGTCGGCCACCAGACTGGTTGCAAGATGGATGGCGCCAATCTGTGTGCGGTCGCCGAACTTGAGCATGGTGGCGATCAGGCTGACGACGATCGCGGCAAAGAGCTCATAGATGTCGTGGTGTCCGGGGTCGGCAATATCGCCGACAAAGAAGCCGAAGTTCAGTGTGGCAGCGAGCAGGATGAAGAAACCGAAGATGACTTTTTCGAGGTTCATGTTGTTCTCGTTGGCGAGGCTTCGGGGTTGATGCAGCGGATTATAGGGTGGCTTCAGCGGTTCTTGTCCGCATCGTGCATGTCGCCGTCAAGGTAGAGCCAGCGTCCGTCCTCGCGCACGAAGCGGCTGGTTTCGTGCAGCCGGTGGGCACGTCCGCCCACCTTGTAGCGTGCAAGGAACTCGACTTCGGCATGTGCTTCGTCCGTCTGCCGGTGTGCACGCACCTGCAGCCCGATCCATTTTGGCAGCGGAGCGGTGTCGAACAGCGGCGGTGCCGGACGGGTCGATACGTGCCAGGTCGCCAGCAGATAGGCTTCGTTCTCAAGCACATAGGCCGAGTAGCGCGAGCGCATCAGCGCCTCGGCAGTCTGTGGGCTGAGCGTGCCGTCAATGGCCGGGCCGCAGCAGGCGCTGAAGTCCTTGCCGGATCCACAGGGGCAGGGGGTGGGTTTCATCTTGTTACCGGTGATGTCGAGTGCCCATTTTGCCCCATCAGGCTGAGATTGGTATGCGCCGCGCGTTGTGCGCGGCGCAAAAAGGTTCAGCCGTGCGCCGCGCCGTCGGGGAAGAGTATGTCGCGCAGCACGTAGGGAAGAATGCCGCCGTGCAGGTAATACTCGACCTCGATCGGCGTGTCGATGCGGCACAGCAGGCTGACGTCCTCCTGGCTGCCGTCGGCGCGGTGGATGCGCATGTTCAGATGCTGTTGCGGCTGCATGTCGGCGCTCACGCCGACGATGTCGATAGTCTCGCTGCCGTCGATGCCGAGCGAGTCCCAGCTGACGTCGCCCTCGAACTGCAAGGGCAGCACGCCCATGCCGACCAGGTTGGAGCGGTGGATGCGCTCGAAACTGCGCGCGACGACGGCCTTCACGCCGAGCAGTGCCGTGCCCTTTGCCGCCCAGTCACGCGAGGAGCCGGTACCGTATTCCTCTCCGGCCAGAATCACCGTGGGCGTACCGCGTGACCGCCATGCTGCGGCAGCGTCGAACACGGTGGCCTCCTCGCCGTCGAGCAGGGTGTAACCCCCTTCGCGCCGTCTGCCGTCCGCACCCGCGGGCAGCATCAGGTTCTTGATGCGGACGTTGGCAAAGGTGCCGCGCACCATGACTTCGTGCTGTCCGCGGCGCGAACCGTAGGAGTTGAAGTCCTTGCGTTGTACCCCTTCTCCCTTGAGCCACTGCCCGGCAGGGCTCGATTCGGAAAAGGCTCCCGCGGGCGAGATGTGGTCGGTGGTCACCGAATCGCCGAGCAGCATCAGCGGACGCGCGCCGATGACGTCCGACACCGCACCGGGTGTGACCGTGAACTCGTCGAAGAAGGGCGGGCGCGCGATGTAGGTGGAGGTGGGCCAGTCGTAAACCTCCCCGGTGGGGGCGGCGATCTCCTGCCACAGTGCATTGTCCTTGCTGAAATCGGCGTACAGGCGGCGGTAGGTGGCCGGATCCATGGCGAAGGGCATGAGCTCGGCGATTTCGTCCGAGCTTGGCCACAGGTCCTTCAGGAATACCGGCTTGCCGTCCGTGTCGGTGCCGAGCGCTTCGCTGCTCAGGTCGATTCTGGCGGTCCCAGCCAGGGCGTAGGCCACCACGAGGGGAGGGGAGGCGAGGTAATTCGCACGGATGTTCGGATGGATCCGGGCCTCGAAGTTGCGGTTGCCCGAGAGTACTGCGGCGGCGACGATGTCATTGCCGGTGATGGCTTCGTTCAGCGCCGGCGCGAGATCGCCCGAGTTTCCGATGCAGGTGGTGCAGCCGTAGCCTGCGAGCGCAAATCCGAGTTCTGCCAGCGGCTCGAGCAGCCCGGCCTTGCCCAGGTACTCGGTGACGACGCGCGAGCCTGGCGCAAGCGAGGTCTTGACGTGCGGCTTGACCCGCATGCCGCGCATCACGGCCTTGCGTGCAAGCAGCCCGGCGGCAATCATCACCGCAGGGTTGCTGGTGTTGGTGCATGAGGTGATGGCGGCGATCAGGATGTCGCCGTGGCCGAGGTCGACGCCATCGAGGCGGGTTGCGACCCGCTTGTCCAGCTGCTCGGCGGCGCGGCCGAAGCCGTTGTCGGCGGGCGGGGCCGAGAACAGCGCTTCAAAGGTGCGCCGCATGGCGGGCAGTTCGATGCGGTCCTGCGGCCGGCTCGGTCCGGCGAGCGAGGGCACGATGGTGTCGAGGTCCAGCGTCAGGGTGCGGGTGTAATCGATCTCGCCGGCGCGCGGCACGCCGAACAGTTGCTGCGCCCGGAAATAGGCTTCGATCAGCTCGCAGCTTTCCTCGCTGCGCCCGGTTCCGCGCATGTAGGCCACGGTTTTCTCGTCTACCGGGAAAAAGCCCATGGTTGCTCCGTACTCGGGCGCCATGTTGGCAATGGTCGCACGGTCGGTCACGCTCAGTGCCGCCGTTCCCTCGCCAAAGAACTCGACGAACTTGCCCACCACCTTCTCGCGCCGCAGCATCTCAGTCACGCGCAGCACCAGATCGGTGGCCGTTGCGCCTTCCGGCAGGCGACCCCGGAGCTCGACACCGATCACGTCCGGCGTCAGGAAATACACCGGCTGCCCGAGCATTCCCGCTTCGGCCTCGATCCCGCCAACGCCCCAGCCCACCACGCCCACGCCGTTGATCATCGTTGTGTGCGAGTCGGTGCCGACCAGGGTGTCCGGGTAATACAGGTCGCCGGTATGACGCAGGCCTTCGAACAGGTACTCCAGATTGACCTGGTGCACGATGCCAATGCCCGGCGGAACGACACGGAAGGCATCGAAGGCCTGCATGCCCCACTTCATGAACTGGTAGCGTTCGCGGTTGCGTTCGAACTCGAGCGTCATGTTCTGCTGCAAGGCCTGCGGCGTGCCGAAGTGGTCAACCTGGACCGAATGATCGACGACGAGGTCGACCGGAACCAGGGGCTCGATCCGTTTTGCGTCCTTGCCCTGTTCGACGGCCACGTTGCGCATGGCGGCAAGGTCGCACAGCAGGGGAACGCCGGTGAAGTCCTGCAGGACGACACGTGCGACCAGAAACGGAATCTCCGCGTTGCGCGGGGCATCGGGTGCCCAGTTGGCAAGTTCGCGCACATGCCGCTCGGTCACCCGGCGGCCGTCGCAGTTCCTCAACACCGCCTCGAGCACGATGCGGATCGACACCGGCAGTCGGGATACCGGGCCGACCCCGGCCGACTCCAGGGCGGGCAGGGAGTAATACCGGCCGCTTGCACCGCTGCGGGTCGAGAAGGTCTTCAGCGTGTCGAACTTTTCATGGGGCATGGCTCATCTCCTGCGGGTGGGTGGGCGCTGTTGCAATGCCCGTGTGTCGTTTCCGACCAGACCGAGGCACGTGATGTTCCCCGGATTCCGCTGTGTGCCGCGAAACCTGCCAAATCCTTGCCAATGGCCTATTGTGGGTAGATGCGTCGGGAGTAGAATTGGATGCCTGAGTCGTGTCTGAGACCGTGCTGGGTGTTGCACTGCACCCTAAGTCTTATAAAAGACATATAATCTCGTTTGATCCGTGCGGGAGAATCCCCGTTCGGAGCCCCTGCCACCGTCACAAACTGGAAGGAAGTCGCCGTGCTTGAAGCCTACCGTGCCCATGTCGCCGAGCGTGCCGCCCTCGGTATCCCCGCGCTGCCCCTGACCAAGCAGCAAACTACCGAGTTGGTCGAACTGCTCAAGAATCCGCCTGCCGGCGAGGAAGCGTTCCTCGTCGAACTGCTCACCTACCGCGTACCGGCTGGTGTCGATGATGCCGCCAAGGTCAAGGCCGAGTTCCTGGCCAAGCTCGCCAAGAGCGAAGAAACCTGTGCCCTGGTGTCGCGCACCAAGGCTGTCGAACTGCTCGGCAGCATGCTGGGTGGCTTCAACATCAAGCCCATGATCGACGTGCTCGGCGATGCCGAGGTCGGTGCGGTCGCGGCTGAAGGTCTGAAGAAGACCCTGCTGATGTTCGATTTCTTCCACGACGTCAAGGAGCTGGCCGACGCTGGCAACGCAAACGCCAAGGCCGTGTTGCAGTCCTGGGCCGACGGCGAGTGGTTTACCAGCCGTCCGGAAGTCCCCGCGTCGCAGAAGCTGACCGTGTTCAAGGTCACCGGCGAAACCAACACCGACGACCTGTCGCCGGCACCGGATGCGTGGTCGCGTCCCGACATCCCGCTGCACGCGCTGGCCATGCTGAAGAACCCGCGTCCGGGCATCACCCCGGAAGAAGCCGGTGTTCGCGGTCCGATCAAGTTCATCGAAGACCTGCGCGCCAAGGGCAACCTGGTCGCCTACGTTGGTGACGTGGTCGGTACCGGTTCCTCGCGCAAGTCGGCCACCAACTCGGTGTTGTGGTTCACCGGCGAAGACATCCCCTTCGTGCCGAACAAGCGCTTCGGTGGTGTGTGTCTGGGGTCCAAGATTGCGCCGATCTTCTTCAACACGATGGAAGATGCCGGTGCGCTGCCGATCGAAATCGACGTTTCGTCGATGGACATGGGCGACGAGATCGAACTGAAGGTCGACCAGGCAACTGCCGTGGTCACCGCCTTCAAGAACGGCGAAAAAATCGCTGAAGCTGCACTCAAGACCCCGGTCATCCTCGACGAAGTCCGTGCCGGTGGCCGTATTCCGCTGATCATCGGCCGTGGCCTGACGACCAAGGCGCGTGAAGCGCTTGGCCTGCCGCCGTCCTCGCTGTTCCGTCTGCCGCAAGACCCCGCCGACAGCGGCAAGGGCTTCTCGCTGGCACAGAAGATGGTCGGTCGTGCCTGCGGCCTGCCGGAAGGCAAGGGCGTTCGCCCGGGTACCTACTGCGAACCGAAGATGACCACCGTCGGTTCCCAGGACACCACCGGCCCGATGACCCGCGACGAGCTCAAGGATCTGGCCTGCCTCGGCTTCTCGGCTGATCTGGTGATGCAGTCCTTCTGCCACACCTCGGCCTACCCGAAGCTGATCGACGTCAAGACTCACCGCGAACTGCCGAGCTTCATCTCGACGCGTGGCGGCGTTTCGCTGCGTCCGGGTGACGGCGTGATCCACTCCTGGCTCAACCGTCTGCTGCTGCCCGATACCGTGGGTACCGGCGGTGACTCGCACACCCGTTTCCCGATCGGCATCTCCTTCCCGGCCGGTTCCGGTCTGGTCGCGTTTGCTGCTGCCACCGGCGTGATGCCGCTGGACATGCCGGAATCCGTGCTGGTGCGCTTCAAGGGCAAGATGCAGCCCGGCGTCACCCTGCGTGATCTGGTCAACGCCATTCCGCTGTACGCCATCAAGGCGGGCCTGCTGACGGTCGAGAAGAAGGGCAAGAAGAACATCTTCTCCGGCCGCATCCTCGAGATCGAAGGTCTGCCCGATCTGAAGGTCGAGCAGGCATTCGAGCTGTCCGACGCATCGGCCGAGCGCTCTGCCGCTGGCTGCACGGTGCATCTGGACAAGGCGCCGATCGTCGAGTACATGAACTCGAACATCACGCTGATGAAGTGGATGATCGCCAATGGCTATCAGGACGCCCGCACCCTGGGTCGTCGCATCAAGGCCATGGAAGCGTGGATCGCCAACGGCGAGCTGCTGTCGGGCGACGCCGATGCCGATTACGCTGCTGTGATCGACATCGATCTGGCCGACATCAAGGAGCCGATCGTTGCCTGCCCGAACGACCCGGACGACGTCAAGCTGCTGTCCGAAGTTGCCGGTGCCAAGATCGACGAAGTGTTCATCGGTTCGTGCATGACCAACATCGGTCACTTCCGTGCCGCGGCCAAGGTGCTCGAAGGCAAGTCGGACATCCCGACCCGTCTGTGGGTGGCTCCGCCGACCAAGATGGACGCCATGATCCTGAACGAAGAAGGCTACTACTCGGTGCTCGGCAAGTCCGGTGCCCGCATGGAGCCGCCGGGCTGCTCGCTGTGCATGGGTAACCAGGCGCAGATTCGCAAGGGTTCGACGGCGATGTCGACCTCGACGCGTAACTTCCCGAACCGTCTCGGTATCGACACCCAGGTCTACCTCGGCTCTGCCGAGCTGGCCGCAGTGTGCGCGCTGACCGGCAAGATCCCGACGGTTGCCGAGTACCTGGCGCAGGTCCAGTCGCTCGACGCGAAGGCGGGTGAGGTTTATCGCTACATGAACTTCGACCAGATCGCCGAGTTCAAGGAAGTCGCCGACACCGTCGAAATCTGAAGCATCAGGCCGGGCGGGTCTGCGTGAGCAGACTCGCCGGCGCAGTGAAGCGCCCCTGTCCGGGAAACCGGCAGGGGCGTTTTTTTCATGCTCGAGTTCCCGGGGATCAGGGCGGAATGGGGCTTGCGCAGCTGGCGGAAGGTGCGTGTCCGAGCCGCTTTCCAAGGCGCGCATTAAGGGCGATGCAGGGCCATGCAGGAGCTGGAAGTGTCTGCAAACGCGGCTATGATTTGAACACGATGTCGAGTTCACGCCCGCCGATTCTCGATCGCGCGCACGCGGAGTTCATCTCCGGCGCGGTGTCGATCAATGCTGCTTCCTGTCGCCCCGGGGGCTTCCCAGCCCTGGCGCGCGGGCTCGGTTGCCGTGTCGCGGAGGACTGCAACAGCGTGAACGTGATCTTCGGGGTGAAGGCGGCGGCGGACGTGCTCGATGGTGTTCGACGTAGCGGCGCATTAGCGGTCGTTTTCAGTGAGCCAAGCACACACCGCACCCTGCAGCTCAAGGGGGACGATGCCCTGGTCCTGCGCCTCGAGCCCGGCGACGCAGCGCTGGTCGACCGCTACCGCGACGGCTTCGTTGGTGTGCTGGCACCCTATGGTCATACCGAAGAAATGGTGCGCGCGCTGCTCGCCTGTCCGGTGGATGAGCTTGTCATGGTGCGATTTAGGCCGACGTCCGCGTTTTCCCAGACGCCTGGGCCGCATGCCGGCGAGCCGCTTGCAGGGGCACGGTGATGGTGAGGTTGGAAAGCATACGTGATTGCCTGGATGGTGTCGTGCCGGGCAATATCGCCACCTGCGCGCCGGACGGCACGCCGAACGTTGCCTATCTTTCGCAGGTTCAGTTCGTGGACAGCGAGCATGTCGCCTTGTCCTACCAGTTCTTCAACACCACGCGGCGCAATATTCTGGCGTCTCCCTATGCGCGGGTGTCGGTGATCGACCCCCACACTGCGGCTCACTATCGGCTGAGCCTGCAGTACCTGCGCACCGAGGACAGTGGGCCGCTGTTCGAGACCATGAAGGTGAGGCTGGCCGGTATCGCTTCGCATACCGGCATGAGCGGCGTTTTCCGCCTGCTGGGTTCGGACGTCTATCGCGTACTCGATATCGAGAAGGTGCCGGGCGAGGTCGTCGTCCTGCCGCCGGTTCACCGCAACAGGCTGTCGTCCTTGCGGGCGTGCTCCGAGATGCTTTGCGGTGCCGCCGACCTGGAGGGTTTGCTGTCGCGTCTGCTGGCGGGGCTTGCACGTCACTTCGACATCGAGCATGCGATGGTGCTGATGCTGGACGAAGGGGGCGGACACCTGTACACGGTTGCCAGCAGAGGGTATCCGAGCTCGGGCGTGGGCTCGGAAATCGCGCTCGGCGACGGCATCATCGGCGTTGCTGCCCGCGAACGCACGCCAATCAGGATCGGGCATTTTGCAGCCGAGTACAGCTATGGGCGGGCGATTCGCAGCGGCCTCGAGAAAAGTGGTGTGAGGGGAATCGAAACCGAGATCCCGCTGCCCGGACTTCCCGCGTCATGCAGCCAGCTGGCCGTACCGATCATGGTCTGTCACATGCTCGTTGGCATGCTGTATGTCGAGAGCGCGCAGGAGCTGCGCTTCGGCTATGACGACGAGGACGCCCTGGTTGCACTGGCGGGGCAGCTGGGGGCGGCGATACGTGTGCTCCAGCACAGCCATGAGACCGGCGAGGACCCCGTTGAGCCTGAGCCCTCGCCATCCCCGGCGCGGGGCCGGGCAGTGACCGTGCGTCACTACGCCGAGAACGACAGCGTCTTTCTCGATGGGGACTACCTGATCAAGGGCGTGGCCGGTTCCATCTTTCTGGCGCTGGTTCGCGACTACGTTGACAAGGGGCAGACTGAGTTTTCCAATCGTGAACTGCGGCTCGACCCCAGAATCCGGCTGCCCGAGATCAGCGACAATCTCGAGGCGCGGCTGATCCTGCTTGCACGCCGGCTGGTCGAACGCGCGGCGCCCGTGCAGATCGAAAAGACGGGGCGCGGGCGTTTCCGTCTGCGTGTTCAGCGTCCGCTGAGCCTGATCCAGGCCTGAGCGCGGGGCGAAGTCTAAGATTTCATTCGCATCATGCTAAATGTTTCCTAAGCCCGTGCCGCAGGGAAGTTCCTGCGGCTAGAGTCTGTCGCGTCCGGCCGCTTCTGGCGCCGGACTCACAGACCGAAGCGGAGCAGGAGGTGTGGCGTGAGCGTGAAACTGTATGGCGAGCGGCCGGAAGAACTGTTGCAGATGATGCAGCTGATCCGTGCCTATGAAAAGCAGGCGGCGGCCTTGCAGGCCGAATCCGGGGTGCCCGGCACCTGTACCTCGGTGGGTCAGGAAGCCTGCGCGGTGGGTGTGATTGCGGCGCTGGGCAGGGATGACCTGATTCTCACCAATCACCGCAGCGCCGGGCATCTGCTGGCACGCGGGGCAGACCCCGGGCGTCTTTTCGCGGAAGTGATGGGGCGCAGGGACGGCTATTGCAAGGGCAAGAGTGGTTCGCTGCACATCTCGGCGCGTGAGCTGGGGGTGATTCTGACCTCGACCATCGTGGGCGGCGAACTCGGGCTGGCATGTGGCGTCGGGCTGTCACAGAAGATGCTGCATCGCGCGGGTGTCGTCGTGTGTTTCTTCGGCGACGGCGCAGCCTGCGAAGGGCGGTTCCATGAATCGCTAAATCTTGCCGCGGTGTGGGGTTTGCCCATTCTCTTCGTGTGCGAGAACAACGAATGGCAGGCCTTTGTCAGCCGGCGCGAGACCATGCTGGCCGATCGTATCGCGAGCTGGGCTGCGCCGTTCGGCATCGACAGTGTCACGGTGGACGGGAACGACGTCGAGGCGGTGCGCGCAGTAGCCACTGAGGCGCTGGACGTGGTCCGCAGCGGCAAGCCCTTTCTGCTCGAAGCCCGGACCTACCGCCTGCGGGGGCATTTCGAACCCGATGATCAGGCGTACGTCGATGCGCAGGAGCTGGCGTCTGCGTGGGCGCGTGACCCGCTGTCGCGCTTCGAGGCCAGCCTGCGGGAGTCCGGACGGCTCGATGCCGACGCCATCGCGACGATGAGGACGGCGGCGAAAAGCCGTGTCGACGCGGCGGTCGCCTATGCAAAGGACTCGCCCTATCCCGCGATCGATGAACTCGTCACCGATGTCTACGCCTGAGGAGCCAGGAAAAATGGCACAGATTACAGTTCAGGAAGCGATCGACCAGGCGCTGGCGGAGGAGATGGCACGCGACCCGCGCGTGATGCTGATGGGCGAAGGCGTGGCGACGAAACGACATGCGCTGCTGGAGGCCTTCGGGCGCGAGCGGGTGCGCAACACCCCGCTGGCCGAGGGCATCATCGCCGGTACGGCTGCGGGTGCGGCGGCCACCGGGCTGCGTCCCGTTGCCGACCTGCTGTTCGCGCCTTTCCTGTGTTACGCGATGGACGAGCTGGTCAACAGTGCGGGAAAACTGCGCTATCTGTCCGGCGGACAGTTCAGTTTTCCGCTGGTGGCGATCACGATGACCGGCGCCGGCTGGTGTGTCGGTGCCCAGCACAACCACAATATCGAAGCCTGGTTTGTGCATAGCCCGGGCGTGAAGGTGGTCATGCCCTCCAGCGTGGCGGATTTCAAGGGACTGCTCAAGGCTGCGATTCGAGATGACAACCCGGTGCTGTTCTTTGTCGATATCGGTCTCGCCTTCGTTGCCGGCGACGTGCCGGACGGCGAATGTCTGGTACCGATCGGCGAGGCGACGGTACGCAGGGCGGGGCAGGATGTCACCCTGATCTCCTATGCGAAGACGGTCGCAGTGTGCGAAGAAGCGGCGCAAACGCTTGCCGGGCAGGGGGTGTCGGCAGAAGTCATCGATCTGCGCACGCTCAAGCCGCTGGATGAGGCAAGTATCCTCGCTTCGGTCAGGAAGACGGGAAGGGCCATCATCGTGCATGAGGCGAGCCGGAGCTGCGGTGTCGGCGCCGAGATTGCCGCTACCATCGCGGACAAGGCTTTTGCTGAGCTCAAGGCGCCGGTGCGGAGGGTGGCTGGCCCGGACGCACCCGCAGCGGCAAGTTTCCCGCTCGAACAGGCTTTCGTGCCGCAGGCGAGCGCAGTGGTCGACACCGCGCTGCGCTTCTTCGCCTGAACGCGGTGGACGTGTCCGCCCTGCGGCGGGGCGGACACGCGCGCCCCGTCCGTGTATTGTTGTTCCTGTTGCCGGCGCGGGGCGATGGAATCCGTCGTTCCGTCCGAGGCTGTTTTGGATGACGGGAACGCGCGCGTGCTTCGCCCCGAACGGGGTGACGCTGCGCTGCGTCGGACACGACTGACGGGGGGACGGGTGAGCTCAAGAACGCTGAAGGGTGTATTGCTGGTTGCGGTGCTTGCGATCGGAGCGGGTGTTGCGTATCTGGGGTTCGGGCCAGCGCTCGAGCAAGTCAAGCCGGCCGAACCGGTCCCGCAAGTGCAGCAGCCGGCGGAGCCTGCGTCGTCAGGGCTGATCGAGCCGGTCATTCGCTACCCGATTGTGCCCGAGCTCGCCGTGGTGGAGGCGCCGGCAGAGGCTGCAGTCGCACCACCGCCCGAGCTCGCCGGCAGTGACGACCGTGTGGCTGCGGAGTTCGGCAGCAGCTTTGGCGGCGGTCTGGGCGAGCTTGTCGTGGTGAAGGATCTCGTACGGCGGATCGTGGTGACGGTGGATAACCTGCCTGGTGAGCGGCTGCCCTTGTCTCGCTCCCCGGTGCGCAAGGCCGAAGGCGGGTTCATCGTTAACGAACAGGACGGCGCACGGAGTATTGCGGCCGACAACGAGGCACGTTATCTGCCGTACGTGCTGTTCGCCGAGCAGGCCGACATGCGCATGCTCGTTGCCGCGTACCGGCGGCTGTATCCCTTGTTTCAGGCCGCGTATGACGAGCTTGGCTACCCGTCTGCCTATTTCAACGATCGCCTGGTCGTCGTCATTGATCACATGCTGGCGGCGCCCGAAGTCGCAGGCCCGATTCGCCTGATTCAACCCAAGGTGCGTTACCGCTTCGAAGACCCCGAACTCGAAGCCTTGTCCGCAGGGCAGAAGGTCATGGTGCGGATGGGCGTCGACAACGCACGTCGAATCAAGGCAAAACTGCGCGAATTGCGGCAGGGGCTCACTGCGGGTGCGCCAGCACGCTGACAGGCTTCAGCCCGCTGCGGGGCGTGTGCCACGCAGCGATTCAGCTTTGCGATGCGCTCAGGGGCGCCAGACCCCATGCCTGGGCAAGGACCTCATACGAATGCAGCCGCGCCTGGTGATCGAAGATCTGCGCGGTGAGGATCATTTCGTCGGCACCGGTTTGCGCGGCGAGCGCAGACAGTTGCGTGGCCATGCTTGAGGTGGTGCCGACTGCCGCGCACGACAGCGACTCGTCGGCAAAGGCGAGCTCTGCTGCCGTCCAGTCGCTTTCCTTGAAGTCCTCCGGGGGCGGAAGCGTGCCACGCACGCCGCGGGCCATGCCCGCAAAGCGCAGGCGCAGCGAGCGCAGCAGAAACTGCGCTTCGTCGTCGCCGTCCGCGCCGATCGCATTGGCGCCGACCATCACATAGGGTTTGTCGAGCGCGGCGGATGGTCTGAAGCGGCTGCGATAGAGGTCGATTGCCTGCATCAGGAAGCGCGGCGCGAAGTGCGACGCGAAGGCGAAGGGCAGGCCGAGGTGGGCTGCGAGCTCCGCACTGTAGAGGCTGGAGCCGAGCAGCCAGATCGGCACATCGAGACCTGCGCCCGGAACGGCTCGCACAGGCTGGTTGGCTTGTGGCGGAGCAAAGTAGAACTGGAGTTCCGCGACGTCCTGCGGGAAGCTGTCATCACTGCTGGCGAGGTTTCGCCGCAATGCGCGCGCGGTGCGCTGGTCGGTGCCCGGTGCGCGACCGAGGCCGAGATCGATGCGCCCGGGAAAGAGCGACTCAAGCGTGCCGAACTGCTCGGCAATGACAAGCGGAGCGTGGTTCGGCAGCATGATCCCGCCAGCGCCGACGCGAATGCTCGAGGTTGCCGCGGCCACGTGACCAATGACCACCGCCGTCGCCGCACTGGCGATGCCGGTCATGTTGTGGTGTTCGGCAAGCCAGTAGCGATTGAAACCGAGGCGCTCGGTGTGACGTGCAAGCTCGGTGGTGTTGCGCAGCGCGTCGGCAGGCGTGCTGCCCTGTGGAACCGGCGCAAGATCGAGCACCGACAACGGGACGGCGGGCAGAGTCATATGAGTCAGGCCGCCTGACGCTTGTCCCGTTCGATGAGTGCGTAAGCCGAGTGGTTGTGAATCGATTCGAAGTTTTCCGATTCGACCGCGTAAGCGTCGATGCGCGGCTCATGGTTGAGCAGGCCGGCGACGTCGCGCACCATGTCTTCGACGAACTTCGGATTCTCGTAGGCGCGCTCGGTAACGTACTTTTCGTCGGGGCGCTTGAGCAGGCCATAGACTTCGCACGAGGCCTGGCCTTCAACCAGTTGTACGACGTCCTCGATCCACAGATGGTCGTTCAGCGTTGCGGTGACCGTGACATGCGAGCGCTGGTTGTGCGCGCCGTATTCGGAGATCTTCTTCGAGCACGGGCACAGGCTGGTGACGGGCACCATGATGCGCATGGTGAACGCGTAGCGACCGCCTTCGTGGATGGTGCCGATGAAGGTGACTTCGTAATCCATCAGGCTCTGCACGCCGGATACCGGTGCTGCCTTGTTGATGAAGTAGGGGAAGCTCATCTCGACGTGACCGGTTTCGGCCTCGAGGCGCGTCACCATTTCACGCAACATCGGCTCGAAGGACTCGACCGAAATCTCACGCTCGTTGCTGTTGAGGATCTCAACGAAGCGCGACATGTGGGTGCCCTTGAAGTTATGGGGCAAGCCGACATACATGTTGAAAGTGGCAACGGTGTGCTGCACGCCGCCCGACTTGTCGCTGACCTTGATCGGGTGACGGATCGCCTTGATCCCGACTTTGTTGATCGCAATCTCGCGGCGATCGATGCTGCTCTGGACGTCGGGAATGGCCTGTGCTGCCTGGGTGTTCATGTGTGTTCTCTGTTGTGGTCGGGATCTGCGCCCTTTCTGAGCGCGAATGCTAGCAATCCCGACAAGCTTACTCAACTATTGCCTGGATAGGCTTTCGCAATACTTGCGAGAATGCCGTCCTTGTCGAGGCCAATCGAGGCCAGAAGTTGTCCCTGCTCGCCATGGTCGATGAAATTGTCGGGCAGGCCGAGACGCAGGATGCGCGGACGTTCGGCGAGTGTTTCAACGACACGTGCGACCTCCGAGCCTGCGCCGCCGATGACGGCGTTCTCCTCGATCGTCACCAGCAGGTCGTGGCTCGCGGCAAGTTCGACAATCAGCGCGTCGTCGAGCGGCTTGATGAAGCGCATGTTAACAACCGTCGCATCGAGCACTTCGCCCACTGCAGTGGCCGTATTGACCATGCTGCCGAAGGCGAGCAGTGCGATGCGCTTGCCCTGCCGTTTTTTCTCGGCCTTGCCGATGGGCAGTGCGGTCATCGCGGTTTCCGGCGCAACGCCGGTGCCACTGCCGCGCGGGTAGCGCACTGCGGTGGGGCCGTCGTGACAGACTGCGGTGTAGAGCATCTGCCGGCATTCGTTCTCATCGGCCGGCGCCATCACCACCATGTTCGGGATGCACGACAGGAAGGACAGGTCGAACGCGCCATGATGGGTCGCGCCGTCGGCACCGACCAGACCGCCGCGATCGACTGCCAGCACCACCGGCAGGTTCTGCAGCGCAATGTCATGCACCAGCTGGTCGTAAGCGCGCTGCAGGAAGGTTGAATAGATTGCCACAACCGGCCGATAACCTTCGCAGGCCATGCCCGCGGCGAAGGTGAGCGCGTGCTGCTCGGCGATGCCGACATCGTAGTAGCGGTCGGGGAACTCCTGTTCGAAACGCACCAGGCCCGAGCCTTCGCGCATGGCCGGCGTAATGCCGACGACACGCGGGTCGGTCGCAGCCATGTCGCACAACCAGTCACCGAATACCTGGGTATAGGTGAGCTTGCCGCCGGTCTTGCTGCTCTGGATGCCGGCGTTGCGGTCGAACTTGGAGACGCCGTGGTAAAGAATGGGGTCGGCTTCGGCGAGCTTGTAACCCTGTCCCTTGCGGGTGATCACATGCAGGAACTGCGGGCCCTTGAGCTTGCGCAGGTTCTGCAGCGTGGGCACAAGGGCGTCGAGATCGTGGCCGTCGATCGGGCCGTAGTAATGAAAGCCGAACTCCTCGAACAGGGTGCCCGGGGTGATCATGCCTTTTACGTGCTCTTCGACCTTACGCGCCAGCTCAGCAACGGAAGGTGCCATTCCCAGCACTTTCTCGCCGACGCGGCGGGCGGTGTTGTAGGTTGAGCCGGACATCAGACGGGCAAGAATCTTGGTGAGCGCACCGACGGGTGGCGAGATCGACATTTCGTTGTCGTTCAGAATCACCAGCAGGTTGACGCCTTCCATGTCGCCGGCGTTGTTCAGTGCCTCGAAGGCCATGCCTGCAGACATTGCGCCGTCACCGATGACCGCAATCGACTGCCTCTCTTCGCCGCGGTCGCGGGCCGCTGCGGCCATGCCGAGGGCGGCCGAGATGGAGGTCGAGGAGTGCGCAGTGCCGAAGGTGTCGTATTCGCTTTCGCAGCGGCGCGGAAAGCCGGAAATGCCACCCCAGCGCCGCAGATTGCTCATCGCTTCACGGCGCCCGGTCAGGATCTTGTGGCCGTAGGTTTGATGCCCGACGTCCCAGACGATGCGATCTTCCGGGGTGTTGAACACGTAGTGCAGGGCAATTGTCAGTTCGACCGTGCCCAGGTTCGATGACAGATGTCCGCCGGTCTTGGATACCGACTCAATCAGGAACGCACGCAGCTCATCGGCGACGAGACCCAGTTCGCGGCGTTCGAAGGCGCGCAGGTCGGCGGGTGAGGTGATGCGTTCTAGATTTTTGTACGGAGACATGTGTCGGGCCGGCAGAAGAAGGTGGGAGTCAGAATGGGCGATGCACGATGTATTCGGCGAGCGCACGCAAGCGGGCGGCGCGCTCGCCGAGCGGTGCCAGTGCCTCATGCGCTTCGGCGAGCATCTCCCGCGACAGGCGCTTGGCTTCATCGAGCCCGATCAGGCTGACATAGGTCGGTTTGTCATTGTCGGCATCCTTGCCCGCGGTCTTGCCAAGCGTGGCCGTGTCGGCCTCGGCATCGAGGATGTCATCGACCACCTGGAACAGCAGGCCGATCAGCTTGGCGTAACGGTCCAGGCGCTGGAGGTCCGCCTCGTCGGGGGGCGTGCCGGCCTGCGCGCCGAGCAGCACCGACGCGCGAATGAGGGCGCCGGTCTTGTGGACATGCATGAACTCGAGCTCTTCGCGCGACAACTGTTTGCCTACTGCAGCGAGGTCGATGGCCTGACCGCCTGCCATGCCACGCGAGCCCGAGGCAGTGGCCAGCTGGCGGATCATTGCGATTTGGCCCGCAGGCGTGGCACTGACCGGGTTGTCTGCGAGCACCTGGAACGCGAGGGTTTGCAATGCATCGCCAACCAGCAGTGCGGTCGCTTCGTCATATTCGACATGCACGGTCGGTTTGCCGCGACGCAGGATGTCGTCATCCATGCACGGCATGTCGTCATGCACCAGCGAGTAGGCGTGGATCAGTTCGACCGCGCAGGCTGCATGGTCGAGGTGCGCCGACGGTGCGCCGACGAGCTGCCCGGCAGCATGAACGAGCAGCGGGCGAACCCGCTTGCCACCACCGAGCACCGCGTAGCGCATTGCTTCGTGGAGGCGGGCAGGGGCGAGGCTGGGGTCGGGCAGGACGTCCGCCAGCGCGGTTTCCGTGCGCGCCTGAACCTGACGCATCCAGTCGGCAAAGTCGTTCTGGCTCATGTATCGCTCCGCGTCGGGTCCGGATTGAAGTCGACCAGTGAATCACCTTCGAGTACCCGGATGCGCTGCTCGGCATTGCTCAGGGTTTCCTGGCAATACTTGAGCAGGCTGGCGCCGCGCTGATAGCGGTCGAGGGCATCCTCGAGCGTCAGGGTGCCGGATTCCATTTGCTGGACGATGGTCTCGAGTTCGGAGACTGCGGCTTCGAAGGATTTTGGAGCTGACGCCGACTTTGGCATGGATCAGGACGTGGCGCGGGTAAAGACGGGAAAATAACCGATCGGGCGTCTGGCGGTCAAACGGGGCTTCGCTTAAGATATTACGTTTATTTGTCCGGATTCTGGTCCAGATTAGGGGGTTCGGTAATGTCCGATATCGCGGCCAAGTCGCAATTGGCACCAGCAGCATCGCAGCTGCCGGTTTCATGGTACTTCGACGAGAAGGTTTTCGAGATGGAGAAGAAACTCCTCTTCGATGCCGGGCCGGGGTACGTTGGCCATGCGCTAATGGTACCGGAAGTCGGCAACTATCGTTCGCTTGAATGGCTTGATCATTCCAAGCTGCTGTTTCGCACCGATGCGGGCATCCATCAGATGTCCAACGTCTGCAGGCACCGGCAGGCGATCATGCTCGAAGGGTCGGGCTCGACCGAGCACATCGTATGCCCGATTCATCGCTGGACCTACGACCAGCAGGGCACACTGCTGGGCGCGCCTCATTTTGCGGATAATCCCTGTCTCAATCTCCGGCGCGACGTGCTTGAGGACTGGCAGGGGCTGCTGTTCAAGGGGCCACGCTCGGCCAATGCCGACCTTGCCGGCATGCAGGTGGCGCGCGAACTCGATTTCACAGGCTACAAACTGGATCGTGTCGAGATTCACGAGTGCAACTACAACTGGAAGACCTTCATTGAGGTCTACCTCGAGGATTACCACGTTGCACCCTTTCATCCGGGGCTGGGCAAGTTTGTCACCTGCGATGATCTCTCCTGGCAGTTCGGTGACTGGTATTCGGTGCAGCGCGTCGGCATCACTTCGCTTGCCAAGCCGGGGTCGGCGACCTACGGCAGGTGGCACAAGGCCGTGCAGGATTACTACGGCGAGAAGAAGCCGGCGCATGGCGCGATCTGGCTGACCTACTATCCGAACGTGATGGTGGAGTGGTATCCGCACGTGCTGGTTGTCAGCACGCTGATTCCGGTCGATGTCGACAAGACCACGAATGTGGTCGAGTTCTACTATCCGGAAGATATCGTCGAGTTCGAGCGCGAGTTCGTCGAGGCCGAGCAGGCCGCCTACATGGAGACCGCGATCGAGGATGACGAGATCGGCGAGCGCATGGATCGCGGCCGTCGTGCCCTGCTGAAGGAGGGCCGCAGCGAGGTGGGGCCTTACCAGTCACCCTACGAGGACGGGATGCAGCACTTCCATGAGTTCTATCGCCGCATCATGGAGCCGCATATCTGATGTGTGTCCGTGGAAGCTGTCCGGGCGCGCTGCGCCTGGTGGCTTCCGTGGCGCTGTCTGGTCGGGGATGGGGGCAGGGCTCGCATCCCCGACCATCTGCCTTACGGGGTGTCCTGCAACTCCTTGGGGAGCGGGAAGGTCACTTTTTCGGGCACGCCGTCGAGGTTGCGCACCGCTCCGCCGCTCAGTGACTTGAGTCGCACGATGACGTCCTCCACGAGGACTTCCGGCGCAGACGCGCCCGCGGTGACGCCGATGCGGCGCTTGCCGTCCAGCCAGGCCGGGTCGATACCGTCAGCGTTGTCCACCAGGTAGGCGGGCACTCCGCGCAGTTCGGCAACTTCGCGCAGACGGTTGGAGTTCGAACTGTTCTTCGAGCCCACCACGAACACGACGTCGGCAAACGGCGTCATGAACTTCACGGCGTCCTGCCTGTTCTGGGTCGCGTAGCAGATGTCGTCCTTTTTGGGGCCAACGATGTTCGGGAAGCGCTCGCGAAGCGCAGCAACGATCGCTGCCGCATCGTCCACCGAAAGCGTGGTCTGGGTGACATAGGCGAGCTTGTCGGGGTCGGCAACGGTGAGGCCGGCGACGTCATTGGCGGTCTCGACGAGATGGATGCCGTCCCTGACCTGACCCATTGTGCCTTCGACTTCCGGGTGCCCCTTGTGGCCGATCATGACCAGTTCCCGGCCCTGTTCGCGCATGCGGGCCACTTCAATATGCACCTTGGTGACCAGCGGGCAGGTGGCGTCGAACACACGCAGGCCACGCTGCTCGGCTTCGTCACGCACTGCTTGCGACACGCCGTGCGCGCTGAAGATGACGGTGTTGCCCGAAGGGACTTCTTCCAGTTCCTCGATGAAGATTGCGCCCTTGTTGCGCAAGTCATCAACGACGAACTTGTTATGCACCACTTCGTGGCGAACATAAATCGGTGCGCCGAACCGCTGCAGCGCCCGCTCGACGATCTCGATGGCGCGCTCCACCCCGGCACAGAAGCCGCGTGGGGTGGCGAGCATGATTTCCTTATCGTTCATTTGTTCTCTCTGTGGCTGAGCCCGGCATCACGAGGTGCCGATGATCTTCACTTCGAAGCGGATGTTCTTTCCCGCGAGCGGGTGGTTGAAGTCGATCAGCGCCGATTCTGCATCGATTTCGCGCACCAGTCCCGAGTAGCGCGAACCGTCGGGCGCGCTGAACTCCATGATACTCATGGCTTCGATCTCTTCCGCAGGCATGTGTTCGCGCTTTACCCGCTCCACCAGTTCCTCGCGGTGGGGGCCGAATGCGTTCTCGGGTTCGAGTTCGAAGACATGGTTGCTGCCCACTTCGAGCCCCACGATCAGCTTCTCCATTGCCGGCAGCATCTCGCCCGCGCCGAGTTGCAGGGTGGCGGGGGTGGCCTCGAAGGTGCTGATCAGCGGTTGGCCATTGGTCAGCGTGATGCGGTAGTGAAGGGTGACAAGGCTGTTGTCGGCAACGGTCTGGCTCACGAGGAACGCTCCGGTTTTGAGTGGGTGTGTTGTTTGCTGCTGCGGAACTGCGCCCACAGCATCAGGGCGACGCCGACGAAGATGGCCGAGTCGGCGAGATTGAACGCCGGCCAGCCGAAACGACCGGCGTGGAAGTACAGAAAGTCTACGACGGCGCCATGCATCAGGCGATCGACCACATTGCCGATCGCTCCGCCAATGATGAGTGCGAACGCGCTCGGCAGCAGACGTTCATTCCGGTGCTGATGAAGGAGTACGGTCAGCCAGCCGCAGATGATGACGGCCAGTCCGGTAAAGAACCAGCGTTGCCAGCCGGAATGCTCGGCCAGAAAGCTGAACGCTGCGCCGCGATTGAACACCAGCACCAGATCGAAAAACCCGGTCACCGGAATGCGCGCACCGTACTCCATCATGCTCAGTACGATCTGCTTGGTGACCTGGTCGAGCACCGCGATGAGCATGGCCAATGTGAGCCATGGCAACATCGCCGTGAGGGCCGGCCGGGCGGCTTGCTTCGGATCAGGCATGCGAGCGCGCTTCTCCGCTTCCGAACAGGTTGCTCACGCAACGGCCGCACAGCGTCGGATGATCGTGGTCATGTCCGACATCGTCCGTGTAGTGCCAGCAGCGTTCGCACTTCTGCTGTTCGCTCGGCGTGGCAACAATGCGCTCTCCCTCGGCGCTGGCCACTTTGACCAGCGACGCACGCGAAGTCATGGTGACAAAGCGCAGATCGTCTTCCAGGCTCTGCATGGCGACGAACTTTTCGTCCGTCAGATGCAGTTCGAGTTCGGCCTGCAGCGATGCGCCCACCTTGCCTTCAGCGCGCAGGGCTTCGATCACCTTCAGTGCGTCGGCACGCACGCTGCGGATGCTCTCCCAGCGTGCGATGAGTCCGGCCTCGCCTTCCTGTGTCGGCAGGGCATGGTAGGTGTGAAGCATCACGCTGTCGTCCTTGCCCGGATTGAGGACGGCCCACGCTTCTTCTGCGGTGAAGGTGAGAATCGGTGCCATCAGCTTGATCAGCGTCTGGGTGATGTGCCACAGCGCCGTCTGTGCGGCGCGACGCGGAAGACTGTCAGCCTTGGTCGTGTACAGGCGGTCCTTGAGGATGTCGAGATAGAAGGCGCCCAGCTCTTCCGAGCAGAAGATCTGCAAGCCCTGGACGATCTTGTGAAACTCGAACCTGCCGAAGTCGGCCTCTGCCTGGACGGCCATTTGGCGGGTGAAGGCCAGCGCATAGCGGTCGATCTCCATCCACTGATCGATGGGCACGGCGTCCGTGTCGATGGAGAAATCCGCCGTGTTGGCCATCAGGAAGCGCAGCGTGTTGCGGATGCGCCGGTATCCTTCGACCACACGGGCGAGGATTTCCTTGGACATCGCAAGTTCGCCCGAGTAATCGGTGCTGGCCACCCAAAGACGCAGGATCTCGGCGCCCATCTTGTCCGACACTTCCTGCGGCAGGATGGTGTTTCCGAGCGACTTGCTCATCTTCCGGCCCTGCTGGTCCACCGTGAAGCCGTGCGTCAGCAGCGCCTTGTAGGGCGGGTGGCCATCGATGGCGCAACCGGTCAGCAGTGAGGAATGGAACCAGCCGCGGTGCTGGTCGGAGCCTTCGAGGTACAGGTCTGCACGCGGGCCTTCGGCATGACCGTCGTTGTGCGAGCCGCGCAACACATGCCAGTGCGTGGTGCCGGAGTCGAACCAGACGTCCAGGGTGTCGCTGATCTTGTCGTAGTGCGCAGCCTCAGCCCCAAGGAGCTCCGCTGCGTCGAGCTTGAACCAGGCTTCAATGCCTTCCTTCTCGACGCGCTTTGCGACTTCTTCCATCAGTTCGACGGTACGCGGATGCAGCTCGCCGCTTTCCTTGTGCAGGAAAAACGGGATCGGGACGCCCCAGTTGCGCTGGCGCGAGATGCACCAGTCCGGGCGGTTGGCGATCATTGCATGCAGACGCGACTGTCCCCATGCGGGGAAGAACTTGGTGGATTCAACCCCGCGCAGCGCGCGCTCGCGCAGCGTGGTCTGATCTGCAGCCTTGCGGTCCATGCCCACGAACCACTGTGCCGTGGCGCGGTAGACCAGCGGCGTCTTGTGACGCCAGCAGTGCATGTAGCTGTGGCTGATCCTGCTGTCCGAGACCAGCGCACCCACTTCGCGCAGTTTGTCGACGATGGCCGGGTTGGCCTTCCAGATGTTCATCCCGCCAAAGAAGGGCAGGTCGGGTACGTACTCGCCGTGGCCCATGACGATAGACAGGATCTCGTCATTGCTGCGGCCGTAGGCGCCCCAGGAGTTGAAGTCATCCACGCCATGCGCAGGCGCCGAGTGCACGATGCCGGTGCCGGCGTCGAGGCCGACGTACTCGGCAAGATAGACCGGTGAGACACGGTCGTAGAGCGGGTGGCGGAACTCGATACGCTCGAGGGCTGCGCCCTTGGTGGTCGCCAGGATCCTGCCTTCGGCCTGGTAGCGCTCAAGGCAGGCAGCCACGAGTTCCTCGGCCACGATCAGCAGCCGCTCGCCGGTGTCGACCAGTGCATAGTCGAACTCGGGATGTGCGTTCAGTGCCTGGTTGGCGGGAATCGTCCATGGTGTGGTGGTCCAGATGACGGCGGCCGCAGGCTTCGCAAGCGTGTCGAGGCCGAATGCAGCGGCGAGTTTCGGTGCATCAGCATCCGTCACGGCGAATGCGACATCGATCGTCGGGGATTGCTTGTCCGCGTACTCGACTTCGGCCTCGGCCAGCGCAGAGCCGCAGTCGAAGCACCAGTTCACCGGCTTCAGGCCCTTGAACACGTAACCGGCCTTGGTCATTTCGGCCAGCGCACGGATCTCGTTCGCCTCGTTGGCGAAGTTCATTGTCAGGTAGGGGTTGTCCCATTCACCCAGCACGCCGAGGCGAATGAACTCCTGCTTCTGGATCTCGACCTGCTCAGCCGCATAGGCGCGGCACAGTTCCCGCACCTTGTCCGCAGGCAGGTTCTTGCCGTGGGTGACTTCCACCTTGTGCTCGATGGGCAGGCCGTGGCAGTCCCAGCCGGGAACATACGGGGCGTCGAAACCGGCCATGGTCTTCGAGCGCACGATGATGTCCTTGAGAATCTTGTTCAAGGCGTGGCCGAGGTGGAGATTGCCGTTCGCGTACGGAGGGCCGTCGTGGAGCACGAACTTGGGCCGTCCTGCGCTGGCTTCGCGAATGCGCTGGTAGAGCTTCTTCTGCTGCCATTCGGCAATCCACTTCGGCTCGCGCTTTGGCAGATCGCCGCGCATCGGGAAGGAGGTATCGGGAAGGTTGAGCGTCTTGCGGTAGTCGGCCATGGCGTGTGCGTCTGTCTCTGTTCAGCCTAGAAGGCAATTCGGATTGAGGGCGAACCAGTCGCGTGCAGTATCGGCATCGCGGGCGATTTGCGTTTTCAGTTCGTCGAGCGAGGCGAATTTCATCTCGTCGCGAATCTTGAGCAGGAAGTGAATGCGCGGATGAGCGCCGTAACAGTCGCCGCTCCAGTTCAGCAGGTGGACTTCAAGACGGGCGCGCCCGGCATCGGTGGCTGTTGGCCTGACGCCCACGTTGGCGACACCCGCAAGCCGGCCGCCCTCCAGCCCTTCGACGGAAACCGCAAAAACACCCGAAAGCGGGGGTCGGCGGTGCTTGAGCTGAATGTTCAATGTGGGGAAACCGAGCTGGCGTCCAATCTTGTCACCATGGACCACGCGACCAGCGATGCTGTAGGGGCGTCCGAGCAACTGCGCGGCGTGTTCGAGGTCGCCGCCCGCAAGCGCCGAGCGTACTGCTGAACTCGAGGCGCGTTCGCCGGCGACGGCGAGCGTCGGCATCGACTCGACGCCAAAGCCGAAGTCACGGCCCGCTGCCTGGAGCATCGCGAAATCCCCCGTGCGTCCCGCACCAAATCGAAAATCGTCACCAATGAAGAGATGGCGTACTGCCAGCCCCTTGACCAGCACGTCTTCAATGAAGCTGCTTGCGGTCTGCGCGGCAAATCGCGCGTCGAAGCGGCAGACATGCGCGCGGTCGACGCCGCTGGTGGCCAGCAGCTGCAGTTTCTCTCTCAGCGAAGCAAGTCGTGCAGGGGCTTTGTCCGGGGCGAAGTACTCACGCGGATGCGGCTCGAACGTGAGCACGACCGCAGGCACACCCAATGCGCCAGCCTTGTCGGTGAGCTGCTTGAGTAGCGCCTGATGCCCGCGATGCAGACCGTCGAAATTGCCTATGGTCAGCACGCAGGCTTCCTTTGCCTGTTCGGGGAACCCGCGAAAAACCTGCATAACCGCCTGAAAAAATCCGCGATTATACCGGCAAAGGAGGGGGCAAATCAGCCCAGCTGTGCAACGCGGGTGCGCGGCGCGGGCGGGTTGTCGTCAAAATAGCGTCGGATTCCGCGCATGATCGCCTCGGCCATCTTGTCCTGATAGGCGTCGTCATTGAGGCGGCGCTCTTCCTCCGGGTTGCTGATGAACGCTGTTTCAACGAGGATTGACGGGATGTCGGGTGCTTTCAGCACGGCGAAGCCCGCTTGTTCCACGTGAGCCTTGTGCAGGGTGTTGATGTCGCCGAGTTCGGCCAGCACTGCCTTGCCAAGTTTGAGACTGTCGTTGATCGTCGCGGCCTGAGACAGGTCAAGCAGGGTTCGCGCAAGGTGGCCGTCCTGCTTTGCCAGATTGACGCCACCGATGAGGTCCGCATCGTTCTCTTTCTGCGCCAGCCATCGTGCAGCCGAGCTCGATGCCCCTCTTTCGGACAGCACGAATACCGAGCTGCCCCGGGCTTCCGGGCGCACGAAGGCGTCGGCGTGGACTGAGACGAACAGGTCCGCCTGAACCCTTCGCGCACGGGTGACGCGCTGACCGAGCGGCACGAAGTAGTCGCCGTCGCGGGTCAGTACGGCGCGCATGTTCGGCATCGCGTCAATCTTCTTGCGCAGGCGCTTGGCGATGTCGAGCGTGACGTTCTTCTCGTAACTCCCGCCGCGGCCAACCGCGCCAGGATCCTCTCCGCCGTGCCCAGCGTCGAGCACGACGGTGAACAGGCGGTTTACACGAGGCTCGGGCTTGCGCTCCCGATGCGAGGGCGCGTTGTCGCGCTGGGCGATCTCTGGACTGCCGTGCGCCTTTGCATCAGTGATGCCGGATTCGCCGGCGGCCGCGTCGATCGGGGATGACTTTTCGATGAGCGCCAGCAGCGGATCCATTTCGACGGTTGGATAGAGATCCAGCACCAGACGATGTCCGTAGTTGCTGACCGGCGCGAGCGTAAAGACTTGCGGATTGACCTCGGCCTTGAGTTCGACCACCACACGGACCACGCCGGGGCGGTTCTGACCTGCCCGGATGTTGCGAATGTAGGGGTCCGAGTCGAGCACCTTGCCAGGGAGTGTTTGCAGAACACTGTTGAGCTCAATGCCGTCGAGGTCAACGACCAGTCGCTCGGGATCCTTCACCATCAGGTGGGTGAAGCGAAGCTCGTTGCTGCCTTCGAGCGTGATTCGGGTGTATTCCTCGGCGGGCCAGACTCTGACCGCAAGCAGGCTGCCTGCAGCCATGCCGACCGGACTTACCACAAGCGCAAGCGAGGCGCCTGCGAACTTGAGCAGGGTTCGTCGGTTCATTTTCCGGGGGGTGGGGATTGTTTCTTCTGACAATTGGCTAGTTGGCTTATGCATGTTTGCCCCGCTTCGGTGAGACCCCGGAGGGTGGCTCGTCGTCCTTCACCTTCTGGCTCGATGAGGACAACGAGGTCTGGCGTGGCGAGATAGGGAGCAGCCTGTTCAGGCCACTCGACAATGCACACGCCCGGTCCGTTGAAGTACTCGTCCAGTCCTGCATCAAGGTACTCTTCAGGTGAGTTCAGTCGATAAAAATCAAAGTGATATAAGTCTAATCTAGAAACTACATAAGGTTCAATGAGAGTATACGTCGGGCTCTTGACTTTTCCAGTGTGACCGAGTTTACGAAGCAGTCCGCGGGTGAGTGTCGTCTTTCCGCTGCCAAGGTTTCCGTTCAGCCAGATCTTCAGTCCGGGTGTCAGGGCTGCGGCGAGTAAACCGCCAAGTTCAAGTGTGTCGTCCTCATTGTCGAGGTGCGTCGTGAGCACGGTGTAGCTATCATCCGCAGGGTGAACAAGATTGAGCATGAGTCTTCCTCGACTATCCAGGGGTCTTCCGAGGACATGGCGGCGTTGGCTGAACATGTCCGGTTGTGGGCGCGCGAGCTCGGGTTTGGTGCCATCACCGTGGCGGATACCGGTCTCGAATCGGCTGAGCCTGGGCTGGAGCGCTGGCTCGAAGCCGGATTTCATGGCGAGATGCATTATATGGCGCGCCACGGGCTGAAGCGGGCGCGCCCGGCAGAGCTTCTGCCGGGAACGCTGCGTGTCATCTCGGTGCGTATGGATTACTGGCCGGATGCCAGACCGGCAGAGGCGGTTCTGAGTGATCCGACGCTTGCCTATGTTTCGCGCTATGCCTTGGGCCGGGACTATCACAAGGTGATGCGGTCGCGCCTGCAGAAGCTCGCTGACAGGATCGTTAGTGCCTCTCCGTCCGCCTACCGGGTATTTGTTGATTCAGCGCCAGTGCTCGAAGTGGAGTTGGGTGCGAAGAGTGGTCTCGGGTGGCGAGGCAAGCACACCTTATTAATAGACAGGTCGCTCGGGTCGTTCTTCTTTCTTGGTGAGATCTTCACTGACCTGCCCTTGCCAGTGGATGAGCCGGTGAGTGCGCACTGCGGGACTTGCGTCGCCTGTATCGATGCCTGCCCTACCGGGGCAATCGTTGCGCCTTTCCGGCTTGATGCGCGACGCTGCATCTCCTATCTGACGATCGAGTTGCACGGCTCCATCCCTGAGGCGTTTCGTCCGCTCATCGGCAATCGCATATATGGATGTGACGACTGTCAGCTCGTCTGCCCCTGGAACCGGTTCGCCAGGCGGGCTGTGGAAACTGACTTCGAGGTGCGGAACGGTCTCGACAGTGCATCGCTCGTAGAGCTCTTCGGGTGGACCGAAGAAGCATTCGGGCGCCTGACCGCAGGAAGTCCGATTCACCGCATCGGTCACGAACGGTGGTTGCGCAATATTGCGGTGGCACTTGGTAACGGCCCTGGTACCCCCGAAGTCGTGGCTGCGCTCAAGGCGAGGGCCGACCATCCTTCGGAGATTGTGCGCGAGCATGTCGCCTGGGCGCTGATGCGTCATCAGAAGGGCGTCGAGGCGTGAATTGGGCTTCTTTTCG
>NZ_JBYEXN010000017.1:0-116019 GCF_057621855.1 Parazoarcus sp. PS-13 R2A
ACGCGTCGTCATCGAGCAGTGGCGCCGTCGTTACGACGAAGTACGACCGCATTCTGCGCTGGGATACCTGACCCCGGCGCAGTACGTTCAGAACCAGTCAGGCAACGACCACGAGGCCATCCGTCTCAAGTAACTCGTGGTCCGAAGAATCGGGGCAGGTCAATGCCCCTCGGCTGGATGCCTCCTATGCCGCGAATCTGCCGACCTGTCCTCCAATTACCGGTCTCTCCGTCAGGTCGTATGGTCAAGTTTGTTTTCGCAGGACTTTATCGCCTAAGGAAAATGGATATCATGATGGCATGAGTGACAACTTATCGCCGTTTTGGCGTGTTCCGTGATGGCTTACTACGCGCATTCCACGCCGAGCGTGGATAAATCCGATTGGCAAAGCCTAGCGGAGCATCTTCATAGCGTCGGCAAGATTGCCGGTAAGAACGCGGCGACCTTCGGCGCTTCAACATTGGCTGAGGTAGCCGGGTTACTTCACGATCTCGGCAAGTATTCGGAAGACTTTCAACGACGCATCGCGGGGAATGCGATTCGTGTTGATCACGCCACCCGAGGTGCGATGATCGCTGCAGAGCGCTTCGGCCCGATCGGCATGTTGCTCGCCTATGGCATCGCCGGCCATCACGCAGGTTTGGCGAACGGAGCTGAGGGCGGTGAACGCACGGGACTTCGCGACCGCATGAAGGGCATCGGCTTACCGCCGCTGAAGGACGACTGGGCACAGGAGATATTCCTGCCGGAGCAACTGCACGCACCGAAACTCTTGCTCCACAAAGAGCGCAGCATGTTTCAGTTCGCATTCCTTGCGCGCATGCTGTTCTCCAGCCTGGTGGATGCCGACTACCTCGATACCGAGGCCTTTTACGATCGGGTCGCCCCTCCCGGACAGCCCAACGACCGCAACGCATCGCGCGCGCTCGAAGTCCCCTCCCTGCAAGCGTTGCGCGAGCGCCTCGATACTCATCTTTTGGGCTTCACAGCCGACTCCGACGTCAATCGCATCCGCGCGGACATTCTCGCCTATACGCGCCAAGCCGCGCAGCATGCGCCCAGCCTATTCTCGCTCACGGTACCGACCGGCGGTGGTAAGACGCTTGCCTCGCTCGCCTTCGCGCTCGATCACGCGATTAAGCATGGGCTGCGGCGGGTGATCTTCGTGATTCCCTTCACCAGCATCGTCGAGCAGACCGCTGCGGTATTCCGTTCCGCGCTGAGCGATCTGGGCGAAGCGGCGGTGCTTGAACACCACAGCGCCTTCGTCGCAGCGCCACTTCCGCGCTCGGACGCCGAGCGTTACCAGGCCCGGGAAAAACTGCGGCTGGCGATGGAGAACTGGGATGCACCCATCGTCGTCACCACAGCAGTGCAGTTCTTCGAGAGTCTGTTCGCGGCACGCCCGTCGCAATGCCGCAAGCTGCACAACATCGCCGGCAGCGTGGTCATCCTCGACGAGGCGCAGACCCTGCCGCTGAAGCTGTTACGGCCGGCGGTCGCGGCCATCGACGAACTGGCCCGGAACTACCGCAGCAGCGTCGTCCTGTGCACAGCCACCCAGCCGGCCTTGAACGCGCCGGATTTTCGCGGCGGACTGGAGAACGTGCGTGAACTCGCCCCGAATCCGCCGGAACTCTTCCGCAAGTTGGACCGGGTACGTGTGCGCCATGTCGGCACGCTCGACGATGACGCGCTCGCGGCGCAACTCCGCGATCTCGATCAAGTGTTGTGCATCGTCAACAACCGCCGCCACGCCCGCGCCCTGTATCAGGCACTCGCCTACCAACCCGGCGCGCGCCACCTGACCACGCTGATGTGCGCCAAGCATCGCAGCCAGGTGCTCGCCGAGGTACGGGTACGCCTCAAGGCCGGTGAGCCCTGCCGGCTGGTGTCGACGTCGCTGATCGAAGCCGGCGTCGACATCTCGCTGCCCACCGTCTACCGCGCCGAAGCCGGCCTGGACTCAGTCGCCCAGGCGGCCGGGCGTTGCAACCGCAACGGCGAGCGCGCAGCGGAGCTGAGCGAGGTGCGCGTGTTCGGCACCGCCAACAGCGACTGGGCACCGCCGCCGGAACTGCGCCAGTTTGCCCAGGCCGCGCAGGAGGTCATGCGCCAGCCGCGGTTCCGCGACGATCCGCTGTCGCCGTCCGCGATCGAAGCCTACTTCCGACTCCTTTACTGGCAGAAAGGCGACAAGGAACTGGATGCCGCTAACCTGCTTGGCCTGTGCGCGGAAAGCCGCATCGATTCCCTGCCGTTGGAAACGCTGGCGGCCAAGTTCCGCATGATCGACACCGTGCAGATGCCGGTGATCGTACCCTTCGACGACGACGCCCGCGAGTACCTGAAGAGCCTGCATCACGTGGACAAGAGCGGCGGCCTCGCACGCAAGCTGCAGCCGTATCTGGTGCAGTTGCCGCGCAACGGCTTCGATGCGCTGCGCAAGGCGGGCGCGATTCAGCCGGTTGCGCCGGAGAGATGGGGGGAACAGTTCATGGAACTGGTGAACGAAGACTTGTACAACCAACATTCTGGGCTGTCTTGGGACGATCCTTCCTTCCTAAGCACAGAGCGACTGCTTTGGTGAACGTTCGTTGAGCTATTGGATAAACTTGTTCATTGAACTGTTAGCTGAAAGCGATGATATAATTTGACGGCATCCCCATTGTCTGTGTACGCTAGCTACGAAATGGCGAAGACCCCGGTGTCTGCCAACACCGAGGCCTTCAAGTAGCAACCGCTGCCACGCGGCAGAGCTAGCGTCTGGGGCTAGTAAGGAGGGCTCGTATATGGCTAGAACCCATATGACCCTGATAGGAGATTGAACTCAATCACCCACGACTCAACTCGCACCTCGCCTGCCAATCAAGGTGCGTTTGAACTGTACCGTACTTTGCAGTTCTCGTCGCACCTCCGTGGGCGCGTGGATTGAAACATTGAGCTGTTAGCCGAAAGCGTTTGATGAAACCGTGCCTCCGGCAGGTGATCTTGTCGGAGGCACTACCCAGAAGAGCAGCCTTGTCGTTAACTGCGTCGAGCACGTTCGCGACATACGCACAGCCCGATTTGGGAGGGAGGGTGTCAATGAGCTACGGAATCCGCCTGCACGTCTGGGGCGATCGGGCCTGCTTCACGCGGCCGGAAATGAAGGTGGAGCGGGTGAGCTACGACGTCATCACGCCGTCGGCCGCGCGCGGCATCCTGGAGGCCATTCACTGGAAGCCGGCGATCCGCTGGGTGGTGGATCGCATCCATGTGCTCAAGCCGGTGCGCTTTGAATCCATCCGTCGCAATGAGGTTGGCAGCAAGCTGTCACCCGGCAACGTGAGCAGGGCGATGAAGGCGGGCACCACCGCCGGGCTGGCGACCTATGTCGATGAAGACCGCCAGCAGCGTGCCGCCACGGTGTTGCGCGACGTGGCCTACGTGATCGAGGCCCACTTCGAACTCACCGACAAAGCCGGGCCGGACGATTCGGTGGGCAAGCATCTGGACATTTTCAACCGCCGCGCCCGCAAGGGGCAGCACTTCCACGCCCCCTGCCTGGGCGTGCGCGAGTTTCCCGCCCATTTCAGCCTGATCGAGGACGGCCAGCCGCTGCCCGACGCGCACCCCGCACGCGATGCGGACAAGGACTTGGGCTGGATGCTGCACGACATCGATTTCGCCCGGGACATGACGCCGCGCTTCTTTCGCGCGCAGTTGAAGGCAGGCGTGATCGAGGTGCCGCCATGGCAGGGCGAGGGGGTAAAGTCATGATCCTGCAGGCGTTGAACCGCTATTACGAGCGGCTGATCGAGCAACAGGCCGAGGATGTGGCGCCTGCGGGCTGCAGCCCGGAAAAGATCAGCTTCGAGATCCTGCTCACGCCGGATGGCGATGTGGCGCAGGTCAACGACATTCGCGACACCTCCGGCAAGAAGCCCCTGCCGCGCATGCTCAACGTGCCGCAGGCCGAAAAACGCACCGTCGGCATCAAGTCCAACTTCCTTTGGGACAAGACCAGCTACGTGCTTGGTGTGAGCAACACAAGCAAGCGCACCGACAAGGAGCATGAGGACTTCGTCGAATTGCACGAAACTGTGCTCGCCGGCGAGGACGACCCCGGACTCAAGGCCTTGCTCAGCTTCCTGCGCGGCTGGTCGCCGGATCAGTTCGAGGCACGTGGTTTCCCTGCCGACATGGTCGACGCCAACCTCGTGTTCCGGATGGACGGCGAGCATTGCTTCCTGCACGACCGGCCAGCCGCACGGGCGGTGCGCGCCCGGCTGCTCGCAGGCGACGGGGGACAGGAAGCGGCGGCAAGCGGGACGGTTTGCCTGGTCAGCGGGGAAGTGGCACCGGTGGCCCGCCTGCATCCCGCGATCAAGGGGGTGAACGGAGCGCAGAGCTCGGGTGCGTCCATCGTTTCCTTCAATCTCGATGCCTTCACGTCCTATGCCAAGAGTCAGGGCGACAACGCACCGGTATCCGAACAAGCCGCCTTCGCCTACACCACGGCGCTGAACTACCTGCTACGCCGGGGCGAACACAACCGTCAACGCCTGCAGGTGGGCGACGCCTCAGTGGTGTTCTGGGCCGAAGCGGTCGATGCAAAGCAAGCAAGCGCCGCCGAGGATCTCTTCGCCTCCATGCTCAGCCCGCCCGCCGATGACGCTTCGGAGGCCGCGCGGGTGCGTGCGGTGTTGGACTGCATCGCGAAAGGCCACCCGGTGGCGGACCTCGCCCCGAATCTCGAACCCAGCACCCGCATGTACGTGCTGGGCCTCGCGCCCAACGCGTCGCGTCTGTCGGTGCGCTTCTGGCAAGTGGATACGCTGGGCGTGCTCGCTGGCCGTATCGCCCAGCACGCTGAAGACCTGCGTCTCGAACCGCTGCCGTGGCGCACCGAACCATCCGCGTATCGGCTGGTGCTGGCGACCGTGCCGCATCGCGAGGGCGCCAAGCCCAAGGCCGACGACGCGATCAACATCGTCATTGGCGAGACGATGCGAGCCATTCTGAGCGGCGGGCCGTATCCACGCAGTCTGTTGGCCAACACCATCATGCGGTTTCGGGCGGACGGAGACATTTCCGGCCTGCGCGTGGCCTTGTGCAAGGGCGTTCTGGCGCGCGAACGGCGCCGGGACATTCGTACATCCGAGGAGGAGATCCCCGTGAGTCTCGACAAGCAATCCACCCAGCCCGGTTACCTGCTCGGGCGGCTGTTCGCAGTGCTGGAAAACGTGCAGCGCGCCGCCCTGGGCGGCCAGGTCAACGCCACGATTCGCGACCGCTTTTACGGCGCGGCATCGGCCACACCGGCCTCGATCTTTCCGGTGCTGTTGCGCAACACCCAGAACCACCTCGGCAAGCTGCGCAAGGAGCGCATGGGCCAGGCGGTGAACCTGGAGAAGGACATCCGCGAGATCGTCGGCGGCCTGCCCGACCAGTTCCCGCGCAGCCTCAAGATCGAAGACCAGGGCCGCTTCGCCATCGGCTACTACCACCAGTCGCAGTACTACTTCACGCGCCGCGACGCGGTCGGGGACGCGCCCGCCGACGAATCCGCCGAACCCACCGACATCGAAACCGAAGGAGCCGACCAATGACCGCCATCGCCCACCGCTACGAGTTCGTCTATCTGTTCGACGTCATCAACGGCAACCCCAACGGCGACCCGGACGCCGGCAACCTGCCGCGCCTGGACCCGGAAACCAACTGCGGCCTGGTGACCGACGTCGCGCTTAAGCGCAAGATCCGCAACTTCGTCGCTTTGGATAGAAACGGCGGATCGGGCTACGCGATTTATATGCAAGAAAAGGCCATTCTCAACGCACAGCACCTTCTGGGCCGCGAAGGCGTCGGTCTAACGAATGAAAGCAAGGAAGAACTGAAGAAGCTGCCGAAAGACGAGGCCAAGGCACGCGAAATCACCGCGTGGATGTGCGCGAACTTCTTCGACGTGCGCACCTTCGGCGCGGTGATGACTACGGGTGTCAATGCCGGCCAAGTACGGGGGCCGGTACAACTGGCGTTTGCGACATCAGTCGAGCCAGTCCTTCCGTTGGAAATCTCAATTACCCGTATGGCAGTGACGACTGCGGAGGAAGCGGAGAAGCAGTCGGGCGACAACCGCACCATGGGCCGCAAGCACATCCTGCCCTATGGGTTGTATCGCGCGCACGGCTTTGTCTCCGCCAAGCTGGCCGAGCGCACCGGCTTTTCCGACGACGACCTGCGACTGCTGTGGAACGCGCTCATCAACATGTTCGAGCACGACCGCTCCGCAGCGCGGGGTGAAATGGCGGCGCGCAAGCTGATCGTGTTCGAACATGAGAGCGCCATGGGCAACTCCCCGGCGCACGCGCTGTTCGATGCGGTCAAGGTGCAGCGTGCCGAGGGCACGGAAGACCGACCCGCACGCAGTTTTGCGGACTATCGCGTCCGCGTCGATTCGGAAGCCATGCCCAAGGGCGTGAGCGTGCGCGAGCTGTTGTAAAGCAGCGGGCGAAGGGGGGCGAAGCATGGACGAATCCGACGATCTCGTTCCCCTGTCCGCGCTGCAGCACTATCTCTACTGCCCGCGGCAGTGCGCGTTGATCCATGTCGAGCGCCTGTGGGCCGAGAACCGCCAGACCGCGGAAGGGCGCGTGCTGCACGACCGCGCCGACACCCCGCAGATCGAGCGCCGCCACGGCGTGCGCACGATTACCGCGATGCCGCTGTCCAGCGCGGAACTGGGCATCGCCGGGGTGGCGGATGTCGTCGAGTTTCGGGCGGAAGAGGGAGGCGAGCATCCCGTGCCGGTCGAGTACAAGCGCGGCCGCCCCAAAGCCCACCGTGCCGACGAGGTACAGCTGTGCGCGCAGGCGCTGTGCCTGGAAGCGATGTTCGGCTGCCGGGTGGCGGAGGGCGTCTTATTCTACGGTCAGACACGTCGCCGGCAGACTGTGGTGTTTGACGACGCGCTTCGTCAGCTGACTCTGGAATCCATACAGGCCACGCGCGAGATGATCCGCGCGGGGCAAACACCAACGGCGAGCTATCTGGCGAAACGCTGCGACGCCTGTTCGCTCATCGAACTGTGCCAACCCAAGCTGCTCGACAAGGGGCGGGATGTCGAAGCCTGGCTACGCGAGCAGATTGCTGAGGAACCCTGACGCATGCGTCGCCAACTCAACACCGTGTATGTGACCACCGAAGGCGCGTGGCTGCGCAAGGATGGCGAAAACATCGTCATGGAGGTGGAAGGCGAAACCCGCGCCCGCCTGCCGGCACACATGCTCGACAGCCTGGTGTGCTTCGGCCGCGTCCTAGTTTCCCCGCCGTTGCTCGGCTACTGCGCCGAGCAGGGGATCTGCGTGAGCTATCTGAGCCCCAACGGCAAGTTCCTCGCCCGCGTGGAAGGGCCGGTTTCCGGCAATGTGTTGCTGCGCCGCGAGCAGTACCGACGAAGCGACGACGGGCCGCGTTGTGCCGCCATCGTGCGCAACGTTCTTGTGGGCAAGGTGCATAACCAGCGCGCCGTGGTGTCACGCGGACTGCGTGATTACGGCGAAGATCTGCCGCCGGAGGCACGCGCAGCGCTATTGCATACCGATAAGCGCTTGAAGCGGATCGGCGTGCGACTGCTTGCCGATGCGCCGGTCGACGTTCTGCGTGGCCTGGAAGGAGAAGCAGCACAGGCCTATTTCGGAGTGCTTGACCACTTGATACGAGTACCTGATGCGGCGATGCGTTTTGGCGGGCGTAGCCGCCGTCCTCCCACTGATTCGGCGAATGCGCTGCTGTCCTTCCTGTACACATTATTGACCCACGATTGCCGGTCGGCGCTCGAAACAGTGGGGCTTGATCCCGCCGTGGGTTTCCTCCACCGAGACCGCCCCGGTCGCCCTAGTCTCGCACTGGATCTTGTTGAGGAGTTCCGCCCCGTGTTTGCTGATCGTCTGGTCTTGTCGCTGATCAATCGTAAACAGGTGTCCGCGCGTGATTTCACGCGTATGGACAATGGCGCTGTCCTGCTTAAGGAGGACGCGCGCAAGACCGTTCTCACCGCCTACCAGGAGCGTAAGAGAGAGCAATTGCGCCACGCCTTTATCGACGAAAAAATCGACATCGGGCTGTTTCCCGCTATCCAGGCACAGTTGCTTGCTAGGCACCTGCGAGGCGATCTTGATGCTTACCCTCCTTTTCTCTGGAAGTAGGGTTTCATCATGATGGTCCTCGTTAGCTACGACGTGAGTACGATCACAGCGAGCGGACAGAAACGCCTACGGCGACTGGCCAAGGCGTGTCGCGATTACGGCCAGCGCGTGCAATATTCCGTGTTCGAGATCGAAGTGGATTTTGCCCAGTGGACCTTTCTCAAGAGCAAGTTGTGTGAGCTGATCGACCCAGAGCAGGACAGTCTGCGCTTCTATTATCTTGGTAAAAATTGGCAGACAAAGGTTGAGCATGTCGGTGCAAAACCGGTTCTTGACTTGAATGGTCCGCTCATTCTCTGAATAACGGCGCGAACCTGAAGCGTCCGGGAAAACCCCGGGAGGTTCGCAATAGGTCAAAGTCTCCCATTCTTCGAGTATCTGGCTGCAGATGTCAGCCTTTTACTCCTGCTTTACGGTAACTCTCACCAGAGTTCGCAGATATCCGGTATTTTTCGTATTGTTCTCATGGAGTTGTGAGGGCACTGTCGCGCCCCGCGTGGGCGCGTGGATTGAAACTACATCGGCGATCGCCTGCCGCGGTTCCGCTCGGCGTCGCGCCCCGCGTGGGCGCGTGGATTGAAACTCCACCAGCACTTGGGGCATGCGGCGCTGCTCATGTCGCGCCCCGCGTGGGCGCGTGGATTGAAACACGTCCATCTGATTGATCGGGTCGTTCCAGAAGCGGGTCGCGCCCCGCGTGGGCGCGTGGATTGAAACAAAACGAACCATGTCAACAAAAAAAGAGACGGATGTCGCGCCCCGCGTGGGCGCGTGGATTGAAACCGTATCCGCCGGCTTGCGCGGTGAGTTGCCCGGGTCGCGCCCCGCGTGGGCGCGTGGATTGAAACCAGGCAGGACTCCAGAGGCAGGCACGCCCGGAGTGTCGCGCCCCGCGTGGGCGCGTGGATTGAAACGCCACCGGCACGCGGTGCCCGCCGATCACCATTTGTCGCGCCCCGCGTGGGCGCGTGGATTGAAACCCTTGATTCGATCCAGCAGCCGGCCGGTGATACGTCGCGCCCCGCGTGGGCGCGTGGATTGAAACCGTCCCTCGGCGCGTGCGCGTGCATGCCCTGTATGTCGCGCCCCGCGTGGGCGCGTGGATTGAAACATACTCCTGCTGGTGGTGGTGAAAAAAGGGTGAGTGTCGCGCCCCGCGTGGGCGCGTGGATTGAAACCGCTGCGCCAGGCTTTCCCGGGCAGGCGGATCATGTCGCGCCCCGCGTGGGCGCGTGGATTGAAACAGGTAGTCATAATCGGCCTCGACAGAGTACGCCGGGTCGCGCCCCGCGTGGGCGCGTGGATTGAAACCTCGCTTTAGCGCCCACTCGACCGTTGCGCGCTGGGTCGCGCCCCGCGTGGGCGCGTGGATTGAAACGATTCTTTGGTGACGAGCCCAACCGGTCACATATAGTCGCGCCCCGCGTGGGCGCGTGGATTGAAACATCGTGAGCAACCCCGCTACAAACATCCAGTACGGGTCGCGCCCCGCGTGGGCGCGTGGATTGAAACAGCTACACGTTGCGTTTGTTACACGCAACAGGGCGTCGCGCCCCGCGTGGGCGCGTGGATTGAAACATCCCAATGTGCATCACGAATGACATATACATAGGTCGCGCCCCGCGTGGGCGCGTGGATTGAAACATCAGATAGCCGATGGCGTTGCGCTTGACCGTCGTCGCGCCCCGCGTGGGCGCGTGGATTGAAACCGCTTGGTGATTACAAGGATGTTTTCGCTGAGCGAGTCGCGCCCCGCGTGGGCGCGTGGATTGAAACAGTCCGAGGTGTTCGGCAATCTCGCCTTCTGAAATGCGTCGCGCCCCGCGTGGGCGCGTGGATTGAAACGTGACGGATTCAAAGAGGTGCAGCAAAACCTCGGTCGCGCCCCGCGTGGGCGCGTGGATTGAAACATTGTGGGCGACAGCGTGCATGTGTCCGGCGTGTCCGTCGCGCCCCGCGTGGGCGCGTGGATTGAAACACGCCTACGAAGCTGCCGGCAAAAGCTGTGAGCGTCGCGCCCCGCGTGGGCGCGTGGATTGAAACATCGCGTGGTTGCGGGCCTGGGAGCCTGCTACGTCGCGCCCCGCGTGGGCGCGTGGATTGAAACACCAGCAGCCGCGAACGGATTGCTCGCAATTGGGTCGCGCCCCGCGTGGGCGCGTGGATTGAAACGCTTGCGTTGCCTTCATCCCCGCGTCGCCCTTGAGTCGCGCCCCGCGTGGGCGCGTGGATTGAAACTCTACCTTGCCGCGCTTGCTGGTGGTCTGTTCGACGTCGCGCCCCGCGTGGGCGCGTGGATTGAAACTGCGCAAGGCTATGGCTAAGGCAGAGATCGAGGATGTCGCGCCCCGCGTGGGCGCGTGGATTGAAACAAAACTACCTGAAGGAAGAACTGTGAAATCGAAAAGTCGCGCCCCGCGTGGGCGCGTGGATTGAAACGCCCCCGCATCCGCCAGCGCGGGCGCCATCGCAGGTCGCGCCCCGCGTGGGCGCGTGGATTGAAACGAGACCGTGGGCAGCGTGGGCATTGCCACGCTCACCGTCGCGCCCCGCGTGGGCGCGTGGATTGAAACAAACCCTGGGCAGCATCGGCGACCGCGAAGAAGGCGTCGCGCCCCGCGTGGGCGCGTGGATTGAAACTAACACCTCAGACACTCCAGCGAACCTCCAGCGAGTCGCGCCCCGCGTGGGCGCGTGGATTGAAACTGATCCGAGTTCGTCCGAGTTCGTGGTTTGGAGTCGCGCCCCGCGTGGGCGCGTGGATTGAAACTTCTTGGTTTCAGCCTAGTGCGAAACGGTGGGGATGTCGCGCCCCGCGTGGGCGCGTGGATTGAAACATGCGCGCACCAACTGGGCGAGGCTCTCGGCGCCGGTCGCGCCCCGCGTGGGCGCGTGGATTGAAACAACACGCTGAACGTGCTCGAGAACGATCCAGAGTGTCGCGCCCCGCGTGGGCGCGTGGATTGAAACGGAGCGTACTTGATCCACTCCCATTGCACACAAAGGTCGCGCCCCGCGTGGGCGCGTGGATTGAAACAGGTATCTGTCGGCTTAGGGGCCCCAGGGTCGATTGTCGCGCCCCGCGTGGGCGCGTGGATTGAAACACAAGGGCGATTCCATCGCCGTAACTATCCTGAAACGTCGCGCCCCGCGTGGGCGCGTGGATTGAAACTACTGCGTTTCCTCCCGGGACGAAGCCGTCGAGTAGTCGCGCCCCGCGTGGGCGCGTGGATTGAAACGGAAACACCCAGCGCGGGTGCTTACCGATCTGCTCGTCGCGCCCCGCGTGGGCGCGTGGATTGAAACTCAGACCGTGGCGGTGAAATGTCCGCTAACGTGGATTGTCGCGCCCCGCGTGGGCGCGTGGATTGAAACGAGTCGAACGGCGCAACGGCGACCGTCCGCGCTCGGTCGCGCCCCGCGTGGGCGCGTGGATTGAAACCATACGATTTATGAAGAACTCGGCGCCTACGGCAGTGTCGCGCCCCGCGTGGGCGCGTGGATTGAAACAACATGGTCGGCGGTGCGCCTGACTACTGGACTGGTCGCGCCCCGCGTGGGCGCGTGGATTGAAACAGACCGTAACCCTCACTGAAGGCCCGAACAACACGTCGCGCCCCGCGTGGGCGCGTGGATTGAAACGTCGCAGTCGGCGAGCTGACGCGGCTATCAGGTCGCGCCCCGCGTGGGCGCGTGGATTGAAACTGGTGACGGCCAGCAGCGCGCGCCCTCGTTATAGGTCGCGCCCCGCGTGGGCGCGTGGATTGAAACGATCAGGAAGCAGATCAAGCAGCTGGAAGACCTCCGTCGCGCCCCGCGTGGGCGCGTGGATTGAAACTGGCAGTCGTCTGGACTGAATGCGCTCGCCGACGGTCGCGCCCCGCGTGGGCGCGTGGATTGAAACACTGGCGCCGAGGCGCTTGGGCTTGTTCGCAATGGTCGCGCCCCGCGTGGGCGCGTGGATTGAAACTGACCTGTCGCGGTCGTTCGCGCAGCTCGCTAACACGTCGCGCCCCGCGTGGGCGCGTGGATTGAAACAACATGGTCGGCGGTGCGCCTGACTACTGGACTGGTCGCGCCCCGCGTGGGCGCGTGGATTGAAACAGACCGTAACCCTCACTGAAGGCCCGAACAACACGTCGCGCCCCGCGTGGGCGCGTGGATTGAAACGTCGCAGTCGGCGAGCTGACGCGGCTATCAGGTCGCGCCCCGCGTGGGCGCGTGGATTGAAACTGGTGACGGCCAGCAGCGCGCGCCCTCGTTATAGGTCGCGCCCCGCGTGGGCGCGTGGATTGAAACGATCAGGAAGCAGATCAAGCAGCTGGAAGACCTCCGTCGCGCCCCGCGTGGGCGCGTGGATTGAAACTGGCAGTCGTCTGGACTGAATGCGCTCGCCGACGGTCGCGCCCCGCGTGGGCGCGTGGATTGAAACACTGGCGCCGAGGCGCTTGGGCTTGTTCGCAATGGTCGCGCCCCGCGTGGGCGCGTGGATTGAAACTGACCTGTCGCGGTCGTTCGCGCAGCTCGCTAACACGTCGCGCCCCGCGTGGGCGCGTGGATTGAAACCTGATGAAGGATGAAGCCGACAGACTCATCAAGGCGTCGCGCCCCGCGTGGGCGCGTGGATTGAAACAGCGGCAGATTGAAATGGCACCACTCCGGGCGTCGTCGCGCCCCGCGTGGGCGCGTGGATTGAAACAAGCGACGCAGGCTGCAATAAACTTCCTGAAGCGTGTCGCGCCCCGCGTGGGCGCGTGGATTGAAACTTCGTCTTCGTCAGGCACCCATCCTTTGACTTCGTGTCGCGCCCCGCGTGGGCGCGTGGATTGAAACCTCACCACGGCCGATGACCCAGACCGTCACCGCCAGGGTCGCGCCCCGCGTGGGCGCGTGGATTGAAACGAGCCATTACTGCACCCGCAGGCGATACGTGCGGTCGCGCCCCGCGTGGGCGCGTGGATTGAAACTGCTGGATGCCGGCGACCACTTGCGCGCTGAACTGTCGCGCCCCGCGTGGGCGCGTGGATTGAAACACAAGCAGCGCATCAAAGTCATAGGCGAGCACAGTCGCGCCCCGCGTGGGCGCGTGGATTGAAACGCATCCGAGCAAGCCATCCGGTACGGGCAGAAGGTCGCGCCCCGCGTGGGCGCGTGGATTGAAACCTCTGAGGGAGTCTCAGATCAATCTCGGCCATGTGTCGCGCCCCGCGTGGGCGCGTGGATTGAAACACTCCGCTGGTCGCATCGCGGTTGAGTGTGGTGTCGTCGCGCCCCGCGTGGGCGCGTGGATTGAAACGAGGCCATGCGAAAGGCCAACCGCATCCTGTTCGAAGTCGCGCCCCGCGTGGGCGCGTGGATTGAAACTGCGCCCTTGAGATCGCCCTCATAGCCCTTGATCACGTCGCGCCCCGCGTGGGCGCGTGGATTGAAACGGCTACGGTGAGGTGTCGAAGAAGACGACGGCAAAGGTCGCGCCCCGCGTGGGCGCGTGGATTGAAACTGTGTTGAGGGTTGCGCGGCTACGGCGCAGGGTGGTCGCGCCCCGCGTGGGCGCGTGGATTGAAACGGTATGGCGCTCAATATCCCCGGTGGCTACGACGGTCGCGCCCCGCGTGGGCGCGTGGATTGAAACTGAATTGTCGCCTGCCATGAGCTGATCGGCAGCCGAGTCGCGCCCCGCGTGGGCGCGTGGATTGAAACCTCGGTCACGTGGCCAAGTTGCCGGGTTGGGTGAGTCGCGCCCCGCGTGGGCGCGTGGATTGAAACAACAAACTGCAGGTGCGCATCTGATGGGCATTAGTCGCGCCCCGCGTGGGCGCGTGGATTGAAACCAGTTCAATTTGTCAGGCGCTACAGCGGGATCATGTCGCGCCCCGCGTGGGCGCGTGGATTGAAACAAGGACGGTGGCAAGGTCCGAGACATGCGAGATGCGTCGCGCCCCGCGTGGGCGCGTGGATTGAAACCCGCCGACGTGTCACGCCGGATTGAAATGCTGGGTCGCGCCCCGCGTGGGCGCGTGGATTGAAACACGAGTAACGATACGTCGCAACTGCTGGCAATTCGTCGCGCCCCGCGTGGGCGCGTGGATTGAAACTGCGTTGAGGGATGCTCGGCGACGGCGCAGGGCGTCGCGCCCCGCGTGGGCGCGTGGATTGAAACTGCTTGGTGCGTTGATCTGGATTTTTTTGCAGTGGTCGCGCCCCGCGTGGGCGCGTGGATTGAAACGGTATAACGTCCAAGCCTGCGCTGCGGGTGAAACGTCGCGCCCCGCGTGGGCGCGTGGATTGAAACATTGCAGCGCATCTCCACCGGATGCTGTGGTGAGTCGCGCCCCGCGTGGGCGCGTGGATTGAAACAATCCATAGGCCGCCACGGCAGCCGGGGCAACGACGTCGCGCCCCGCGTGGGCGCGTGGATTGAAACGACAAACGATCGGGCGCAGTGCTGGGGTTGGACTGGTCGCGCCCCGCGTGGGCGCGTGGATTGAAACGTTGACGTGCGGTATCGCGTTTTGCCTTGGACTGAGTCGCGCCCCGCGTGGGCGCGTGGATTGAAACGTCCAGTTGTCGCTTGAGCACTTCGATGTTCTCTGGTCGCGCCCCGCGTGGGCGCGTGGATTGAAACATCAGCGGCAAGATCGGCTATGAGGCGCAGCTTGGTCGCGCACCTCTCACGGGGTGCGCGTGGATTGAACTTTCCTGACTTATCCTCCGATGCCGAATACAAAAAAGCCCGTGCTCACCTCTCAGTGGCCCGGGCCTCTAGGCATACTCCTCGCTCGATGTCTCACAAGTGCTCACTTGCCCCGCTCACAATCACATACGGCTGCATGCCAAGATGCCGATGGTACTGCCCAAACCCCGTGCTCTTTGGCGCGTGCCGTCGGATCAATTCGCCCTCTCCAGATGCCCTGTCTGCCATTGAGAGCAATTTCGCCTCAAGGCTTTGCGGTTCCCGCAGGCCGAGCCAGAGCGGCGCGCCCTTGGCGCTCGACAGGATATGAATCAGTGCCAACCGGTGATCATGGGGAATATCCACGTTGTGCTTTGCACACGCTGCGGCGACCCACTCGATCACCGTGGTGCGATGCCCGATGAGACGCCCGCGGTCCGAAAGCACAAGCCGTCGGTTGGCCAGGCGGTATTCATCGGCTTTGCCTGCATCGTGAAGTAGAGCTGCAAGAATAAGTGCTTCTTCGCAGACAACGGGATCACCGGCGGCCAGTGCGAGGGCTCGCTCGGCAACCTCAACGCTGTGCCGGAGGTTGCCTTCACGGTCGTTATGATGACCGTTGAGCGAGCTTGGTCCCATGACGAAGCGATGAAAGCGGTTGTCGTCCCAGAAGATCGCGTTCAGCAGATGCCGATACGGCAGTGGAAGCGCTTCCCACAACTTGGCAGCACGCTTAAGCAATGCACGATCGCGCACCCAGCTCGGGAGCACTGTCGCGAAGAGATTCAATGAGGGCATGGGCCGCTCAAGCACCGCGAGGCGAGCAATGTTCACCGCACCACCAATGGAGGTTGGGCGACCGCGCCAGCGGATTGAGACCAGTGCGCCCGCCACAATCCGGTTGTCCGCGTGGCGATCGGACCATTCGACCGAGAGCGAAGCTGCATCATGATAAAGCGCGGCACGTGACAGCACGCCAGCGTCTCCGTGGGGGTATCGCTCGATCGAGCAGACACGGAAGGCGGGCGGCAGCTTCTGGACGACCAGATCTTCGGAAGCGCTGGGCACCGGGAAGTAGTGATCACTCATGGTCGCCCCCTCCGTTTGCCGCCACAGTGACATCCAGCGGATGCTCGGCGATGGCGCCCGTGATCAGTCGCTCGAAGGCCGAGCCATCCCGGCGCGTGAGGTTCGGGACATACCGGCTGTAGACGCGAAAGAGCATCTCGGTCGTCGTGTGTCCGAGCTGGCGGGCGATCCATTCCGGTGCCTCGCCGGCGGCGAGCCACAGCGTTGCTGCCGTGTGCCGGCACTGGTAGGGACGGCGCTTCTTCAGCCCGAGGTGGCGCAGCAGCGGGTACCACACCCTGTTGGTGATGTTCTTGTGATCGAGCGGCTTGCCGAGCCGGTTACAGAACACGTACTCGGAGAGCGTGCCCGTAGCGGCCTGCTGTCGCTTCAGCGCCTCGAATACGATCTGGCTCATTTGGATATCGCGCTGACTGCCGTCGGTCTTGGTGTATTCGTCCTCGCCATTCACCACGGTCTCCCGGATGAGGAGCAGACGGTTTTCGAAGTCGACGTACTTCCACTTCAGCCCATCGACCTCGCCCGTGCGCATGCCGGTGAAGAAGCGCACGGTGAAGTAGTCGCGAAAGTCCGCCCGGATCGTGTCCAGGATGGTCTTCACCTCATCGAGCGAGAATGGATCGACGTCGGTCCGTTTGATACGAAGCTGTTTGATGCTGTGGAACGGTGTGCGAAAATCAAAGCGGTCGGCCGCTTCATTGAGGATTTGCCTGAGTGGGTTCATCACTTTGTTGATCCTTGCTGCAGACAGCTTCGTCTTTTTGCCTTTCGCGGTTGCTTTCCCGAGCTCGGCGCGATAGGCAAGCACTTCCGCCTTGGAGATCTGGCCGACCTCCTTATCCCCGAAATGGGGAATCAAATGACTGTCGAGTGTCGCCCTGAGCGTGAGCTTGTACGACTTGCGCCACTCGATCTCCCGCTCGCCGTACCAGACCTCCGCAAAGTCACAAAAGAGCGGGGTGGTGGGCGCTGGCGCTGCTCCAACGATAGCGGCCGCAGTGATGGTCAGAGACAGCTTATCGTCGAACTTGGCGGCGTTCTTGCTGTTCGGGAAGTAGCTGCGGTACTGGAAGGTGCCGGCTGCGATGTCGGCTTCGATTAGCCGCAACATTTTCTCAAGCTTCTTCTTGTTGCTCGGTGCGTCTGGTAGCGCCGTATATTCCCTGCAACGCTGTCCTTGGTACCGAAAGTCGAAGAAGAGCGCGCCGGTCTGGTCATGCTTTCGGATGCTACCCATGACAGATGCCTCCGTTGGCCATCGGAATGGCGAACGAGCTGACCGACGACCGAACTGCCATGTCCTGCTCGATCTGCTCCCAGATATAGAGGATCTTGCGGCCGCCAAACGGGCGGATGTAATGGGTGCCCTCGAGCAGCACGCTGTCCTTGAGGCGCTCACGAATCGTTCTCGGGTCATACTTGATTCGCACCGAGAGTTCGTCTGTGGTCAGGTAGGTGAGTGACATGACTTTCTCCTTGATTAAAGTCGTTTGCAGAAGTCACGATATATGAGCTTCTGATAACAAATTTAATCATGGTTGTGAGCAATGTCAACTGCGGGTGATAATGTTTTTTATCACTCGATAGTAAACAGACTCAGGCGTAGATCATGATTAGGTTCAGGCTTAAGGAACTTGTCGCGGAGAAGGAGTTTCGCGAACGTCGCGTGATTACGATGACGGAGGTTGCTGCCAAAACTGGTATCAACCGGATGACATTGTCGAAAATCGCAAACCACCCGGGTTACAGCACTGTTACAGACAACCTCGACCGGCTATGCGATTACTTCGAGTGTCGTCTTGAGCAACTGGCGCAGCACATACCGACATTACCGAACGAAAGTTCATCATCGACTGATGTTCAGCCTTGAGTCGGTACGGTGCGTTGTGTGAAGAAAGGGCGCGCTGCCTTGCCGCCTTAAAAAAATTTACTGTTTTGGCTAGGAAAGCAGGGGTCAAAATTGGTGCTGCGAAAAATTTCTGGAAGGATCGTGGGCCAGACTTGGGCCAAGAATGGGCCAAAGATGGGCCAAAAATAAAAATGGGTTAGGTCGCTTTGACCTAACCCATTGAAAAATATGGCGCGCCCGAGACGATTCGAACGTCCGACCACTGCCTTCGGAGGGCAGTACTCTATCCAGCTGAGCTACGGGCGCAGAGTGGGCCGGTCAGAACGACCAGCGCACGAAGGCCGGAAGGATATACCGCTTCGCGGGGGAAGTCCATTCGGCCTTCGTGTGTCAATGAAGCGGTGTGGGGTTCAGTCGCGCAGAAAGACCTGCAGCAGATCATTGAGAAAGCGGCGGCCTTGCTCGGTGGGGCGCAGGGTGTTGTTGGCGGTGTCCAGCAGGCCGCGCTTGCGGGCGTCGATGAGTTCGGCTTCGATGCTGGCCAGCGGCAGGCCGGTGCGTTCGGCGAACAGGGTGTGGGGCACGCCGCCTGTGAGGCGCAGGGCGTTCATCATGAACTCGAAGGGGAGTTCGGTGGTGCCGACGTCGCGGCGCTCCTGGATGAAGTCGCCTTTGGTTGCGCCTTCGAGGTAGCGGCCGGGGTGCTTGTGGCGCATCTCGCGCACGATGCCTTCGTGGCTGGAGAGCTTGCCGTGGGCGCCGGGGCCGACGCCGAGGTAGTCGCCGAACGCCCAGTAGTTGAGGTTGTGGCGGCATTCCTGGCCGGGGCGGGCGAAGGCGGAGGTTTCGTAGTGCCTGAAGCCGGCGTCGGCCAGGCGCGCTTCGATGGCGTCCTGCATGTCGGCGGAGAGGTCGTCGTCCGGCAGCGAGGGCGGCGTGTGGGCGAAGGGCGTGTTGGGTTCGAGCGTGAGGTGGTAGCACGACAGGTGGCTGACGCCGGTGGCGAGCGCGGTGTCGAGGTCCTTGAGTGCGCCTTCGAGCGTCTGCTCGGGCAGGGCGTACATCAGGTCGAGGTTGATGCGCTCGAAGTGCTGCTGGGCGATGTCGATGGCACGGCGCGCTTCACCGCTGTCGTGGATGCGCCCGAGGCGCTTGAGCATGGTGTCGTCGAAGCTCTGGATGCCGATCGACAGCCGATTGACGCCGGCGGCGCGGTAGTCGCGGAAGCGTTCGGACTCGAAGGTGCCGGGGTTGGCTTCGAGGGTGATCTCGGCCATCGGGTCGAGCTGCAGGCGCATGCGCAGGGCGACGAGCAGGCGGTCGAGGGTGGCGGCAGACATCAGGCTGGGGGTGCCGCCGCCGATGAAGATGCTCAGCACGCGCCGGCCCCAGACCTGCGGCAGGGCGGATTCGACGTCGGCGATGACGGCATCGAGCCACGCATCCTCGGGCAGGCTGCCATCGCTGCTGCGACTGGTGTGCGAGTTGAAGTCGCAGTACGGGCACTTGCGCACGCACCACGGGAAATGCACATACAGCGACAGCGGGGGCGAGGCGCTGAGCTGGGGTTTTTCGAGGGTGTCGGGGCGGGCGCCGACGGCGGCCGGGGCCGGCGTCAGCGGGATGATGCGGCGATCACTCACAACGGATGGGCGGCGAGGCGGTCGAGCAGGTGACGCATGGCTGCGCCGCGATGGCTGAGCGTGTTCTTGAGCCCGGCGTCGAGTTCGGCGGCGGTCTGTTCGAGTTCGGGCAGCCAGAACAGCGGGTCGTAGCCGAAGCCACTGTCGCCACGCGGTGCTTCGAGGATTTCGCCGTGCCATTCGCCGTCGGCGATGAGCGGGCGCGGGTCCTGAGCGTGACGCACGAGGACGACCGCGGAATAGAAATACGCCGTGCGGTCGGTCTCGTTGGCGAGTTTGTCGAGCAGCAGCAGATTGTTGCGTGCATCGGATTTCGGCTCACCGGCGAAGCGCGCCGAGTGCACGCCGGGCGCGCCACCGAGCGCGGTGACGCACAGGCCGGAGTCGTCGGCGATGGCGGGCAGGCCGGTGGCCGCGGAGGCGTGGCGGGCCTTGGCCAGCGCGTTCTCGACGAAGGTGGCGTGGGGCTCCTCGGCTTCGGACACGCCGAGCACGGATTGCGGTACCACCTCGATGCCGAGTGGCGCGAGCAGGGCCTGCATTTCGGCGGCTTTCTTGGCGTTGTTGCTGGCGAGAACGAGACGCTGGCTCATGGTTTCAACCCCCTAGTGCAGCCTGTTGCAGTTCGGTCAGGCGACCGATGCCGGCCTCGGCGAGATCGAGCAGGGCGTTGAGTTCGGTGCGCGAGAAGGCGGCGCCTTCGGCCGTGCCCTGCACTTCGATGAGACCGCCGGCGCCGGTCATGACGACATTCATGTCGGTGTCGCAGTCGGAATCTTCATCGTAGTCGAGGTCGAGCACCGGTGTGCCCTTGTAGATGCCGACCGACACGGCGGCCACGAAGTCGGTCATCGGACTGGTGGCGAGCTTGCCGTCGGCGACCAGCTTGTCGAGCGCATCGCGCACCGCGACGCAGGCGCCGGTGATGGCAGCGGTGCGGGTGCCGCCGTCGGCCTGCAGCACGTCGCAGTCGATGGTGATCTGGCGTTCGCCCAGTGCGGCGAGGTCGACCACGGCGCGCAGGCTGCGGCCGATCAGGCGCTGGATCTCCTGGGTGCGGCCGCTCTGCTTGCCCTTGGCCGCTTCACGCGCGCTGCGGGTATGGGTGGCGCGCGGCAGCATGCCGTATTCGGCGGTGAGCCAGCCCTGACCCTTGCCGCGCAGGAAGCCCGGTACGGTTTCTTCCACGCTTGCCGTGCACAGCACGCGGGTTTCACCGAACTCGACCAGCACCGAGCCTTCGGCGTGTCGGGTGAAGCCGCGGGTGATGCGGACGGGGCGGAGTTGATCGGGCTTACGTTGACTGGGTCGCATTGCAGATTCCTGTTGCTTTACTTGGTGAATTTCTTGATGGCCGAGTTGATCTCGGAGATGGCGCGTTCGATTTCGTCGTCGGTGAGGTCTGCCGCGCTGGCCGGGCTACGGGTGCGCTGGAAGGCTTCCATCTGCGTGGTGAAGTCGTGCAGGGCCATGGTCTGGGTGGACACCGAATCGGGCACGGCTTCGCCCAGGTCGTCGTGCCAGCACATGGTGACCATCGACAGGTTGTCGCAGGTTGCGCCAGCAAGCGTCTCGGCCTCGGACATGAGCTTCGGAACGGCTTCAAGCAGATTGGTTCCGGTCAGGCCGCGCAGCAGGCCCTGATTGCCCACTGGCCCCCATACGCCGTCCGAGCAGATGGCGATGATGTCGCCGTCCTGCAGCAGGGTGCGGCGGGAGAACTCGATCTGCGGCGGATGGGTGCCACCCAGGCAGGAGTAGATGCGGTTGCGCCCGGGGTGGGTCGCCGCGCCTTCTGCGTCGAGCAGGCCCTGATCCATCATCAGTTGCACGCGCGAGTGGTCGCGGGTCTGCACGTTGATCCTGCCCTGGCGCAGCAGGTACAGGCGCGAGTCGCCGGCATGAGCCCAGTGAGCGTAGCCTTCCTGCACCACGCAGACGACGATGGTCGTGCGTGGCGCCTCGGGCAGATTCTTGTCGAGGGCGTAGTCGAGGATGGCATGGTGCGCGCTCGACAGCACCCGCGACAGGAACAGCGCTGGGTCCTCGAGCTTGGGCTGGGCCTCGCGCTGGAAGGCCTGAGTGATGTACTGCACGGCAATATGAGAGGCGACCTCGCCATGGAGGTGGCCACCCATGCCGTCGGCAAGCACCATGATCAGGGCGTCGCGCGAGTAGCAGTAGGCGATGCGGTCCTGATTGGTCTTGCGTTTGCCGATACGGCTTTCCTGGAAGATGGTGAATCTCACGACGTGCTCCCTCAGCCCTTGCCGATGAAGGTTTTGAGCCGGGACCCGAGGTCGGTGAACCAGGTCGCCGGCATGGCTTCGCCCGCCTGCTTTTGCATCAGCGCCTTCTGCAACGAATAGACGCTTTGCGGACGTTTCAGGGGGTCGAGGTGCAGGCACCACTCGACCAGTTCCAATAGCTGTTCAGAATACTTGCCGGCATGCGTTTTTGATACCGGTTGTACGGTATCGCGCTTTAAGCGCTCGTCAGAGCGCAGCGGGGCAGTGCCGACGATGCAGGCATACATGCTGGCGCCGACACTGTAGATGTCGCTCCAGGGGCCAAGGGCTTCGCGGTTGCCGAACTGCTCGGGCGAGGCGAAGCCGGGGGTGTACATCGGCTTGAGCATCGGCTGCTCGAGCGCCAGCGTCTGGCGCGCGGCGCCGAAGTCGAGCAGCACCGGTGTGCTGTCTGCACGCAGGTAGATGTTCGATGGCTTGATGTCGAGGTGCAGCAGCTTGTGCGCATGCACTTCGCGCAGGCCGTTGAGCATGCGGGTGAACACGCCGCGGATGAAGCGCTCGCGCACTTCGCCCTTGTGCTTCTGGATGTAGTCGTGAAGGGTGCGGCCGCGCTCGAACTGCATCACCATGTACACCGTCTGGTTGGCGCGGAAGAAGTTGAGCACGCGCACAACGTTGGGATGCATCAGCTTGGCCAGCGAGCGCCCTTCCTCGAAAAAGCACTTCATGCCGTAGCGGAAGGCGGGCTGGTTTTCGTCCGAGACCTGCGGTTCGATCTCGCCGTCCTTGCGCAGGGCGAGCGAGTTCGGCAGATACTCCTTGATCGCGACCGGCGTGCCGTCGGTATCGTAAGCGAGATACACAATGGAGAAGCCGCCGAGCGATAGCTGGCGCTCGATCTTGTAATGATCGAGTTGAAAGCCGGAGGGGAGTGCGCAGTTTGCTTGAGGCGGCATCTTCGAGGGCGCTAATATTCGGCTTTCCGCAGCTTTTCCTGACAGGGCCCTGCAGTGTAAACGATCGCAGCAGGTTCCCGGAGACCCTACCCATGATTCACAGCATGACAGGCTTTGCGGTGCAAACCCGTGACCTAGGCCCCGTTAGCCTTCATCTGGAGCTGCGCAGCGTCAACTCCCGCTATCTGGACCTCAACTTTCGCATTGTCGAAGACCTGCGCCAGGCCGAGCCCGCGATTCGCGAGCAGATTACCGGCCGCCTCAGCCGCGGCAAGGTCGAGTGCCGTCTGAACCTGCAGACCAACAATGCCGCACCGCGCACGCTGGCGCTCAACAGTGGCCTGCTGGCCCAGCTCGCGGATGCCCAGACCAAGGTGCAGGCGCAGTTTCCGTCGGCCAAGCCGATGTCGGTGGGCGAGTTGCTGCGCTGGCCCGGCATGCTGGCCGATGACGGCGTGACCTTCGAGCAGATGCAGCCGGCCATTGCCGAGCTGGCGCGCGCGGCGCTCGACGAGCTCGTCGCCACCCGCGGGCGCGAGGGCGAAAAGCTGGCGGAGATGATCCGCGAGCGCATCGCGCGCATGCGTGAGCTGGTGGCGATCGCCACGCCGCGCATGCCGGCGATCGTGGTCGAGTATCAGAACAAGCTCACCGCCCGCTTGCGCGAGGCTGTGGCCACGCTGGACGAAGACCGCGTGCGCCAGGAGGTTGCCCTGTACGCGCAGCGTATCGACGTGGCCGAAGAGCTCACCCGCCTCACCACGCACCTCGACGAGCTCGAGCGCATCCTCAAGGCAGGGGGTTCGGCCGGCAAGCGCCTGGACTTCCTGATGCAGGAGCTCAATCGCGAGGCCAACACCCTGGCTTCAAAATCGCCGGCAACCGACATCACGGCGGTGGCGATGGAGATGAAGGTGCTGATCGAACAGATCCGCGAGCAGGTTCAGAACCTGGAGTAGACAAATGACCCCGCGCGACTTGCTGCTGGCCTTGTTGGTGGTTGTGGTGTGGGGTGTGAATTTCGTGGTCATCAAGGCGGGCGTGTCCGAGCTGCCCCCATTGCTGCTCGGCGCCTTGCGTTTTGTCGCCGCGGCCTTCCCGGCGGTGCTGCTGTTCCGCCGCCCGGACGTGCCCTTGCGCCTCTTGCTGGCTTACGGGCTGACGATTTCGGTGGGGCAGTTCGCCTTTCTGTTCACTGCCATCCATGTCGGCATGCCGTCCGGCCTGGCATCCCTGGTGCTGCAGTCGCAGGCCTTCTTCACCATGCTCTTCGCCGCCTTCTGGCTCAAGGAGACATGGCGTCCAAGCCAGCTGGGCGGGCTGGTGCTGGCGGCCTGCGGCCTGGCGCTGATCGGATCTGCCCACGGTGTGAGCATGCCGCTCGGCGGCTTTCTGCTGACCTTGCTGGCCGCGTCGATGTGGGCCGCCGGCAATATCGTGACGCGCGAGATCGGGCGCCACGGCCCGGTGGACATGCAGGCGCTGGTGGTGTGGGCCAGCCTGGTGCCGCCACTGCCTTTCCTGCTGCTGTCGCTGCTGATCGAGGGGCCGACGGCCATCGGGCGCGCGCTTGCCGCGTTCAGCCTGCAGTCTGCCGCCGCCATCGCCTATCTCGCCTGGGTCGCAACGCTGCTGGGCTACGGCATCTGGAGCCGGCTGTTGTCGCGCTACCCGGCCAACCAGGTGGCGCCGTTCTCCTTGCTGGTGCCGGTGGTCGGCCTGACGACCGGCTGGGTGGTCTATGGCGAGGAACTGCAGATGGTGCACTTTGCCGGCGGCGCGCTTCTGATGGCGGGGCTTGCGGTCAATCTGTTCGGCGCACGAATCATGGCGCGCTTGAGGCGGATGGCCTGAGCCTTCAGCGTCGGCCCAGTTGCTCGTGCAGTTGTGTCAGTGCCCGCGACAGGGCCGCCGGGCGCAGCACGGTGCGGTAGTTGCCATGGCCGAACACCCGGCGCAGGGCGTCGCCGGCCTGGCTGTCGAGCGCGAGGCAGAAGACATGGATGCCCTCCTTGCGCGCCTCACGCACTGCGGCGGCGGCGTCTTCACGCAGGTAGGCGTCGTCGAATACGTCGATGTCCGAGGCTTCGCCGTCGCTGAGCAGCACCAGGTGCCGGCTGCCTTCGCGCTCGTCACGCATGCACGTCACCGCGTGGCGGATGGCCGCGCCCATGCGGGTGGAGTGGCGCGCGTGCACGCCGCTCAGCGTCTGCTCGAGCCGTCCGGGATCGTCCATGCCGAATTCGCTCAGGCGCAGGTAATCGACCTGCTCGCGGGTGTTGGACGAAAAGCCGTGCACCGCCACCCGGTCGCCGCTGCGTATGGCCGCCGCCTGCAGTGCGATGGCGGCTTCACGCTCGAGATCGAGCACGGTGGTGCCATCGGCGTCGATCACGTCGTTGGCTGAGGTGGACAGGTCGAGCAACAGCAGCAGGCTTCGGCGGCGCGGGCTGCGGCCGCTGCGGCGGTGGATGCGCGGCTCGGGTGGCGCGCCAATGCGGCGGTCGATCATCAGCTCGGTGGCGGCGTCGAGGTCGATGTCCTCACCCTCCTGCTGCCTGCGCAGGCGTACCCGGTGATCCAGTTGCGTCACGCGGTGGGGCGCTGTTCCGGAGCGGTGCCGGGTGGAGGCGTGGGACCCTGCTGGAGGCGGGGTGCTGCGTTCGACCACGGTGCTCCATCGCATGCGCTCGCGCTCGAGCCGGTAGTCCCATTCCGGATAGGGGTAGCGGGCGAGAATGATCTCCTGCGGCGACGCGCTCCGGGTGCTGCGGCTGCCCGCCGGGGCGGAAGGGGCGTCGACACTGGCCGTGGTCTGCTCGCCTGTCTTGTCGAACATCCACAGATAGCTGTTGTCGTCGCCGTGCGCATAGGGGACGGCATAGCCTTGCAGGTTCATCCGCACCCGCATCTGGCCAAGGTCGTTGGCGAGCACCGAGGCGACGGCGCGCAACGCGGCCGGATCGTCGAGTCGTGCGGCCTGCGCTTCGAACTGCTCCCGACCCTTGCTGACCCAGTAACCGTCGTCCTCGTGGCTGGGGTCGAGCAGCGCCAGGTGAAGCCGGGCGACGAGGTCGGGAAAGCTGCCCTCCGGACCTTGCGGCTGCCGGCAGGCGAGCCTGGCCTGGTGCAGCAGCGGGGCGCGCAGCCCCGGGTAGCGTGCGATCAACAGGCGCTCGACGCGAGCATCCTCGATGGTCGATGCCATGGCGATACCCATCGGCTTGAGCTTGCCCACCGCCTGCGCCGCGGGCGAGAACAGCAGGTGCGCGGCCGCGTGCGCGATCGCGGCAAGGCGCAGGTCATTGTCGGCGTCGACCGGCAGCAGGAGCCTGTCGGCGCGCAGGATCGGGCGTGAGTGTTCCGATCCGGGCTGGTCGGCCGTAAGCCATTGAACGTCTATCCGGCGCCCGCTCAGCGCGTCGATGAGGTGGCCGAGGGACTCCAGGCTGCGCGAAGCGGTATCCGCCGCAGGCAAGGTCTCAGCCGAGGCAGGCATCCACGATGTCCTGCAGGGCCTGACGCAGATCGGGGTCGTCGGTGATGGCGCTGGTCATGGCCATGTGGCAGCTCTCGGCCGCTGGCAGCCCATCGCGGATAAGCACGCCGGCATAGACCAGCATCCGGGTGGAGATGCCTTCGTCCAGGCCGCGGGCACGCAGCGCGCGCGAGTGACGGGCGATATCGACCAGGGTGGCGGCGAGCGCGGGCTCGATTCGCGCTTCGTGGGCGACGATTTCGGCTTCGGCGCTTGCGTCCGGATAATCGAACTCGAGTGCGGCAAAGCGCTGGCGGGTGGAGGGCTTGAGGCTCTTCGCGCTGCTCTGGTAGCCCGGGTTGTAGGACACCACGAGCTGGAAATCCGGATGTGCCGTGACCACTTCACCCTTGCGGTCGAGCGGCAGCTTGCGCCGCGAGTCGGTGAGCGGGTGGATCACCACGGTGGTGTCCTGGCGCGCCTCGACCACTTCGTCGAGATAGCAGATGGCTCCGCGGCGGGCGGCCACGGTCAGCGGGCCGTCGTGCCAGTGGGTGCCGTCGGCGTCGAGCAGGAAGCGCCCGACGAGGTCGGCTGCAGTCATGTCTTCGTTGCAGGCGAGGGTGATCAGCGGCTTGCCAAGGCGCCAGGCCATGTATTCGACGAAGCGCGTCTTGCCGCAGCCGGTGGGCCCTTTCAGGATCAGGGGCAGGCGGTGGGCGTAGGCGTGCTCGTAGAGCGCGATCTCGTGGCCGACCGGACGGTAGTAGGGTTCTGCGCTGAAACGGTAGTCTGAGAGGTCCATTTTTGCTGGTCAGAAAGGCAGGATGGAGGGGAGGCCAGTGCCCGCTTGCGTCGGCCGGCGCTGCGGCTCATGCAGGCCTCGCCCTTCGGGTACCCGCCATAGGCACCGTCATCCTGGCCGCGCCGGAACTCGCTGCGCTCGGACAGCCGGCGCGGAAGACCCCAGGATGACGATGCCTGCGGCGGCGGGCCTGAAATCGCCTCAGCGCCAGCCAACGCAAGCTGTCTTGCAGTGTGCCTGGACCGACGCAGGACATCGGCCGACGCTCAGCGGTGTTCCGGTTCCTGGTTCGGAATGCCGTCGATCGGGCATTCGGGCGTGCCCACCGTGCTGCGGGTGATGGCCTCGACCTTCTTGCGCGTGCCTTCGGGGTCGTTGATCCAGTCGGCGTAGAAACCGTAGGGACAGGCGGCGACGCCAGCGGCTTCCTCGCCGGAGTTGATCTTGCCGGTGTAGCCACGGTGCAGCAGCTTGAACAGGTGGTTCTGCGACTGCGCGTTCTTGCGGAAGTCGCGAATCAGGCTGGTCGACAGCTCGGCATACTGGATGCCCATGTCCTCCTCGCCGCATTCGCCCAGCGTGCGGCCGTCGAAGCCGACGATCGCGGAGTGGCCGAAGTAGGAATACACGCCGTCGAAGCCCGAGGCATTGGCCACGGCAACGTAGCAGTTGTTCATCCACGCCATGGCCTTGGCCACCAGCACCTGCTGATCCTTGGCCGGATACATGTAGCCCTGACAGCGCACGATCAGCTCGGCGCCCTTCATTGCGCAGTCGCGCCAGATCTCGGGGTAGTTGCCGTCGTCGCAGATGATGAGGCTGATCTTCATGCCCTTGGGGCCGTCGGACACATAGGTGCAGTCGCCCGGATACCAGCCCTCGATGGGCACCCAGGGCATGATCTTGCGGTACTTCTGCACGATCTCGCCCTGGTCGTTCATCAGGATCAGGGTGTTGTACGGGGCCTTGTTCGGGTGCTCTTCGTGGCGCTCGCCGGTGAGCGAGAACACGCCCCACACCTTGGCCGTGCGGCAGGCAGCGGCAAAGATCTCGGTTTCCTCGCCGGGGATGGCCGCGGCGGTGTCGTACATCTCCTTGGGGTCATACATGATGCCGTGGGTCGAGTACTCGGGAAACACCACCAGATCCATGCCGGGCAGGCCGCGCTTCATGCCGACCACCATGTCGGCGATCTTGCGGGCGTTGGCGATGACCTCTGCCTTGGTATGCAGGCGGGGCATCTTGTAGTTGACGACTGCAACGCCGACGCAGTCCTTGCTGCTGGAAATATCTCCGTGTCTCATCTTGCGTGTCCTCGAAACTGGGTTTCAGTGCGCCATCAATGGCTGATCATCCACGGGCGCTTGGTAGGGAAGGTCTTGGCACCGTCGGGGCTCTTGACGGTCGATTTGGAGAGGCCCGATCCGCATCCGCAGCCCGGCCCGTGACGATGGGTGGCGTGGTGTTCGGCGCTGGTTCTGGGGGCGTGGGCGGCGCGTTCGTTGGTGGCGTGGGCGATGCGATTGGTGGATGACATCGTCGCCAGCGTTGGCGCGCTGAGGATCACGCGCTCCGATCCCTTGCCGCAGTAAGGGCAGATGCACGGGTCGTTGCGCACGGCGATCGGGCGGTAGGCCGTGAAGTCGCCGCAGTCGTCACAGCGGTATTCGTAAGTAGGCATCCCGGAACTCCTCGAATCTTGCAGGGCAAAGCACTGCGCGCCGCGAGGGCGCGCAGTGATGGTCAGGCTCAGACCTTGTCGTAGGCGATCGGCAGGTCGGCCGTGCCGGTGATGAACTTGGTCGGGCCCGATGCGTTGGGGTTGATGTCGAACTCGAAGATCTCGGTCGGCAGCCACAGGGTCGCGCAGGCGTTCGGAATATCGACCACGCCACTGATGTGGCCCTGTACCGGCGCGGTGCCGAGCAGCGAGTAGGCCTGCGCGCCTGAGTAGCCGAATTTCTTCAGATACTCGATGGCGTTGAGGCAGGCCTGGCGATAGGCGACATGCACGTCCAGATAGTGCTGCTTGCCTTCTTCATCCACCGAGATGCCCTCGAAGATGACGTAGTCCTTGTAGTTCGGCGTGATCGGGCTGGGCTTGAAGATCGGATTCTTGATCGCGTACTTCTCCATGCCGCCCTTGATCAGCGACACCCGCATGTGCACCCAGCCGGCCATCTCGATGGCGCCGCAGAAGGTGATCTCGCCATCGCCCTGCGAGAAGTGCAGGTCGCCCACCGACAGACCGGCGCCCTTTACATAGACCGGGAAGAAGATCTTCGCGCCGCGCGACAGATCCTTGATGTCGCAGTTGCCGCCGTGTTCGCGCGGCGGCACCGTGCGTGCGCCTTCGGCCGCGGCCTTGTCGCGTGCATCGCCCTGCATCTTGCCCATGTGGGCGGTCTTCGGGGCCGGCGGGTTGGCCAGCGGCGGCACGCGGTCGGGCTGGGTGGCGATGAAGTCCACTTCGCGCTCGTTCCACATGTCGAGCATCTTCTGGTCGGGCAGGCAGCCGATCAGGCCGGGGTGAATCAGGCCGGCGAAGTTCACGCCGGGAATGTGGCGGCTCTTGGTGAACATGCCTTCGAAGTCCCAGATCGACTTCTGTGCATGGGGGAAGTGCTCGGTGAGGAAGCCACCGCCATTGGTCTTGGAGAAGAAGCCGTTGAAGCCCCACAGGCTGTCGTCACGGGCGCCGATGTCGAGCAGGTCGACCACCAGCAGGTCGCCCGGCTCGGCACCTTCGACGCCGACCGGGCCGGACAGGAAGTGCACGGTGGACAGATCGACATCGCGCACGTCGGCTGCGTCATCGTCGTTCTTGATCGCGCCACCGGTCCAGTCATAGGTTTCGAGCACGAAATCGTCGCCCGGCTTGACCCAGCAGGCCATGGGAATATCCGGGTGCCAGCGGTTGTGGACCATCTCGTTTTCATACGGGGACTGCTTGAGATCGACCTTGATCAGAGTTTCAGGCATGGCATACCTCTTTGGTGTGAGTTAAACCGAAAGGAACTGCTTGATACGCGCCTCGTCGGTATCCGCGCGCGTGCTTTCATGGACCAGACGACCGCCTTCAATGACGAACAGGCGGTCCGCAACGTCCATGGCAAAGGAAAGGACCTGCTCTGAGACCACGATGGTGATCTGGCGCAGCTTGCGGATCTCGTTCAGCGCCTTGGCAATGTCCTTGATGATCGAGGGCTGGATGCCTTCGGTGGGTTCGTCGAGCAGCAGGACCTTGGGGTCGGTGACCAAGGCGCGCGCAATGGCGAGCTGCTGCTGCTGTCCGCCCGAGAGGTTGCCGCCCTTCCGGCGGCGCATGTCCCACAGCACCGGGAAGAGGGCGTAGATTTCCTCGGGGATATGCTTGGTCTTCGAGTTCTCGAGACCGGTCTGGATGTTCTCTTCCACGGTCAGGGTGGGAAAGATCATCCGGCCCTGGGGCACGTAGGCGATGCCTTTGGCGACACGACGATAGCTCTCGTCCTTCGACACCTCCTGTCCGTCCACCTCGACCGAGCCCGAGCGGATGGGCAGCACGCCCATCAGGGACTTGAACAGGGTGGTCTTGCCCATTCCGTTGCGGCCCATGATGGCGATAGCCTCATTGCGTTCGGCCTTGAACGAGATGCCGTGCAGCGCCTCGCTCTGACCGTAATTCACCACGACATCCGATACGTTCAGCATGATTGGCTCCTGTCAGTGGCCGAGATAGACGTCGATGACCTTGGGATCGGCCTGGACCTTTTCCATCGAGCCTTCGGCAAGGATCTTTCCTTGGTGCATGACGGTGACCTTGTGTGCGATGCGCGACACGAAGGCCATGTCGTGCTCGATGACGATGACCGAGCGGTTCTTGCAGATGCGCAGCAGGAGGTCGGCGGTGAGCTCGCGTTCGCGGGCGCTCATGCCGGCAATCGGCTCGTCGAGCATCAGCAGTTCCGGGTCCTGCATCAGCAGCATGCCGATCTCGAGCCATTGCTTCTGGCCGTGCGAGAGCAGTCCGGACTCCAGTTCGAGACGATCGGAAAGGCCGATCATCTCCGCCACCTCCATCACCTTGCTGCGCACCTCGTCGTCGCACTTGAAGCCGAGCGCACCGAACACGCCGCGACCGCGCGGGAATGACACTTCGAGGTTCTTGAACACGCTCAGGTTCTCGTAGATCGACGGGGTCTGAAACTTCCGTCCGATGCCGGCGCGCACGATCATGTGCTCAGGCAGGCTGGTCATCTCCTGGTTCTTGAACTTGATGCTGCCCGCCGAAGCGCGGGTCTTGCCGCAGATCAGGTCGAGCAGCGTGGTCTTGCCGGCACCGTTGGGGCCGATCACCACGCGCAGTTCGCCGCGGTCGAGATAGAGGTTGAGGTTGTCGATGGCCTTGAAGCCGTCGAATGACACCGTCAGATCCTCAACGGCGAGCACGAAATCGGTATTGCTCATGGTCTGTTCCTCCGTTGTCGATCAGGCGGACTGGCTGCTGACTTTGCCGGGCAGGTTCATGTCGCCATCGGTCCGTTGCGGTGCGGCGGCGGGCTGCGGTGCGCTGCTGGCGCTGACCGTTTCCGTTTCCGCAGGCTGCTTGCGGCGGGCGAGGCGGGGCTTGACGTGGCTCTCGTACAGACCGGCGAGGCCGTTGGGGAAGACCATCACCACGCTGATGAAGAGTGCCGACATCAGGAACAGCCACAGGTCGGGGAAGCTCTCGGAGAAGTAGGTCTTGCCGAAGTTCACCAGCAAGGTGCCGTACACCGCGCCCACCAGGCTCATGCGTCCGCCGATGGCGGCGAAGATGACCATCTCGATCGATGGAACGATGCCGACGAAGGAGGGCGACATGAAACCGACCTGCAGCGTGAACATCGCGCCGCCGATGGCCGACAGTGCTGCGGCCAGGCAGAAGGCGAAGACCTTGAACATCGACACGTCATAACCGGAGAAGCGCACCCGGTCTTCCTTGTCGCGCATCGCCAGCAGCAGGGTGCCGAGCTTGCTGAGCTGGATCCAGCGGCACAGCACGATGGCGCCGAGCAGCAGCCCCACATTGACGAAGTAGAGGATGTACTTGGAACTGTCGTCGCGGATGTCCCAGCCCATCAGGGTCTTGAGGTCGGTCATGCCGTTGACCCCGCCGGTGAAGCCCTGCTGGCCGATGATCAGTACGGTCAGGATCAGCGCCACGGCCTGGGTGATGATGGCGAAGTACACACCGCCGACGCGGCGCTTGAACATCGCGTAGCTGATGATGAAGGCAAGCAGCGTGGGAACCGCGATCACCGCAATCAGGGTCAGTGGCAGCGACTTGAACGGGAGCCACCACATCGGCAGTTCGGTGAGCTGATTCCAGTCCATGAAGTCGGGAATGCCCGGCGTCGATTGAATGGCGGTGCTCTCGGGGTCGGACGCTTCGAGCTTGAGGAACATCGCCATGGCGTAGCCCCCGAGGCCGAAGAACACGCCCTGGCCGAGGCTGAGCACGCCGCCGTAGCCCCACAGCATGACCAGGCCGATGGCCACGAAACCGTAGGTCAGGTACTTGCCTACGAGATTGAGGCGGAAGATGTCCATCAGCAGCGGAAACGCTACCAGCAGGATGAGGGCGAGGATCACGAAGCTGCCGTAGCCGCCTCGCATCACCCAGTTCTTGATTGCATTCATGGTTGGCTCTCCGGAATGGGCGGGGGGTCAGCGACGGACCTTGGCTGCAAACAGACCTTGCGGGCGCAGCATCAGGATGGTCACGATCATCAGCAGGGTCAGCACCTTGGCGTTCGAGCCGCTGAGGAAGAACTCCGAGATCGACTGTGTCTGTGCGATGCCGAAGGCCGAGACCACCGTGCCCCACAGGCTGGCCGCACCGCCGAAGGTCACGACGAGGAAGGCGTCCACGATGTAGAGCGAGCCGCTGGTCGGTCCGGTGGAGCCGATCGTGGTGAAGGCCGCGCCGGCCACACCGGCGACGCCGCAGCCGATGGCGAAGGTCAGACGGTCGGTGCGCGTGGTGTTGATGCCGATGGCGTTGGCCATGGTGCGGTTGGCGACCGTTGCACGGACCCGCAGACCCCAGCGCGACTTGTACAGAGCGAGCAGCACGCAGCCGGTGACGAACACCGTCAGGCCGAGCACGAACATGCCGTTGATCGGAATGTCGAGGCCGTCGGTCGGGGCCCACGAGCCCATCAGCCAGTCAGGCAGCGTGGGGCTGACTTCCTTGGGGCCGAAGGTGGAACGGAACAGCTGCTGCATGCCCAGCGACAGGCCCCAGGTGGCGAGCAGGGTGTCGAGCGGGCGTTTGTAGAGATGCCGGATCAGCGCCCATTCGGCCAGCCAGCCGAAGGCGAAGGCGATCAGGAAGGCGCACACGATCGCAACCGGGAAATAGACCTGTATCAGGCCGGGGGCGAGGGATTCGGTGAGGCTGGAAAACAGGAAGATGGTGTAGGCACCGATGGTCATGAACTCGCCGTGCGCCATGTTGATGACGCCCATCTGGCCGAAGATGATCGCCAGGCCGAGTCCCATCAGCAGCAGCACCGCAAACAGGCTCAGCCCTGCAAAACCCTGCATCAGGGTGATGTTGTAGATTTCGTCGAATGTCATGACGGAGCTCCGGGAGTTGATGCGCTGAACGGCCGAAAACCGCCGCGGCGTGTGCCGCGGCGGCTGCCAGTCTTACTGGTAGCCCTTGGGGAAGGGGTTCGGTTCGATCAGCTCGGGGGATTCGGCGACGACCTTGAACTGGCCGTCGGCCTGACCCATGCCGATGCGGGTCTTGCTCCACAGGTGATGGTTCTCGTGGACCTTCACGTAGCCTTCCGGCGCGGTCTTGAGTTCGATGCCAGGGGAGGCGGCGACGACCTTGTCCACATCGAAGCTGCCGGCCTTTTCGACAGCCGCCTTCCACAGCCATGGCCCGAGGTAGGCCGCCTGGGTGACGTCGCCGATGACCGCCTTGGGTCCGTACTTGGCCCTGAAGGCAGCGACGAACTTCTTGTTGTTCTCGTTCTCGAGCGACTGGAAGTACTTCATCGATGCATAGAAGCCCTCGAAGTTTTCGCCGCCGATGCCGAGCATTTCGTCTTCGGTGACCGACAGCGTGAGCAGGAACTGCTTGCTCGCGGTGATGCCCGCAGCCTTGAGCTGCTTGTAGAAGGCGACGTTGGAGCCACCCACCACGGCGCAGAAGATGCAGTCCGGCTTGGCGATCTTGATCTTGTTGATCAGGGAGTTGAAGTTGGTGTTGCCGAGCGGGTAGTACTCTTCGCCGACGACGCTGCCCTTCTGGAAGTTCTCGATGTGCTTGCGCGCGATCTTCATCGAGGTGCGCGGCCAGATGTAGTCCGAGCCCACGAGGAAGAACTTCTTCGCCGACTTTTCCTTCTGCGCCCAGTCGAGGCCCCAGATGATCTGCTGCGTGGCTTCCTGGCCGGTGTAGATCACGTTCTTCGACTGCTCCAGGCCTTCGTAGAAGGTCGGGTAGTAGAGCAGGCCGTTCTCTTTCTCGAAGATCGGCAGCACGGCCTTGCGCGAGGCGGAGGTCCAGCAGCCGAACACGGTCGCAACCTTGTCGTTGACCAGCAGCTTGCGCGATTTCTCGGCGAAGGTCGGCCAGTCGGAGGCGCCGTCTTCCTTGATCACCTTGATCTTGCGGCCGAGGATGCCGCCCATGGCGTTGATTTCGTCGATCGCCAGCTGTTCGGCCTGGATCGAGCCGGTTTCGGAGATCGCCATCGTGCCAGTGCCGGAGTGAAGCTGGCCGACCGTGACTTCGGTGTCGGTGATCGCGAGGCCGGTGGTATTGACCTTGGCTGTCGGGAACTGCTGGCCGAAGCTGAGACCGGACATGCTTACCAGGGGCAGTGCAGCGAGCCCTTGCAGCAGACGGCGACGGTCGAGGGAGATCTTGTTCTGGTCAGACTTTGAAGACATGGATGACTCCTTGCTCTGCGGGAATGAAAAGCGTCGGCATGGCGCCGCATCCGGATTGCAGCGGCGTTGCTGCTGCGCACAATCTATTCGCAGGGGTGCGTAGTCCCAATACGTCGTTTGACGTAGTGAGGAGCGCCTCGGGATGGTGCGTTGCTGCACCAGAATCAGGCGTCGCCCGTGACCGGGCACGCAGTCGACGGCGCTCGGGGCGCCGGATTGGCGCGGCGCTGCCCGGTGGTGGCGGGGACGGCACGGTGTGGAGCGCGTCTTGCTTGAGGAATCAATCTTTTACTGCCGCCCAGACCCATGCCTGCAAACACGCAGCGCATCTTCAGGGTCCGTCGCGACTACAACACCTGGGTCGCCAACGAGACGCTCGAGGACTACGCGCTTCGCTACACTCCGCGCTCCTTTCGCCGCTGGTCGGAGTTCCGCGTTGCCAACACGGCGTTCGGCGCGGTGTCCTTTCTGGCGATGGAGGCCATTGGCGGCACCATGGTGGTCAACTATGGTTTCGCCAATGCGCTGATCGCGATCCTCGTGGTGGGGCTGCTGACTTTTCTGACCGGGCTGCCGATCAGCTATTACGCGGCCCGCTACGGCGTCGACATGGACCTGCTGACCCGTGGGGCGGGTTTCGGCTATCTCGGTTCGACCTTCACCTCGCTGATCTACGCGACCTTCACCTTCATTTTCTTCGCCCTCGAAGCGGCCATCATGGCGCTTGCGCTGCAGATGGCCTTCGACTGGCCGATTGCCTGGTGCTACGTCGTGTCTGCGGTGGTCATCGTGCCAATGGTGATCTACGGGGTCACGTTCATTTCACGCCTGCAGTGGTGGACCCAGCCTGTGTGGCTGCTGCTGTGGCTTGGCCCCTTCGTTTTCATCCTGTTCAAGCAGCCTCAGGCCTTCGTCGATTTCGTCGGCATGACCGGGCGTACTTCCGGTGACAGCGGCTTTGACTGGATGATGTTCGGCTCTGCGGCAACCGTGGCGTTTGCGCTCATCGTGCAGATCGGCGAGCAGGTGGACTTCCTGCGTTTCATGCCTGAGAAGACCGCGCTCAACCGTCGGCGCTGGTGGTCGGCCGTCATCGTTGCCGGTCCCGGCTGGATCGTGCCCGGCATGCTCAAGATGCTGGGCGGTGCCTTTCTCGCCTTCCTCGCCCTGCAGCACGAGATCCGCCCCGCAAATGCCACCGAGCCCACGCAGATGTACCTCGCTGCCTACGGCTATGTGTTTGCCGAACCGTTCTGGGCGGTCGCGGCGACCACCGTGTTCGTGATCATTTCCCAGATCAAGATCAATGTGACCAACGCCTATGCCGGCTCGCTGGCGTGGTCCAACTTCTTTGCACGTGCCACGCACAGCCACCCCGGGCGCGTGGTGTGGCTGGTATTCAACGTCCTGATCGCCACGCTGCTGATGCTGTTCGGCGTGTTCCAGGCGCTGGAGCCGGTGCTGGGGCTGTATGCCAACGTCGCGGTGGCCTGGGTCGGGGCGCTGGTGGCCGATCTGGTGATCAACAAGCCGCTCGGCCTGTCGCCTGCCCATATCGAGTTCAAGCGTGCCCATCTCTTCGACATCAATCCGGTGGGCCCGGGCGCCATGCTGATCGCAGCGACGGTGGCGATCATTGCCTACTCGGGCTCCTTCGGACCCATTGCGCAGGCGTACTCGCCATTCATCGCCCTGTTTCTGGCGTTTCTTTGCGCGCCGGTGATCGCGTGGCTGACGCACGGACGCTATTACCTGGCGCGTCAGAGTCATCCCGCCTGGCGTCCGGGCGAGATGGTGCGCTGCGTGGTGTGCGAAAACCATTTCGAGGCGGACGACATGGCGACCTGTCCGGCCTACGAGGCGCCGATCTGCTCGCTGTGCTGCACCCTCGAATCACGCTGTCACGACCGCTGCAAGGCGGGCGCGCGGGTAACCGAGCAGGTGCAGCGCCTGCTGACCGTGCTGCTGCCGGTCGCCATTTCGCGACGCTTCAACTTCCGGGTCGGGCACTACATGCTGCTCCTGTGCAGCCTCTTTCTGCTCATCGGCACCGTGCTGGGCATCAACTACTATCAAGCGACCGTGACGGCGGGCTTCAATCCGGACGTCGATCATTTTCTTCGCAGCGCATTCGGCAAGAGCTTCAGCATGATGGCGCTGCTGGCTGCGGTGGGGGCCTGGTGGATGGTGCTGAGCAGCGAGAGCCGGCAGCTTGCCGAGGATGAGTCGAATCGCCAGAACCTGCTGCTGAGCCGGGAGATCGAGGCGCACCGCCAGACCGATGTTGCCCTGCAGCAGGCCAAGGAGCTCGCGGAGTCGGCCAACCGTGCCAAGACGCGCTACGTCACGGGGGTCAGTCATGAGCTGCGCACGCCACTCAACAGCATTCTCGGCTATGCGCAGATTCTCATTCACGACGCCAGGCTGGAGCGCGACCAGTTGCGCTCGGTGTCCACCATTCATCGCAGCGGCGAGCATCTCGCCAGCCTGATCGACGGCCTGCTCGATCTTGCGCGCATTGAAGCAGGACGCCTGACGCTCGACCCCACGGTGTTCGATCTGCCCGAGTTCATCGACGATCTAGAGCGCATGGTGGGGCCGATGGCCGCGGCGAAGCAGCTTGGCTTTCGCGTTGAGCTGGGTGCCGGCTTGCCCGGTCTCGTGCGTGCCGACCTCAAGCGGCTGCGCCAGATCCTGATCAACCTGCTGGTGAATGCGGTCAAGTTCACCCTGCGTGGCGAGGTGCTGCTGCGCATCAGCTACCGTGCGGACGTTGCGCGTTTCGAGGTCATCGACAGTGGCGTTGGCATTGCTGATGAGGATCTCGAGCGCATCTTCCTGCCCTTCGAGCGCAGCGGCGTGCAGAACCGTGAGCCCGGCACCGGGCTGGGGCTGACCATCACGCAGCTGCTGACCGAGCTGATGGGCGGTGAGCTCAGCGTGCACAGCGAGCCCGGCAAGGGGAGTTACTTCGGGGTGCGCATCTACCTCCCGGCGCAGACCGCGGATCAGGGCGACACCCAGGTCATGACCGCGGTGACCGGATATGGCGGCAAGCGCTGCAGGGTACTGGTGGTCGATGACGAGGCCGATCACCGCCAGCTGATCATCGGTCTGCTCAGTCCGCTGGGCTTTCTGTGCGCAGAGGCTGCAAGCGGCGCCGACTGCCTGGCCCTGCTCGATACCGAGGCGCCGGACGTGGTGCTGCTCGACATCAGCATGAGCGGCATGGACGGCTGGACCTGCGCGTACCGGATTCGTGCGGCCGGTCATCGCTGTCCGATCATCATGGTGTCGGCCAATGTGTTCGACAACCGCCAGGAGCAACTGCTCGCCGCACAGTGCCAGGGTTTCGTCAGCAAGCCGGTGCGCGAGTCGGAGCTGCTCGCCTGCCTGGGCGCCGTGCTGGAGATCGACTGGTTGCGCGCCGAGCGCCCGCCGCGGGAGAGTGCGGGCGCCGGGTTGCCGGAGAACACGCTTGCGGCCGACGACCGGGCCAGCCTTACCGCCCTGCTCAGAATCGGTCATGTACAGGGTGCGCGGCGGGAGCTGCAGCGCATTGCAGCTGAGGCGCCGGGCGTGGCAGCGGCATGCGAACATCTTTCCGCCCTGATGGACAACTATGAGCTGGAGCGTTGCATGGACTATCTCGGAGTGCCCGTGTCATGACGGTGGACGTACAGGAAGTCGAACGCGTCGTTCTGCTGGTGGACGACATGCCGTCGAGCCTGGATTTTCTGGTCCAGGCGCTGGATCAGGCGGGGTATACCGTGCTCGTCGCTCCCGGCGGCGAACCGGCCCTGCGTCTGCTCGATCTCAGTGTGCCGGATGCAATCCTGATGGATGCGGTCATGCCGGGCATGGACGGTTTCGAGGTCTGCCGCCGGATCAAGGCGGTCGATGCCTACGCGCACGTTCCGGTCATTTTCATGACCGGGCTGGCCGAAACGGAAGATGTGCTCGCCGGCTTCGCCGCGGGCGGCGTGGATTACGTGGTGAAGCCGGTCCGGATTCCCGAGGTCCTCGCGCGTCTGGCCACGCATGCGCGCAACGCGCGGCTTGCACGGCTGTCGCGTGAAGCGCTGGATATCGGCGGTCACGGCGTGGTGCTGCTCGACGGACTGGGACGGATCGCCTGGCAGTCGCCGCAGGCCGCCGCCTGGCTTGCTGCGCTGTTCGGTACGCCGGCTGCGGCGGCAGACTGGCTGCGCGGGCTGATTGCAGACCCTACCCGGGGCAGCGGCGAGACCCGCGTGATGCCCGACGGGCGAAGCCTGCAGCTGCGCCCGTTGGGACCCGCCGGAATCGGCGAGACCATGATCTTTCTGTCGCTGCGGCAGCCGGGCAATGTGCAGCCAGCGCGGCCGGCGCTGGCCACGCTGACACGGCGTGAAACCGAGGTGCTGTCATGGATCGCGAAGGGCAAGACCAACCGCGACATCGGCGACATCCTCGGGATGAGCCCGCGCACGGTCAACAAGCATCTCGAACACGTTTTCGAGAAGCTGGGCGTGGAAACACGCGCTGCTGCGGCCGCGCTGGCAATCCGCGAGTTCGATCCGGAGCCGTGAGCGCCCGGGGGCGTTACAATCCTCACTTTCCGCCGCATTGTCCCTGCGGCGCGCCGTATAGTGAGAGCCTGAAATGTCCGGAACCCTTTTCATCGTCACCGCGCCTTCCGGCGCCGGCAAGACCACGCTGGTGCGGGGTCTGCTCGAGCGCGATCCGCAGGTGCAGCTGTCCATCTCCTACGCCACCCGCGAGCCGCGTCCGGGCGAGAAGAACGGGCGTGAGTACCACTTCGTTGATGTACCCACGTTCCGTGCGCTGCGCGACCGCGGCGAATTTCTCGAATGGGCCGAGGTGCATGGAAACTATTACGCGACCTCCAAGGTCTGGCTAAAGGAGCAGATCGAGCAAGGGCGCGATACGCTGCTCGAAATCGACTGGCAGGGTGCGCAGCAGGTGCGCAAGGTTTTTCCTGCCGCGGTGGGGGTGTTCATCCTGCCGCCGTCGCTCGATGAACTGGAAAACAGGCTGCGTGGACGGGGTACGGATAGTGACGATGTCATCAACCGCCGCCTGCTTGGCGCACGTGGCGAGATGCGGCACGTGGCCGAGTTCGACTACGTTATAATTAACAACGAGTTGCAAGTCGCGCTCGAAGATCTGGTTGCCGTCGTTCGCGCTTCGCGCCTGCGCAACGCCAATCAGCACCAGCGACACCCGCAGTATTTTGATTTCCTTGAACAGGACTGAGTCATGGCCCGCATCACCATCGAAGAATGTCTGAAAAAGATTCCGAACCGCTTCCAGCTCACGCTGGTGGCGACCTATCGTGCCCGTCAGCTGACCCTCGGCGGCACGCCCCAGATCGACATGGACCAGCATGAACGTGACAAGCCGACCGTGATCGCGCTGCGCGAAATTGCTGAGGGCAAGGTTGGCCTGGAAATGCTTAACCGCGGTCAGGCCTGATTGCGCGCGGGGCGAGGCGAGATCATGGAAACCGACCTTGCGCCCGCGCCCCCGCAACCTTTTCGCCCGCCCGCATCGAGCGCGGTTCCGATCGACTTCGAACTGCTGCGCGAAAAGCTTGCCACGTATCTGAAGCCCGAAGATCTCGGGCGCGTTGAAGCGGCATACCATTTTTCGGCCAGTGCGCACGAGGGGCAGTTCCGCATCAGCGGCGAGCCCTATGTGTCGCACCCGGTGGCGGTCACCTCCATCGTTGCCGACTGGCATCTCGACCCCCAGGCCCTGATTGCTGCGCTCCTTCACGATGTGATGGAGGACACGCACATCTCCAAGGCGGAGATTGCTGAGCGCTTCGGCAAGACCTCTGCCGAACTGGTGGACGGCCTGTCCAAGCTGGACAAGATCGAATTCCGTTCGCAGGAAGAGGCGCAGGCCGAGAACTTCCGCAAGATGTTGCTGGCCATGGCGAGCGACCTGCGGGTGATCCTCATCAAGCTTGCCGACCGCCTGCACAACATGCGTACGCTCGATTGCGTGCGCCCGGCCAAGCGCCGCCGGATTGCCAGCGAAACGCTGGAGATCTATGCCCCGATCGCCAACCGGCTCGGGCTCAACAACATCTACCGCGAGCTGCAGGAACTGTCCTTCGAGCACAAGTACCCGATGCGTTTCCGGGTGCTGGCCAAGGCCATCCGCGCTGCGCGCGGCAACCGTCGCGAGGTGGTGGGCAAGGTGCTCACCACGATCGAGGAGCGACTGCCGCAGTGGGGCATCACCGCCGAGGTCTATGGGCGTGAGAAGCACCTGTACAGCATCTACCGCAAGATGATGGAAAAGCACCTGTCGTTTTCGCAGGTGCTCGATATCTACGGTTTTCGCGTGATCGTGCACGACGTGCCTTCGTGCTACCTCGCGCTCGGCGCCCTGCATTCGATGTACAAGCCGGTGCCGGGCAAGTTCAAGGATTATCTCGCGATACCGCGCGCCAACGGTTACCAGAGTCTGCACACGACGCTGATCGGGCCCTTCGGCACACCGGTCGAGGTGCAGATCCGCACCCGCGAGATGCACCACATCGCCGAGTCGGGCGTGGCCTCGCACTGGCTGTACAAGGAAGACGAGAAGACGCTCACCGAACTGCAGCAGAAAACGCATTCGTGGCTGCAGTCGCTGCTCGAACTGCAGTCCACCTCGGTTGGCGCTGCCGAGTTCCTGGAGCACGTCAAGATCGACCTCTTCCCGGGCGAGGTCTATGTGTTCTCGCCGATGGGCAAGATCTTCAATCTGCCGCGCGGCTCGACGCCGGTCGACTTCGCCTATGCGGTGCATACCGACGTGGGCAATCGCTGCGTGGCCTGCCGCATCAACTCCGACCTGATGCCCCTGCGCAGCGAACTGCGCAACGGTGATCAGGTGGAGATCATCACCGCGGCGCATGCCGCGCCCAATCCGGCCTGGCTGTCCTATGTGCGTACCGGCAAGGCCCGCGCGCAGATCCGACATTTCCTCAAGAACGCCCAGCAGGAAGAGTCTGTCGCGCTCGGCGAACGCCTGCTCAATCAGGCATTGCGCCCGCACGGCCTCACCCTGGGGCAGATCTCCACCTTCGCCTGGGACCGTTTCCTGCGCGATCGCGGTGTGCGCATCAAGAAGGACATTTTCGCCGACATCGGTCTCGGCAAGCGCCTGCCGGTCATCGTGGCCCGGCGCCTGTCGCAGGCGCAGGACCAGGAGTCGGGTCGCCCCGACGTGGTCAAGCCCAAGCCCGCCGGCGCGATTCAGATCCGTGGCAGCGAAGGCATTGCAGTACAGCTGGCACGCTGCTGCCAGCCGATTCCAGGCGATCCGATCATCGGCACCATTCGCAAGGGCCAGGGGCTGGAAGTGCATCTGCACGACTGTCCGGTGGTCGCCAAGTTGCGTGGCGACCGCGCGCGCTGGGTGGATGTCGAGTGGGAGCCGAGCGACGAGCGTCTGTTCGACGTCACCATCCGCGTGCTGAGCAAGAATTCCCGCGGGGTGCTGGCCCGAGTGGCCAGCGCGATCTCCGAGGAAGACTGCAACATCCAGACCGTCAACATGGACAACGAGCAGGGCGATTACACCGCCCTCAACCTGACCGTGCAGGTGCGTGACCGCATGCACCTGGCCCGCGTCATGCGCGCGGTCAGGCGCGTGCCCGAAGTGGTCCGCATCGGCCGCCTTAAGGCCGACGGCCGCGTCTGACCGCGCAATCCTGCCGCTGCACCGTGCGCGGCAGGGAGACCGCCCGCGTCCGACCTGCTAGAATCCCGCGGGTCTACGAGGGAGAAGGCATCATGGCGATCTACGAATCAGAACATACCAAATTCATGCGTGAGTGGATGGAGAAGCACCCCGAGCAGGCTGTCGAGCAGCGCCAGGGACGTGCGCTGTGGTGGGACAAGCCGCAGGACCTCGCGGCGCAGAAGTGCGCGCAGGAATCCAAAGTGCCGACCAAGGGCTACTACTACGACATCAACCACTGATCCGCACTGATGACCGAACCCGCCCGGAGCGCGAGTCCGCTTCAGACCGATCCTCAGTTGCAGCGCTATTTCGCCAGCGAGGAAGAACGCCGGGTCAATACCCGAAAGCTGTTTGACAGTGCCGCTTCGGGCTATGACCGGGCGGAGAACATCACCGCGCTCGGTACCGGCCCGTGGTATCGGCGCTGGGCATTGCAGCGCAGCGGGCTGACCGCAGGCATGACCGTGCTCGACGTTGCCGCAGGGACTGGGCTGGTTGCGCGCGAGGCGCAGCACATCATCGGCGCCAAGGGCCGCCTGATGGCGCTCGACCCCTCGCCCGGCATGCTCGACGAGTTGCGCAAGAAGCTGTCGGTGGAAACCATCGAGGCCTACGCCGAGTCGATTCCGCTGCCCGAGAACAACGTCGATTTCGTCTCCATGGGCTACGCACTGCGCCACGTCGGCTCGCTTGAGCAGGCCTTCGGCGAGTATCTGCGCGTCCTGCGTCCGGGTGGCCGGACCTGCGTGATGGAGATCACCCGTCCGCGCAGCGCCTTCGGGCGGCTGATGATGCGCATCTACATCCGCGGCATCGTGCCCCTGCTGTCCCGGGTGGCGCGCTGCAACCCCGATGTGTCGATGCTCTGGGAGTATTACTGGGACACCATTCAGGCCGCCGTCGAGCCCGAACGGGTGCTCGAGGCAATGCGCCAGGCCGGTTTCGAGGATGTGCGCTGCATGCTCACCCTGGGTGTATTCCGTGAGTATGTCGGCCGCAAACCTGCCACTGTCTGAGCGTATGTCCCTGCCCGAGCGGCTCGCCTTCGTCGATCTCGAAACCACCGGCGCCAACCTGCAGCGTGACGGCATCACCGAGATCGCGATCATCCGCGTCGAGCACGGGCGCGTCGTTGAGCGCTGGGAGAGCCTGGTCAACCCCGGGCGCTCGATCCCGGCCACGATCCAGAGTTTCATCGGCATCACCGACGAGATGGTGGCCGACGCGCCGGCGTTCGCGGCGCTTGCCGATGCGGTCGCGGCCCTGCTCGAGGGCTGCGTGTTCGTCGCCCACAATGCCCGCTTCGATTACGGCTTCCTCAAGAATGCCTTTGCCGGCCTTGGCCGCAGTCTGGATGCGCCGGTGTTGTGCACCATCAAGCTGTCGCGTGCGCTCTATCCGGAATTCCATCGCCACGGGCTCGATGCGCTCATCGCGCGCCACGGGCTGGCGTGCGGCGCGCGCCACCGGGCAATGGGCGATACCGATGCGCTGTGGCAGTTCGTTCAGCTGGTGGAGCAGTCCTTCCCTGCGGAAACCCTGCAGCAGGCCGTCACACGTGCAATGAAGGCGGCGGCGCGCCCGCCCGGTCTGCCTGAAGGGGCGATCGAGGGCATGCCGCCGTCGCCCGGCGTCTATCTTTTCTTTGGCACCGAAACCGCGCCCGAAGGCGGGCGTCCCGACTTGCCGATCTACATCGGCAAGAGCGTGAATCTGCGCACCCGGGTGATGGAGCACTTCTCAGCCGCAACCCGCAAGGGCAAGGAAGCCGAGCTTGCACGTCAGGTCAGGCGGGTGGACTGGATCGAGACCGCTGGCGAGCTGGGCGCGCTCCTGCTCGAGGCCGATCTGGTCAAGACGCGTCAGCCGCTGCACAACCGCCTGCTGCGCGCCAGCGAGGAGACCTTTGCCCTGCGCATGGTGCCTGGCCGCAAGCGGCCGCCGGTGCTCGAGCGTGTGCGCATTGCGGACACCGATCCCCGCGACTGGGAAGAGCTGTTCGGCGCGTTTCGCAACCGCAAGGAGGCAGAGAACCTGCTGCGCGAGCTCGCCCAGGCCTATCAGCTGTGCCCGCGCCGGCTGGGTATCGAGCCAGGCAGCAGCGGGCCGTGCATGGCCTTCGGCATGAAGCGCTGCGCCGGCGTGTGCGCCGGGCGGGAGTCGTTCGAAGCGCACGATACGAGGCTGCTGGGCGCACTCGGTTCGGCCCGTCTCAAGCCCTGGCCGTGGCCGGGTGCGGTGATCTTGCCTGAAGTTCACGAAGCCAGCGGGCGGGCGGCATTCCATGTGGTCGACCACTGGTGCCATCTGGGCAGCGTCGAAACGCGGGATGAGGTGGCTGCGGTGCTCGACAGCGTGCAGCCGCGCTTCGAACTCGATACCTACCGCATCCTGAGTCGCTGGCTCGGCGCTGCTGAAAATCTCGCGTCTGCCGAGCCGCTCTAGCGCCGTCTGACCGCGCTCAGCCCGCAGCGCAGCTGCGCAGCATCGACAGATTGTCCAGCACCAGACCACGGCGCCCCTGCGGGCGAATCATGCCATCGCGCATGAAGCGCGACAGCACGCGTGACAGGGTTTCCGGCGTCAGGTTGAGCTGCGCGGCGATGTTCTGCTTGTCGGTCTCGAGCTGGATTTCAAAATGCTCGGCGCTCTCGGGCGCAAGCCGCGACAGATAGTGGGCGACGCGCTGCGTGCTGGTGCCCTGCAGACAGATCTGCAGGTTCTCGATCAGGTCGTAGATGGACGACGAAAGGCGCAGCGTCATTGCATTGGCGAACGAAGCCGACGCCGCCATCGCGGTGCGCAACGAAGCGCTGCGGACCAGTAGCAGATTGGTGTCACGCGTGGCTTGGGCGGTGAACAGCTGGGGCCGGCCGAGCAGGGCTGCCTCCTCGCCGAACAGTGCGCCCGCGCCGGCAACCTGTATGATCTTTTCAGCCCCGCTGGCGGAAATCAGTGAGCACTTGACCTCGCCGTTGAGCACGACCCACATGCAATCCGCTGCGTCGTGCGAGTGCGTGACGATTTCGCCACGCTCGCAGTGAAGCACCCGGCCGCCGTCGATCAGTCGCAACATGCCCTCGTTGTCGAGCAGGTCGAACGGCGAGGTGCGGGCAAGGGTCGAAAAGAATGTGGAAACAGGTTCGGCGGTCATTGTACTAGCTCCTTGCGGCCGACTCGTGGTAGCCGCGTCTTGTCCAGTTTAGGGCGTATTCCCGCGCGTCTGAATCCGCACCCCGGTGTGTCTCGATCACCGAAGTACCTCCGAAGAGGTATGGGCGTTTCGCCTCAATGCCTTGTTTACTATAGACATGAATTTTGAAATTGAGGTTTTTTGTATGCCATGGGCGTGTTCGGGGTACCCCCTCATATCCGGGTTTTCAGGAGCAGGAAAATGACTGGACGTCTGTTTGACGGGCTGGCGCGACGCTCAATCCTGTGGCTGGTCGCGCTGGCCATGGCGGCGCTGACGGTGATCGGTCTGGCGGGCATGAGCACCTCGGTCCTCGTGGCCGAGACCGTGCAGGGCAGTGCGAGCGCCATCAACGTCGCCGGCAGCCTGCGCCGGCTCACCCACCGCATGGCCAGCCTGGTCGTGGCTGACGTGCTGGAGGAGAAAGTCGCGACCGAGCGCGTGCTGGCGTCGCTCAGGGAGTTCGAAGAGAGTCTCGTCCATCCGGCCCTGCTGCGCGTGCTTGAGCGCACGCCGGACAGTGTGTTCGCGGCGACCTATCGTGGTGCCGAGGCGGCCTGGCGTCTGAGCGTGAAACCCCGCGTCGATTCGATCCTGACAGACGGTCCTCCGCCTTCGCGTGAAAGCGTGGGCGCCTTGCTGAACGAGGTCGACGCCTTCGTCGAACAGCTCAACACCCTGGTGGCGGTGCTCGAACATGACACCGAGCAGCGCATCGGCGACCTGCGCCAGATTCTCGCGCTTGCGATCGGGCTGACCCTGCTCGTGGTGGCACTGGCGCTGGTGTTGCTCCAGCGCCGGGTGTACCGGCCACTCAACGCGCTGCTGCTGGCTGCCAGGCGCATTGCGGCCGGCGATCTTTCTGCGCAGGTGAGTCACACCGGACGCAACGAGCTCGGACAGCTCGGGACGGCTTTCAACACCATGACGGGCGAACTGTCCAAGCTCTATCGCGACCTGGAGAGTCGGGTCGAGTCCAAGACGGCCGAGCTTCAGCGCAGCAACCGGGCGCTCGAGCTGCTGTACCACGCGATTGCTCGCCTGTACCACGCGCCGGCTGCGCCTGAGGCTTACGAGGCCACGCTGCGTGACATCGAGCAGGTGGCGGGGCTGCGGGGCAGTCTGGCCTGCATCGAGCCGCGCCATGACGGGCCGGCTTCCGTGATCGCGAGTTCGATCGGCCCGTGCCCCGACCATGTCGAGAGCGGGGTCGAGGCCGAGCTGGCCTGTGCCCGCTGTCGTTCGCATTCGGGTGACTGGGATTACGAGCGCGAGGGCGACCACGACCTGTTGCGGGTCCCCTTGCGTGATGCTGAACGTCATCTCGGCATGTTGCGTCTGGCGCTGGCGCCCGGGCAGCGGCTCGAAGCCTGGCAGCAGCAGCTGGTCGAGGCGCTGTCGCGCCATGTCGGGATGGCACTTGGGGCCGCACGACGCAGCGAGCAGGCGCGCCTGCTCGCCCTGCAGGAGGAGCGCTCGGTGATTGCCCGCGAGTTGCACGATTCGCTCGCCCAGGCCCTGTCTTACATGAAGATCCAGGTCAGCCTGGTGCAGCCACTGGTGGGCGATCCTGCGCGCAGCGCCGAGGCTGAGGCCATCCTCGCCGACCTGCGCGAGGGCATCAGTGCCGCCTACCGCCAGTTGCGCGAGCTGCTGGTGTCGTTCCGGCTCAAGATGACGGGTGATTTCTCGGAGCTGCTGCAGGCCGCAGTGGACGAGTATGCGAGCAAGGGCAAGATCGAGGTCGAACTCGAAACCCGGCTTGCGGACTGTCACCTCGGCCCCAACCAGGAGGTGCATGTGCTGCATATCATCCGCGAGGGGCTGTCGAACATGGTGCGACATGCGCGTGCGAGCAAGGCCTGGCTGAGCCTGAAGTGTGATGCGGACGGTAAGTTCTCCGTCGTGCTCGACGATAATGGTGTGGGGCTCGGCGAGCCGGTCTCCGATGCACGCAACCATCATGGCCTTGCGATCATGCGCGAGCGTGCGCGCAGCCTGGGGGGGCGTTTCGACATTGCCCCGCGTCCGGGCGGGGGGACGCGGGTCAGTCTGCGTTTTCGTGCCGGCACGGCGATCGTGACCGAGACACCCATCGCATTCGGGAGCGTGAAATGAGCGATGTCCAGAGCGTCATCATCGTCGATGACCACCCGCTGTTCCGCAAGGGCCTGATCCAGCTGCTGAAGACCGTCCCCACGCTGAACCTGATCGGCGAGGCCGCCGGGGGAGAGGAGGGCCTGGCGCTGGCTGTGCGCCTGCAGCCGGACCTGATTCTGCTCGACCTGAACATGAAGGACATGAACGGGATCGAGGTCTTGAGCGCCATCCGCGCCGCCCGTCTCGACAGTCGCGTGGTGATGGTGACGGTGTCCGATCACGGCGAGGACCTGGTCGCCGCCTTGCGCGCGGGCGCTGATGGCTACCTGCTGAAGGACATGGAGCCCGAGGCCATGGTCGATGCGCTGCGCGATGTGGGCAGTGGCCGCATCGTCATCTCCGACGCGCTCACCCACCTCATGGCCGCCGCCCTGCGCGGCCCTGCGCAGCCCGAATCAATCGCCGCCGCCGGACTGACCGAGCAGGAGGTGCGCATTCTCGAGCAGATCTCCGGCGGTCTGTCGAACAAGCTCATCGGGCGCGAGCTCGACATCGCCGAAGGCACGGTGAAGGTCCACGTCAAGCACATCCTGCGCAAGCTCAAGATGCGCTCGCGGGTGGAAGCCGCGGTGTGGGCGGTCGAGCACCTGCGCAGCTAGACATCTATTTCCTTCGTTGTAGTTTGCAGTGTTCTCCGCGCGTCACCTCGCGCACCCGGTCATGCGCATCGAAGCCGCATAACTGAGAGCTATTCTCGTCTTGACGTCCATCAATGACGTACTCCCGGCAAGGGTTTTCAATGTCCCTATTCGCTATACGGGAAAACCCTCTTGGAACCTGCAGCTCTTTCGCGCCGAAGTTTTTTGCGTGGCCGCATCCGCACCGTGAACCCCGCCCAGCGTCCACCGTGGGCGCTTGACGAGGCTGCCTTCATCGAGCGTTGCACGCGCTGCGACGCCTGCATCAAGGCCTGTCCGACCGGCATTCTGATTCATGCCGACGGCGCCTATCCGGCAGTCGATTTCAGCCACGGCGAGTGCACCTTCTGTGGCGAGTGCGTGAGTCGCTGCGAACCGGCGGCGTTGCAGCGCGCGGCGGAGGATGCTCCGGCGTGGCGTCTGCAGGCGCACATCGGGGACGCCTGCCTGGCAATGAGCGGCGTGGAGTGCCGGGTCTGCGGCGAGGCCTGTCCTGCGGGGGCAATCCGTTTTCGCCCGCGTCTTGGCGGCGTGGCGCTGCCGGCGCTGACGCTGGAGAGCTGCAATGGTTGTGGTGCCTGTTTCGCCCCCTGCCCGGTCCGGGCAATCACGGTGAAGGCAGGGGAGATGGATATGGCGAACAAGGAGAGCACATGAACATCGCAAGCCTGGTAGTGCGGGCGAAGCCCGAGGATTTCGCCGTCGTGCACGACTTTCTGAAGCAGGTGCCCGGCGTTGAGGTGCAGGGTGAATCGCTTGAAACCGGTCGCATCGTCGTCACCGTGGAAGACGGTGAAGGCTGGTCGGTGACCGACTCGATACTGAAGGTGAATCTCGGCCCCAGGGTGCAAGGGGTGACGCTCGCCTACGAATACACGGATGAAGGTCTCGAAAACCTGGAGGCATGAAGAAAATGAGCATGGACAGACGCGAATTCATCAAGGCCAATGCGGTTGCGGCCGCAGCGGCAACGGCGGGCATCAGCATTCCGGTGGTGGCGCAGGCGCAGGCCAAGAATGGCGACGGCACCAAGGTGCGCTGGGACAAGGCAGCCTGCCGCTTCTGCGGTACCGGCTGTTCGGTGCTGGTCGGCGTGCAGAACGGCCGCATCGTGGCCACTCAGGGCGACCCGGATGCACCGGTTAACCGCGGCCTGAACTGCATCAAGGGCTACTTCCTGTCGAAGATCATGTACGGCGACGACCGTCTGACCAAGCCGCTGCTGCGCATGAAGGGCGGCAAGTACGACAAGAACGGCGAGTTCACGCCGATCTCGTGGGATCAGGCCTTCGACATCATGGCCGACAAGTGGAAGGCCGCGATCAAGACCCACGGCGCCGACTCGATCGCGATGTTCGGTTCCGGGCAGTGGACGGTGTGGGAAGGCTATGCGGCGGCCAAGCTGTACAAGGCCGGTTTCCGCACCAACAACCTCGACCCCAATGCGCGTCACTGCATGGCGTCGGCTGTTACCGGCTTCATGCGTACCTTCGGCATCGACGAGCCGATGGGCTGCTACGACGACATCGAGAACGCCGACAGCTTCGTGCTGTGGGGCTCGAACATGGCCGAGATGCACCCCATCCTGTGGAGCCGCATCACCGACCGTCGGCTGTCGAAGGAAGGCACCGAGGTCCACGTGCTGTCGACCTTCGAGCATCGTTCCTACGAGCTCGCCGACAACCCCATGATCTTTGTGCCCAACACCGATCTGGCGATCCTGAACTACATCTGCAACTACATCATCCAGAACAAGAAGGTGAACACCGAGTTCGTCAGCCGCAACGTCAATTTCAAGATGGGCGAGACGGATATCGGTTTTGGCCTGCGTCCGAACCATGTGCTGGAAGCGAAAGCCACCAATAACGGCTATCCGGGCGCGGACGGCAAGCCCAAGGGCAATGCCAGCGCGGCCAAGGACATTACCTTCGACGAGTTCGCCAAGTTCGTGTCCGAGTACACCGCCGAGAAAGTGTCCAAGCTTTCCGGCGTGCCGGTCGCGAACCTGCAGCGGATGGCCGAAACCTATGCCGACCCGAACCGCAAGGTGGTGTCGTTCTGGACCATGGGCTTCAACCAGCACACCCGCGGTACCTGGGTGAACAACATGATCTACAACGTGCATCTGCTCGTTGGCAAGATCTCGGAGCCGGGCAACAGCCCGTTCTCGCTCACCGGTCAGCCCTCGGCCTGCGGCACGGCACGCGAAGTCGGCACTTTTGCCCACCGTCTGCCGGCAGACATGGTGGTTGGCAATCCGATGCACCGCGCGATTGCAGAGGAGATCTGGAAGCTGCCGGAAGGCACGATTCCGTCCAAGGTCGGCCTCCACGCCGTGGCCCAGAGCCGCGCGCTCAAGGATGGCAAGGTCAAGTGCTACTGGACATCGACCACCAACAACATGCAGGCCGGCCCCAACATCAACGATGAGGTCTATCCGGGCTGGCGCAACGAAGAGGCTTTCGTGGTGGTGTCGGACGTCTATCCGACGGTGTCGGCGATGTCGGCCGACCTGATCCTGCCCTCGGCGATGTGGACCGAGAAGGAAGGCGCCTACGGCAATGCCGAGCGTCGCACCCAGTTCTGGCGTCAGCAGGTGTCACCCCCAGGTGAGGCGAAGAGCGACCTGTGGCAGTACATCGAATTTGCGAAGCGCTTCAAGGTCGAGGAAGTGTGGCCGGCCGAGCTCATCGCCAAGATGCCGCAGTACAAGGGCAAGACCCTGTACGACGTGCTCTACGCCAACGGCCAGGTCAACAAGTTCCCGCTGTCCGACATCGAGAAGGCCAACAGCCACGCGATCAAGGGCTACACCAACGACGAGTCGAAGGCGCTGGGCTACTACCTGCAGAAAGGCCTGTTCGAGGAGTACGCACGCTTCGGTCGCGGTCATGGTCACGACCTCGCCGACTTCGACGTGTATCACAAGGCGCGCGGTCTGCGCTGGCCGGTGGTCGATGGCAAGGAAACCCTGTGGCGCTTCCGCGAGGGCTACGACCCGTATGTCAAGACCGGCGAGGGGGTGAAGTTCTACGGTCACAAGGACAACAAGGCCGTGGTGTTCGCGCTGCCCTACCAGGATCCTCCGGAAATGCCGGACAAGGACTTCGACATGTGGCTGTGTACCGGTCGCGTGCTCGAACACTGGCACACCGGCTCGATGACCCGTCGCGTGCCCGAGCTGCACCGCTCGGTGCCCGAGGCCCAGGTCTTCATGCATCCGGACGATGCAAGCAAGCGCGGTCTGCAGCGTGGCATGGCGGTGAAAGTCGCTTCGCGTCGTGGCGAGATCGTCGCCCGGCTCGAAACCCGCGGCCGCAACAAGCCGCCGGTGGGCCTGATCTTCGTGCCCTTCTTCGATGAGGGCCGGCTGGTCAACAAGCTCACGCTCGATGCGACCTGCCCGATCTCGAAGGAAACCGACTTCAAGAAGTGCGCAGTCAAGGTAACCAAGGCCTGAAACCACGAGGCGTGAGCCTGACACCTGCGGTGCCGATGGGGCACTGCAGGTGGCCGGATACACGACAATCATGAGTAAAACCCAGAATACGACCGCTTCCGCGCCTGCCAGCACCGGCCCAGCCAAGTCACGTCGCCGCTTCCTCAAGGATGCGGCAGGCGTGGCGGGCGGGGCGGGTCTGCTCGCGCTCGGGACCGGTCTGTATTCCCGACAGGCTTCGGCGCTGCCGGCGACGGCGATCCGTCCGCCCGGTGCGCTGGCCGAAGCCGATTTTCTGGCCGCCTGTGTGCGTTGCGGGCTGTGCGTGCGTGACTGCCCGTATGACACGCTGAAGCTGGCGGTACTTGGCGACAGCGTGGCCACCGGCACCCCTTACTTCGAAGCACGTAAGATTCCGTGTGAGATGTGTGACGACATCCCCTGTGTGGCGGCGTGCCCGACGGGGGCGCTCGATCGCGGGCTGAGCGAGATCGGCGAGGCACGCATGGGTCTTGCGGTGCTGATCGACCAGGAGAACTGCCTCAATTTCCTCGGTCTGCGCTGCGACGTCTGCTACCGGGTGTGCCCGGTGATCGACAAGGCCATCACGCTGGAACTGGTGCATAACCCGCGCTCCGACCGTCACGCCATGCTGCTGCCGACGGTGCATTCGGACGCCTGCACCGGTTGTGGCAAGTGCGAGCGTTCCTGCGTGCTGCCGGGCGAGTCTGCCATCAAGGTGTTGCCGCTCAAGCTGGCGCAAGGCTCCAAGGCCGAGCACTACCGTCGCGGCTGGGAAGAGAAGGCCGAAGCCGGCGGCTCCCTGATCGGCGACCAGCTCGAGATGCCGGTGCGGGGGCTCGAAGGCAAGGCCTACGGCGACACCCGCGTAGGACCGGGTGATGCACCTGCTGCGGCTGAAAAAAGCGGTATCGACTCGGGGTGGAAGCCATGAGCGCGCATACCCAGAGCCGTGGCGCGGTGCCGCCAACCAGCGTGCGCGGTGCCGCGATGCGCGGCGTGGTCGCACGTCCGGGCGCGGAAGCCATCGAAGCCAAGGGCTGGTTGATCGCGCACAAGTGGCTGCTGCTGCGGCGTGCCAGCCAGCTCGGCATTCTCGCGCTGTTCATGGTCGGGCCGTGGTTCGGCTGGTGGATCGTCAAGGGCAATCTGGCTTCGAGCCTGACCCTGGGCGTGCTGCCGCTGACCGATCCCTTCCTGATCGCACAGCAGGCCGCTGCCGGGCACTTGCCGTATCGTGAAGCGCTGATCGGCGGCGCCATCGTGCTGGCGTTCTATCTGCTGCTCGGTGGCCGGATGTTCTGCGCCTGGGTGTGTCCGGTCAATCTGGTGACGGATGCCGCGGCCTGGCTGCGGCGCCGGCTTGGCCTCAAGGGCGGCAAGGTGCCCTCGGCCAATACGCGTTACTGGCTGCTCGGCTTCGTGCTGGTGCTGGCTGCGGTGACCGGGTCGTTGGCGTGGGAGTGGGTGAATCCGGTGTCGATGTTCCATCGCGGGCTGATCTTCGGTTTCGGTCTGTCGTGGGGCATCGTCGGCGGCATCTTCCTCTACGACCTGCTGATCGCGCCGCGTGGCTGGTGTGGCCACCTGTGCCCGCAGGGTGCTTTTTACGGACTGATCGGCAAGAGCGCGATGCTGCGCGTCTCGGCCAACCGGCGCAGCGCCTGTAACGACTGCATGGACTGCTTTGCAGTCTGCCCCGAACCTCAGGTCATTCGTCCCGCGCTCAAGGGTGTGGGGCAGGACCATCCGCTGATCCTCGATGGCGACTGCACCTCGTGTGGCCGCTGTATCGATGTCTGTGGCAAGGACGTTTTCCGTATTTCGACACGATTTGACAGGAGCGAGTCATGAACAAAAAGACCCGACAAATTGCACTCGCGCTGATGGTCGCACTGGGCCTGAGCGCGGCCGCTGTGCCAGTCGGCGCGCAAAACGTCAGCAGTATCCGCGGCGCGGACGTTTCGGCCAACGAGCTGCCGGCGGGCAGTTTCAAGCCGGTGCCCGACCAGCCGCCGATCCAGCGCGACTATGTGCAGCAGCCGCCCTTGATCCCGCACAAGGTGGATGGCTACGAATTGACCAAGAATTTCAACCGCTGCATGGATTGCCATGCGTGGAGCCGCTACAAGGAGACCGGGGCGACCAAGGTCAGCCTGACGCACTTCAAGGACCGCGACGGTGGCGAGTTGTCCAACATTTCGCCGCGACGCTACTTCTGCATGCAGTGCCACGTGCCGCAGACCGACGCCAAGCCGTTGGTCGGCAATACCTTCCAACGCGCCGAGGGCCTGCGCTAAGGCCGTCTGACCGGGGATAGACATGACTGAAAAGAAGGGAATGCGGCAGAGGCTGCGCAACGCCGGCTGGGGCGCCATCGTGCTGCTCTTTGCCGCCGGCATCGTGTTCTGGGGCGGGTTCAACTGGGCCCTGGAAATGACCAACACCGAGAAGTTCTGCGTCTCGTGCCACGAGATGGAGGACAACGTGTTCCAGGAGTATCGCAACACGATCCACTACCAGAACCGCACCGGCGTGCGTGCGACCTGCCCGGACTGCCATGTGCCCAAGGAGTGGGGGCCGAAGATGATCCGCAAGATCAAGGCCTCGAGGGAGGTCTATGGAAAGATCATGGGTACGATCAATACCCGCGAGAAATTCCAGGAAGAGCGCCTGCGCCTGGCAGAGAACGAGTGGCGGCGGATGAAGGCCAACAACTCGCAGGAATGCCGCAACTGCCATAACTACGAGTACTTCGACTACTCGGTTCAGGGCCGGCGCTCCAACCAGATGCACCAGGCCGGGCTGGCCGAAGGCAAGACCTGCATCGACTGCCACAAGGGCATCGCTCACTCCCTGCCTGCAGTGGATCAGAGCATCGGCGCCGATCATGGCGGCGTCGCACCCGAGGTCTTCCACCCCACGCCACCTAAGGCTGAATAAGACCTTCTGTCCGTCAGCGGCTTCCGGCCCGGCACGCAGTCGACGACTGTTGTGCCGGGCCGGAAGCGTTCAAGGCGTCGCGAAACGCGGCGATTTTGTCGTGTGAGCGGGTTTACAAGCAGAAAACGTTTCAGCCAGCGCCGTGCTGTGGTTCAATCCGTCCCCATGCTCGAAGCCGACAATCTTGCCTGCCTGAAAGGCGACCGCCTGCTGTTTCGTGGACTCGCCCTGCGCCTGGCGGCGGGAGATCTGCTGCGGATTGCCGGCCCCAACGGGGTGGGCAAGACCAGCCTGCTGCGGCTGGTCTCCGGGCTTGCGCTGGCCGAGGCGGGAGAGGTGCGCTGGAAGGGGACGGCCATCGGCCGCGACCGCGAGGCATTTCACCGCGACCTGCTCTACCTGGGTCATGCGCCTGCACTCAACGACATGCTCACACCGCTCGAGAACCTGCAGTTTGCCGTTGCCGCCGCGGGCGACGATGCCGACGCCGAAACCTGCATGCAGGCGCTGGTGCGCATCGGCCTTGCCAATCAGCTCGATCTGCCTGCGCGGGTGCTTTCCCAGGGACAGCGCCGCAGGGTGGGGCTGGCACGCCTGTTTCTGTCCGGACGGCGGCCCCTGTGGGTGCTGGACGAACCGTTTACCGCGCTCGATGTGGGCGCCGTCGAGGATCTGGCGGGTACGCTGTCGGACCATTGCACGTCTGGCGGCATGGTGATGCTCACGACGCACCAGGATGCACCATTCGCCGTGCCGCCCAAGGTGCTCGATGTCGGAGCGTTTGCGTGCTGAGGACCTTTTTTGCCGTTCTGCGCCGTGACCTGTTGCTGGCCTGGCGGGGCCGGGCCGACGTCATGGTGACGCTGGCCTTCTTCGTCATCGTGGTGTGCCTGTTCCCCTTCGGTGTCGGTGCCGAGCCCAACCTGTTGCGGGCGATTGCGCCCGGCGTGCTGTGGGTGGCGGCCTTGCTGGCCTGCCTGTTGTCGCTGCACCGCCTGTTTGCGCAGGACTATGCCGACGGAACTTTGGAGCAGCTGCTTCTGTCAAGTGAGCCGGCAGTGCTGTGGGTGCTGGCGAAGGTGCTGGCGTTCTGGCTCACCACAGGCCTGCCTGTCGTGGCGGTGGCACCCGGTCTGGCGCTGTTACTTGACCTTGAGCAAGGCGCGTTGCCGGTGCTGGTCTTAAGTTTGGCGCTGGGCACGCCGATTCTTGCCCTGCTGGGCGCGGTCGGTGCGGCGCTGACACTGGGTGTACGTGGTGGCGGCATGCTGCTGGCACTGCTGATCCTGCCGCTGTTCGTGCCGGTGCTGATTTTCGGTGCCGGCGCGGTGGAAGCCGAGGCTTCCGGCACGGGGGCGGTGGCGCATCTGCTGCTGCTCGGCGGCGGTCTTGCCGGGGCCCTCGCACTGGCACCACTGGCGTGCGCTGCATCCTTGCGTATTTCGACTGAATGACCTGACATGGCCTCTGGCCCAAACGACCAAGACACTCGCATGAACTCAAGTCCGCGTGGTCCCAGCCTGCTCCGTTTTGCCGCTCCGCAGAATTTCTATCCACTGGCGGGGCGCATGGCGCCCTGGTTTGCGGCGATCGCCGTCGTGCTTACGCTGGCCGGCTTGTGGCTGGCGTTCTTCGTGGCGCCGGTCGATGCGACGCAGGGCAACGTGTATCGCGTCATCTTCATCCACGTGCCGGCGGCATGGATGTCGATGTTCATTTACCTGGTGATGGCATTCTGGTCGGCGGTCGGGCTGATCATGAACACCCGCCTGTCTTTCGTCATGAGTCAGGCGCTGGCGCCGACCGGCGCGATGTTCTGTTTCGTGGCCTTGTGGACCGGTGCCTTGTGGGGACGGCCGACCTGGGGTGCATACTGGGTGTGGGATGCGCGCCTGACCTCGCAGCTGCTGCTGCTGTTCCTCTACTTCGGCTTCATCGCGCTGACCCGTGCCATCGAGGACCCGCGCCGCGGCGATCGTGCAGGTGCCATCATCGCGCTGGTCGGGGCCGTTAACGTGCCAGTCATCTACTTTTCGGTTAAATGGTGGAACACCCTGCATCAGGGGGCGTCGGTCAGTCTGACCAAGGCGCCGTCGATGGCCACGACCATGCTTGTCGGCATGCTGGTGATGGCGTTTGCCTCATGGGCCTACACCCTTGCGGTGACCCTGTGGCGGGTGCGGCCGATGATTCTCGAGCGCGAGCGTCACACCGAATGGGTGGGGGCGGTGCTCGATCGTGAAGGAGCGCGAAGCTGATGCAATGGGAGTCGTGGTCTGCGTTCTGGGACATGGGTGGTGCGGGTGCCTTCGTATGGGGCAGCTATGGCATCACCTTCGCTGTTATCGCGCTGGAACTTGTGCTGGTGTTTCAGCGTCGGAAGGACACCGTGAAGCGGTTGTTGCGCTGGCGCCGCGCGGTGGGCAAAGATGGATCGGGGCGCGCTGGCGCCCGCATGGAGTCTTGATATGAAACCCCGTAGCAAACGCATGATGCTGGTCGGTGGTGGCGTGGCGCTGCTCGTTGCAGCCGTGGCGCTGGTGTTGTCCGCTTTTCAGCAGAACCTGGTGTTCTTTCACACGCCGACCGATGTCATGGAGGGCAAGGCGCCCACCGGCAAGACCTTCCGCATTGGCGGTCTGGTCGAGGACGGATCGCTGCAGCGCGAAGCCGACGGACTCACCGTCCGCTTTGCCATTACCGATACTGCCAAGGTGATCCCGGTCACCTACAAGGGCACGCTGCCTGACCTGTTCAAGGAGGGCAAGGGCGCCGTGATCCAGGGCTCGCTCGGCGCGGACGGTCAGTTCCGCGCCACCGAAGTGCTGGCCAAGCACGACGAGAACTACATGCCGCCGGAAGCCGCGCACGCGGTTGAAGAAGCACAGAAAACCGCCGCGACGGTGAGCCAATGATCCCCGAACTTGGTCACTTTGCCCTTGTCATGGCGCTGGTCCTGTCGCTGGTGCAGGCCGTTGTGCCGCTCGTGGGGGCGTCGCGCAACAATCCGTCGATGATGGCCGTTGCCCGGCCTGCGGCGCAGGGGCAGTTCGTTTTCGTGGTGTTTGCCTTTGCCTGTCTGACCTGGGCCTTCATCAACAGCGATTTCTCGGTCCGACTGGCTGCAGTCAACTCCAACAGCGATACGCCGCTGATGTACAAGATCACCGGTGTGTGGGGCAACCACGAGGGCTCGCTGTTGCTGTGGGCGATGTCCCTGTCGCTATGGACCGTGGCGGTCAGCGTGTTTTCGCGCAGCGTGCCACAGCCGTTTCTGGCGCGGGTCATCGGTGTGCTGGGCTGTGTCAGCGTCGGCTTCATCGCCTTCATGCTGGTGACATCAAACCCCTTCGACCGCCTGCTGCCGGGTGCGGCGGAGGGGCGTGACCTGAATCCGCTGCTGCAGGATCCGGGCATGATCATTCACCCGCCGCTGCTGTACATGGGCTATGTCGGATTTTCCGTCGCGTTCGCTTTTGCCATTGCGGCACTGCTGACCGGACGCCTGGATGCGGCATGGGCGCGCTGGTCGCGGCCATGGACGATCGCCGCCTGGGTCTTCCTCACGGCCGGCATCATGGTGGGTTCGGCCTGGGCGTATTACGAACTGGGCTGGGGTGGCTGGTGGTTCTGGGATCCGGTGGAGAACGCCTCGTTCATGCCGTGGTTGCTGGGAACCGCACTGATCCACTCGCTCGCGGTAACCGAGAAGCGCGGTGCGTTCCGCAGCTGGACGGTGCTGCTGGCCATTGGCGCGTTTTCGCTGTCGCTGCTCGGCACCTTCCTTGTGCGCTCCGGTGTGATCACCAGCGTGCACGCCTTCGCCACCGACCCGGCGCGCGGCATGTTCATTCTCGGCCTGCTGGTGCTGGTGATCGGGGTGTCGCTGCTGCTGTACGCGTGGCGTGCGCCGCGTCTTACCGGTGGCGGCAGTTTCGGTCTCGTTTCGCGCGAAACCACGCTGCTGGGCAACAACGTGCTGTTGGCGGTGGTGTCGGCCTCGGTGCTGCTGGGTACGCTGTATCCGCTTTTCCTCGACGCGCTCAACATGGGCAAGATCTCGGTCGGCCCACCGTATTTCGAGGCGGTATTCGTGCCGCTGATGACGCCGGTCGTGGTGCTGATGATGTTCGCGCCCTTCCTGCGCTGGAAGAACGACAAGGTGGATGCGGTTGCAAGGCGCCTGGCCCCGGCTGGCGTTGCCAGCATCCTCATTGGCGTGGGCGGTGCATTCGCGATCGGTCATCCGACCTGGCGCACGATGCTCGGGCTCACCCTTGCGGCATGGGTCGTGCTGGCGAGCTTCCAGTTGCTCGCCAGTCGTCTGCGTGAGCGTGCGGGTGCAACGATGTCGAGCCGTCTTTCCACCATCCCCGCTGCTTGGTGGGGCATGTGGACTGCCCACTTCGGTATTGGCATCTTCATCATTGGCGTGACGCTGGTCAGCAGCATCGATGCCAGCCTCGACTTGCGCATGAAGGAGGGAGACCGTGCCGACTTTGCCGGCTACAGCTTCAACTTCAAGAGTGTGGAGCGCATTGCGGGACCCAACTACGATGCCTCGCGGGCAACGATCGAGCTGAGCAAGGACGGGAGGCTCGTTGACGTGCTGACGCCGGAGAAACGCGTGTATCGCGCCATGGGCATGCCGATGACCGAAGCCTCCCTCAACATCGGCCCCTTCCGCGATATCTATGCCTCGCTCGGCGAGCAGTTGCCTGAGGGTGACTGGATCGTGAGTCTGCACCGCAAGCCCTTCATCAGCTGGATCTGGGTGGGCTGCATCCTGATGGCGCTCGGTGGCATTTTTGCCGCTGCAGATCGTCGTTACCGCCGTCTGGCCGAACGCAGCGCCCCCAAGGGTGCTGCGCAGCAAGCCATTTGAGAAGCATTCATGAAAGCCAAGTTCCTTGTTCCGCTGTTTCTGTTTCTGCTGTTGATCGGATTTCTCGGTTTCGGTCTCACCCTCAACCCGCGGGAAGTGCCGTCGCCGCTGATCGACAAGCCGGCGCCGGCGTTCCGGCTCGCACGGCTTGATCAGCCCGAGCAGACCTTTGGTCTCGACGAGATGAAGGGCCAGGTGTGGTTGCTCAACGTATGGGCATCGTGGTGTGTGGCCTGTCGTCAGGAGCACCCGGTGCTGGTCGAACTGTCCCGCCGCGGCGTGGTGCCCATCGTCGGCCTCAACTACAAGGAAGTGCGTGGCGATGGCGAAATCGACGCCCGCGGCATGGCACTCGAAGTCGAGACCGGGCAGGCGATCGAGCGCGCGCGTGGCTGGCTGAGCCGCCACGGGAACCCCTATCAGTTGTCGGTGATGGATATCGACGGCAGGGTGGGGATCGATTTCGGCGTCTATGGCGTGCCTGAAACCTTCCTCATCGACAAGCAGGGGCGCATCCGCTTCAAGCAGATCGGGCCGGTCACACCGGAGAATCTGAAAAACGTGCTGATGCCCAAGATCGAGGAGTTGCAGCGTGCAGGCTGATCGCTTTAGTTCGGGGCGACGCATTGCCGGCGCCCTGCTCATGGTGTGTGCGTTCGGCAGCGGCGCAATGCTTCATGCCGCCGAGCCGGGTACGGCCACGCCGGTGGTGGCCAATCAGGCGCTCGAGGATGAAGTCCTGGAGCTCTCTCACAAGCTGCGCTGCCTGGTGTGCCAGAACCAGTCGATTGCCGAATCGAACGCGCCTCTGGCGATCGATTTGCGCAATCAGGTGCGTGAGCAGCTCGAAACCGGCAAGAGCAAGGATGACGTGATCGACTATCTGGTCGAGCGTTACGGCGACTTCGTGCTCTACGAGCCGCCGTTCAAGGCCTCCACGGTGCTGCTGTGGGGTGGCCCCGCTGCGCTGCTGATCGGCGGCGCGGGCTGGCTCGCCCTGCGTCTGCGCCGGCGTCAGGCCGAAGCTGACGCTCAGGAAAACCTTTCCACCGCGGAGCGCGATCGTGCCCGCGCACTGCTTGCGGGCGATACGCCCGTAACCGCAGACATCCCGTCTGCCGAGGAGCCCCGTTCGTGATCACCTTCCTGATTGTCGCCGGCCTGTTGGTGGCCGGCGCCTTGCTCATGGTCGTCCCGCCATTGCTCGGGCGCGGTCGTGACGCTTCCGTTACGCCGGCTGCGGCCGATGCCGAGCAGGCCGCGACGGCCATGCTGGTGCTGCGTGAGCAGCTCGCTGATCTTGATGCTGAACGGGCTGCAGGCGGAATCGACGACGCCACCTATGTGCGCAGCCGCGATGAACTCGAACGCCGTGCGCTGGATGAGGGCAAGGTCATGGCGCCCGGCGCCAGCGCCCGCCCCGCCCGCGTTTGGGCGGTGCTGGTGGGGCTCGGTGTGCCGGTAATGGCGGCGATGATCTATCTCTCGGTCGGCACGCCGGACGCGCTCGACCCGCAGAAGGTCGCCGGGCAGCAGACCTTCTCCCCCGAGCAGATCAGGGAAATGGTCGGCACGCTCGAGGCCCGTCTCGAGAACGAGCCCGACAACGTCGAAGGCTGGGCCATGCTCGCCCGCTCCTGGCTGGTGCTGGAGAACTACCCCGAGGCTTCCAAGGCCTACGCACGGCTCGCCGAACTGATCCCGGACAATGCCGACGTAGTTGCCGACTGGGCCGACGTTGTGGCAACCAAGAACGGCAGCATCATTGGCGAGGCGGAAACACTGGTTGCGCGTGCGCTCGAGATCGACCCCAACCACGTCAAGTCGCTCGCGCTTGCGGGTACGGGCGCGTACCAGCGCGGCGATTTTGCGGCTGCAGCAGCACTGTGGGAGCGCATCCTGGCGCGCGTTCCGCCCGGGCAGGAGATCGAGGGCCAGTTGCGTGCGAGCATCAATGACGCGCGCGAGAAGGCCGGGATGCCTGCACTCGCGGCTTCGGCCGGGCAGCAGATGCCGCCTGCACAGGCGGTGGCGAACGGTGAGGGTGCTGCGGACAGCGCACTGAAGATTGCCGGCCGACTCGACGTCGCTCCTGCGCTGCGCGATCAGGTGCTGGCGGACGACACGGTGTTCGTGTTCGTGCGCGGCGCTGCGGGCGGACCGCCGATTGCCGCGCTGCGCTTCAAGGGCAGCGAGTTGCCGCTCGACTTCAGCTTCGACGGTGTTCCCCGCATGTCGGGCAACGCACCGCTGCCGGAAACACTGGCGCTGGCCGTGCGGGTGTCCAAGTCCGGTGATGTGATGGCCAAGCCGGGCGACCTCGAAGGACGGATCGACGGTCTGGCAGCGGACGCCAGCGGCGTGGCGCTGACCATCGAGAAGGTGCACCAGTAAGCGTGGGAGAGTGCCCCAGGTTCAGGCCTGGGGCTGGCGCTGCGCGGGAGTCGCGACGACATGCGTCGCGTCCCGGTTTCTGCCCCGGCGCTTAGCCGAGATATTCGAAGCGGACCCGCTTCACGTTGCACAGCAATTCGTAGGAAATCGTCCCGACACCCGCAGCGATGCGGTTGATCGATATCTGACGGCCCCAGAGCTCGACCCGGCTGCCAATGCCTGCGTCGGGCAGGCCGGTCAGATCCACCGTCATCATGTCCATCGAGACCCGGCCGATCAGGCGGGTGAGCTTTCCATCCACCGCGACCGGCGTCCCTTCGGGCGCGCTGCGCGGATAACCGTCGGCGTAACCCATTGCCACCAGGCCGACGCGTGTCGGCGCCTCGGCGACGAAGCGGCCGCCGTAGCCCAGCGCTGCGCCCGCCGGAATGTCTCGCACTGCCATGATCTGGCTCTCGAGCGTCATCACCGGAAACAACCCGTGATTCTCCTCTGGCATCGGATCGGCGCCATAGAGCAGGATGCCGGGGCGGCCCCAGTCACGGTGCGCGTCCGGCCATCCGAGAATGGCACTGGAGTTGGCCAGGCTGCGCAGCCCGGGCAGATCACGGGTACCGGCGTCGAATGCGGCGATCTGCTCCGCGGTGGTGGCGACATCGGGTTCGTCCGCGCGCGCGAAGTGCGTCATCAGCGCGATGTCGGAGACCTTGCCGGTGTCGTTCAGGCGCTGCCAGGCACCCCGCACCCTGTCGGGCAGGAAGCCGGCGCGGTTCATGCCCGAGTTGACCTTGAGCCATACGTGCAGCGGTGCGCTCAGCGCCCGGGACTCGATCATCTCGATCTGCGGATCATGGTGCACGACCGTCCACAGCTGGTGGCGCACGACCTCATCGAGTTCGGCCGCGTCGAACACGCCTTCGAGGAGCAGGATTGGATGGGTGATGCCGGCGGCGCGCAGTTGCAGCGCCTCGTCCAGAAAGGCGACGGCGAAACCGTCCGCCTCGGCCGCCAGCGCGCGTGCGCACTCGACTGCGCCGTGCCCATAGGCGTTGGCCTTGACCACAGCGAAGGCGCGCCCGCCATGTCGTGATCGTGCAAGCCGGTAGTTGTGACGAAGGGCTTCGAGGTCAATCAGGGCACGGGCGGGACGCATGGACAGGAGCTATCTGGAAAAAAGCGAAATGGTGCGCCTTATCGCGGGTGACTGCAATCCGGCTGGCGCGCCGTTCCAGGTCGCTCAGGACAGGCGGAAGCGCTGCACCGCCTGAGCCAGCGCCGCCGCCGATCGCTCCAGTCCGCCGACTTCCTGTGCGACCTTGCTCGCCGAATCGGCGCTGTCCTGTGCCATGTTGGCGATGGCCTCGACGACGCGCTCGACCTTGCCCGCTTCGTCGGTGATCTCTGCGATCGAGCCTTCCGCTTCGGCCGCCAGTCGAGTGCCGTTTCCGACCCGTGTTACCGCGTCCTCGATGCTGCCGATCTCGTCGAGCGTTGCATTGACGACGCGGGCCCCGGTGCGTGCTGCCGCTGCATCAGTTCCGCGACCGCGCGTGCGCTCCCCGCCACCATACTCGCCTCGCGCTCGACCTGTGTGAGCGTGCTGCCAAGCTCGGCGCGCATCTTCGCCACCAGTCCGAGCAGGCCGTCAGCGGTCTGGGTGGCAGCGCCGGGCCGCAGCTCGCCATCGCCGATCCGCGTTGCCAGTTCCGCAGCCCGGGTCGATTCGACGGCTTCGCGCTGCAGGCTGACCGCCATGTACATCAGCATGCCGGCCTCGACGACGACAAAGGCGGCGTGAAGCGCAACGCGGCCCAGACCGGTCGAACCCTTGAACACACAGTCCCCCAGGTGAGGGCCTGAAGGTAATTGAAGCTAAGGTGATGAACTTTGCCGGCGCGCGATCCGGCATCGCCGTGCATGCAAATGCAATGGGGTCCGGGCAGGGCGCTACCGGCTGATTCGCACGGCTGTTTGAGCTTGCGCAATTCCGCTGAGGATACGGCTACGGTATAGTCCGCAGCTTGAAGCCGGTGCGTCGACCTTCCGCACATCCGCGCGGCGCCCGCAACTCCATACCAGATGGTGATTCTGTCGTGAATACAAATGAACTTCCGTCCTCCGCGCGGGCGTGTGATGTGCTCGTCATCGGCGGCGGGCCGGCGGGCTCGACCGCGGCGGCGCTGCTGGCCGGTAAAGGGCATCGTGTCACCGTTCTCGAGAAAGCGCACCACCCGCGTTTCCATATCGGCGAGTCCCTGCTCCCGGCCAATCTGCCCCTGTTCGAGAAACTCGGCGTGGCCGACGAGATGCGCGCGATCGGGATCCGGAAGTACTCGGCCGAGTTTGTGTCGCCCCAGCATGCCGAGCAACAGCGTTTCAATTTCGGTGAGGCATGGGACAAATCCATGCCCTATGCCTATCAGGTGCGTCGTGCCGAGTTCGACCACATCCTGATCCGCAACGCGGCGGCCAAGGGCGCCGCGGTGATCGAGGGCTGCCGGGTGAAGGACCTCAGTTTTCATGCGGACGGCGCCACTGTCAGTGCGGAGCACGAAGACGGTCGTCGCGAGCGCTGGTCGGCGCGCTTCGTGATCGACGCCTCCGGCCGCGACACCTTCATCGCCAATCGCATGCGCGCCAAGCATCGCAACCCGCTGCACAACAGCTCGGCGATCTACGCGCACTTCGCCGGTGTCCGGCGTCACGACGGCGACGCCGCGGGGAACATCTCCATCTACTGGTTCGAGCACGGCTGGTTCTGGGTGATCCCGCTGGCCGACGGTGCAACCAGCATCGGTGCGGTCACCTGGCCTTACTACATGAAGCAGCGCGCCGGCCGCTCGCTGGACGACTTCCTCGCCGACACGATCGCGCTGTCGCCGGCCCTGGTCGAACGCATGCAGGGCGCGAGCCGGATTTCGCCGACGGAGGCGACCGGCAACTTCTCCTACACCACCGATCACACGCACGGGCCGCACTACATTCTGCTTGGCGATGCCTATGCCTTCATCGACCCGGTGTTCTCTTCGGGCGTGATGCTGGCCATGCAGGGCGCCTTCTTCGGCGCCGACGCGGTCGACACCTGCCTGCGCCAGCCCGAGCGCAGCAAGGCGGCCATGGCGCGTTTCGACAAGCTCGTCCGTCATGGACCGAAGGCCTTCTCGTGGTTCATTTACCGCATGACCAGTCCGACCATGCGTGACCTGTTCATGGGCCCGCGCAACCTGCTGCGCATGAAGGAAGCGCTGCTCTCGCTGCTCGCCGGTGACATCTACGGCAAGACGCCGATCTGGCCCTCACTGCTGGCGTTCAAGACGGTCTATTACCTGTCGGCCCTGCGCCACCTGCCGCGCACGCTCGCGGCCGGGCGCAAGCGCAAGCGCGACATCCTGCCGGTGGAGGACGGCGAGATGGCGGTGCGCGGATGAGCGGCGGTTCGAAGTTGCAGTTGCTGTCGCCGCTGGATGTCGATGCACCGCTGCCCTCCGCAATCGATCCCGCACGCGTCTTTGGCGAGATCCGTTTTGGCGAGGACTGTGCGGCGGGCGAGGCGTTTCCGTGTCTGCGCGTCTGTTCGCCCACCCTGGTGCCGGCAAACCCGTGGCGGGCCGTGTGGCTGTCCGATCATGCCCTTGTCGCCGGCCGCCACGGACAGGTGGCCTATCGTCACGACGATGAACTGATGTATGGCGTGATCTCGGTCGATGAGTCGGCGTTCGTCGATACGCCATCGGCGAGCGCCTTGCAGCAGGCCGCCGAGTTCGCCTACCGCGAGGTCTTTGCCGCGCTGGCGCACGCCGGCTTTCCCGGCTTGCTGCGGGTGTGGAACTACCTGCCGCGGATCAACGAGATCGAGAGCGGGGTCGAGCGCTATCGCAAGTTCAACATCGGCAGGCAGGATGCCTTTGCCGCCTGCGGCCGCGCGCTGACCGGACGGGTGCCTGCGGCGAGCGCGCTCGGGGTGCGTCACGGCGCGCTCGAGATCGGCTTCTTTGCCGTGCGGCGCGCCCTGCTTGCGGTCGAAAACCCGCGTCAGGTCAGCGCCTATCATTACCCCGAGACCTATGGCCCGCGCAGCCCGACCTTCTCGCGCGCGGCGGTCAGCAGCAGCATGGTGCAGGATGTGCTGTTCATTTCGGGCACGGCGAGTATCGTTGGCCATCAGACCCTGCACCATGGCGATGTGGCGGCGCAGACGCGCGAGACGCTGGTGAATATCGATACCGTGCTGGCCGAGGCGGCGCGGGTCGCCCCGCTGCTGAGCCCGGCGCGGGAGGATCTGGCGTGCCTGGGCTACGTGCGCGACCCTGCGGATCTTGAGACCATCCGCGCCGAGGTGCGGCACGTGATCGGGGATGAAACACAGGTGTGCTACGTTCAGGCGGATATCTGTCGCACCGACCTGCTCGTCGAAATCGAAGCCAGCGGTGGCCACCCGACTCAAGGAGCTCGTTCATGAAACCGAACGCACTTTCATCGTTTGCATTAGGCGCGCTGCTTGCCGCAGGGGCGGCCCTGCCGGCGCATGCCGGCGAGGAAAAGCCGTTGTGGGAGCTGGGGCTGGGCGTGGGGGCGGTGTCCTTTCCCGACTACCGGGGCTCCGACCGGCAGCGGGTGCACGGTCTCGCAGTGCCGTATTTCGTGTATCGGGGCGAGTTCTTCAAGGCCGACCGTGACGGCATTCGCAGCATCTTCTTCGACAGTGACCGGGTACAGCTCAATCTGAGCATGTCGGCCTCGCTCCCGGTGGACAGCGACGGCAACAGCGCCCGCCGTGGCATGCCCGACCTCAAGCCGACGGTGGAAATCGGGCCCTCGCTCGAGTTCAACCTGTGGCGCACCGACTGGCACAATGCGCGCATCGACCTGCGCCTGCCGGTGCGTGCCGCCTATACCGTGAAGGGCCCGGTCAAGCATGTGGGCGTGACCTTCACCCCCTTCATCAACCTCGACATCGACCCCTTCGGCGACTCTGGCTGGAACCTCGGCATGATGGCCGGGCCGATCTACGCCAACGCCCGTCAGCACCGTTACTTCTACGATGTGAAGCCGGAGTTCGCGCTGCCCGACCGGCCGGCTTACGAGGCCTCGGGCGGCTACTCGGGCGCCCAGTTCATCACTGCGCTGTCGAAGCGATTCGACCGTTTCTGGGTGGGCAGCTTCCTGCGCTACGACACCCTGCGCGGCGCCGCTTTTGCCGACAGCCCGCTGGTTCAGCGCGATCACGCCTGGGCCGCCGGCGTGGCCATTGCCTGGGTGATCGGTGAGTCCTCGCGCAAAGTCGTGGTGGAAGACTGAGCCACGCCGTGAGTGCATCAAGCCCCCGCCGGTTTCCGGCACTCTATGAGTATTTCTGTCTCTATTTCGGGCTGTTCGCGCTTGGCGTGCTGTGTCTGGGATGGTCGCTGGTGGCCGCCATCCTGCATCCCTTCATGCCCGACGGCGCGGCGAGCCGGCTGGGGCGGCGCGCGATCACCGGCGTGTTCCGCATCTACCTGTTCCTGCTCGGGGCGCTCGGCGCCTGCCGCTTCGACATCAGCGAACTGGATGCGCTGAAGGATCAGGGGCCGATGATTCTGGCGCCGAACCACCCCTGCCTGCTCGATGCGGTGATGGTGATCGCACGCCTGCCCAATGTGGCCTGCATCATGAAGGCATCCCTGATGAAGAACGTCTTTCTCGGCGGTGGCGCGCGGCTCGCGCGCTACATCCCGAACGGCCGGCCCTTGCAGATGGTGTATGCCTCCTGCGAGGCGCTGTCCGCGGGCGGCCAGTTGCTGATGTTTCCCGAGGGGACGCGCACGGTGCGCGCACCGGTCAACGAGATCACGCCCAGTGTGGCGCTGATCGCGCGACGTGCGAAGGTGCCGGTTCAGACCATCATCATCGAGACCGACTCGGACTATCTGTCCAAGGGCTGGCCCTTGTTCCGGCGCCCGCCGATGCCGATTCACTACCGCGTGCGGCTTGGCCGGCGTTTCGATCCACCTGCGAATGCCACGGCGTTCTGTGGCGAACTCGAGGCTTACTTCGCCGAGGAGCTTGCGCGCGCACGTTTCGTGCCGCCGCAGTTCGCCACCGAGCGCCCGAGCGCGGCGCGCACACTCTGATCCGGCCTCGCCCATGACGTCCTCCTCCACCCATGCGGTATTGATTCCGAGCTACAACCCCGGCCCCAAGGTGTTCGACACCGTGCGCGAGGCGCGCGCGCAGTGGGCGCCGGTGTGGGTGGTGGTGGACGGCAGTACCGATGGCACCGACGTGCGGCTGCAGGCGATGGCCGCGGAGGACGAGGGGCTGAAGGTGTTCGTGCTGCCGGAGAATGGCGGCAAGGGGGCTGCCGTGCTGTACGGCCTGGACGAGGCGGCGCGGCAGGGCATCACCCATGTGCTTACCATGGACTCCGACGGCCAGCATCCTGCCGCCCTGATCCCGCGCTTCATGGCCGTGTCCGCGGGCGCACCCGAGTGCATGGTCCTCGGGCGTCCGGTGTTCGATGCCAGCGCGCCGCTTTTGCGCGTGCGTGGGCGCAAGATCTCGAACGCCTGGGCCAACCTGGAAACCCTGTGGGTGGGCATCGGCGATTCGCTTTACGGCTTTCGCGTCTATCCGGTGGCGCCGCTGCGCGCGCTGATGCAGGGGCAGCGCTGGATGCGGCGCTTCGATTTCGACCCGGAGGCGGTCGTGCGTCTGGCCTGGCGCGGCGTGAAGCCGATCAACATCGATGCGCCGGTGAAGTACTTCAACGCGGACGCGGGCGGGGTGTCGCACTTCAATTACCTGCGTGACAACACCTTGCTGACCTGGATGCACTGCAGGCTGCTGCTCGGCTTCATCCTGCGCCTGCCCGTGCTGCTCTGGCGTCGCGTGCGCGGCTGAACTCCCCGGCCGGTGTCAGCGCGCCGGCTGTGCGCTTACGCGGGTTCGGCCCTCGCCTCGGGGTCGTCCGCAATCCTTATCCGGTTTCTGCCTTCGGCCTTGGCGGCATAGAGCGCCTTGTCGGCACGCTGCAGGACGCGCTCCATCGCGTCGCCACGCCCGGCGAGACAGGCGCCGACGCTGACCGTGATCGAGGTTTCATCGGCGAGCTGAATGCCGGTTTCGATGCTGTTGCGGATGCGCTCGCCCAGGCATGCAAGGGTGTCGTGATCGCAAGGTGCGAGCAGGATCAGGAACTCGTCCCCGCCCCAGCGCGCCGCGCAGTCGTAGGGGCGGATGCTGGCGTTGATCAGGCTCCCGACTGAACACAGCGCCTCGTCCCCGGCCGAGTGTCCGAGGAAGTCGTTGATCTCCTTGAACTCGTCGATGTCGATCCAGATCAGGCCGAAGCGGCTTTGCTCGCGTTCGGCGCGCTTGACCTCGGCATTGATGCGCTCGGTAAAGCCACGGCGGTTCAGCAGCCCGGTCAGGGGGTCCACACTGGCCAGCAGGTGCAGCTCTTCGGTGCGCGCGGCAACACGATGCTCAAGTTCCTGCGTGTGGCTGCGCACGGATTCGGCCATTGCGCTGAAATGCCCGGAGAGACGACCGATCTCGCCTTTTGCGGGCGGCACCGTGAGCGGATTGAGATCGCCGTCCCGAACCCGCAGCATGGCGTTCTCGAGGTTTGCCACCGGGTTCAGCACCCAGCGGCTGAGGATATAGTTGAACAGCAGCAGCGCCACCACCAGCGTTGCGGCAAAGATGAGCAGCACGCTGGTGAAGCTTTGTAGCGGCATCAACACATCGAGGTCGAGCATGGTGACTTCGTACCAGTCGAGCTCCGGTAGATAGGCCACGCCCGCGAGGTAGCGCTTGCCCTCGTAACTGACGAAACGGCTGATCACCCGGGTGTCGTGTTCGCGCTCCGGACCAGCCCCGGCAAGCTCGCGCATCGCGGCGCGGATGAAGGTGCGATCCTGCCCGTCGCTGAGCAGGCGATCGATGGTGATTTTTTCGCCGTCGGTTTTGACGATGCTGGCGTAGTCGATATAGCGCAGGTCGCGATGCAGCTGGATCGCGCCGTTGTGGTCGACGAACAGGGTGGTGATACCGGGTTGGGCAAGCTGGACGATGTCGCGGATGAAGCGGTCGAGGTCGAGTCCGGTGCCGACCACGCCAAGGGTCTCGTCGCCTTCGCGGATCAGGACGTCAACCCAGAGCTTGGTCATCCCGAGGAATTCGTCCTTGTTGACGTTGAGATGGAATTCGCGGCCCTGACGGATGATCTCGTAAAACCAGCTGTCCGATGGCGTCGTGGGGCTCAGGTGATAGCGCAGTTGCCGACCGGCGTAGTCGTTCTGGGCGTTGTTGTGATAGTAGGCACCCGAGGCGCGCAGCGCGGCAAAATAGCTGCCGTCCTGGAAGTTGCGGCGGAAGGTCTCCATTTCCGCGATCGCTTCCTGCATGTAGGCAGGATTGTCGGGCTCCTTCGCCCAACGCCGGATGAGTTGCGAGTGCGCCATCTGCCGGGAAAGCGCGATTTCCCGGATCAGCGGCTGCAGGAGCCGGGCGGAGTCGTAACGCACCTGGGTTTCGACCAGACGCACACCCCATTGCTCGATGATGCCTTCGGCAATCCGCTGAAATGCAAACCAGCTCGCACAGGAGGCGATCAGGATGATGGCTGCGGCGAGGATCAGGAAGCGGGGCTTCAGATTCATTTGGCGGAAGGGCTGCTGAAGGCCCTCGAGATAAGCGGGTCAAGGTAGCACATAAGGATGCGGCGGTGAAACGGCGGGTACAGCCCGGACATGCTCATTCGCGCACCCTCGGCGGCAGTGGATGACCAATCGCCGGGAGCCAGATGCGAAGGCACGGGGTGGTCAGGATGGTGCTGAAGATGGCCATGATCACCAGCATGGTGAACATGGTCTGCGAGATCACGCCGAGATCGTAGCCGACGTTGATGACGACCAGCTCCATCAGCGCCCGGGTATTCATCATGATCCCAAGAATGCCCGCCTCGCCGTGAACTAGTCCGCAACGGCGGGCCGCAAGGTAGGATCCGCCGAACTTTCCGAGCGTGGCGAGTGCGATCACCAGCGCACACCAGCCCCAGTCGGCAAGGCTGTCGAGACTGCCAATATCGGTGCGCAGACCGGTATAGGTGAAGAAGACCGGCAGGAAGAAGACGCTTACGAAATGCCCGACACGCGTGTTCCAGGCCTCGCGCAGGCCGTGTTCGTCGTGCAGGATCACGCCCATCAGAAAGCCGCCGAAGATGGCAAAGATGCCCAGCTGATAGGTGCACATGCCGGCGCCAAAGATCAGCGCCAGCAGGAACCCCATCAGATTGGGCGGCAGCCGGCCGCGACCGGGGCGGGCACGATGCACCAGACGCTTGACCAGCGGGCGCACGACGAACCAGCTCAGGCCGAAGAAGACGAATACCAGCACGATGCGGGTCAGGAAGTCGAGCGCATCGAGCTGGGCGGCAGCGAGGGTGGAGACCAGTGCCAGCAGCAGCCAGCCCACCACGTCGTTGATCGCGGCTGCGCTGATCGCGATCACCCCGAGCGGGCTGCGGGTGAGCTGGAACTCGATCATGATGCGACCAAGAATGGGCAGCGCGGTGATCGAGAAGGCGGTGGCCACGAACAGCCCGGACACCAGAGGGTCGGCGCCCGCGGGTTGCAGCGGCGTGGCCAGCCAGCCGAGGGCGAAACCGAGGGCAAAGGGCAGCGTCAGCCCGGCGCTGGCGACCCATGCCACCGTGTGGCGGTGCTTGCGCTCGGTGAGGTGGCTGAAATCGAACTCGAGCCCGATCTGGAACATCAGCAGCAGCAGACCGATCTGGGACAGGATCTGCATCGGCTCGGGGGGCGCGCTGCGAAACACGATGTCGAACAAACCGGGCGCGAGCCAGCCGAACAGCGAAGGGCCGAGCAGGATGCCGGTGACGATTTCGCCGACCACGGAGGATTGCCCCAGGCGCAGCGCAATTTCGCCCCCCGCACGCGCCACCAGGATGATGACCGCCAGCTGCATCAGGGTGAAGAACAGCAGTGCTTCGGTCTTGTGCACGCCGGCGGCGTTCATTGCAGTGGCGGCGGTGCTCATGGGAGGTTCAGATCATGCCACCGTTGATCGAAATGACCTGGCCGGTGATGTAGCCGGCCTGTTTCGAGGCAAGAAATCCGACCAGATCGGCCACCTCTTCGACCCGTCCTGCGCGTTTCATCGGCACCAGGCGGCCGATGGCCTCGGCATCGAAGGCGGCTTCGCTCATCGCGGTGTCGATGATGCCGGGGGCCACCGCGTTGACGGTGATGCCGCGGCTGGCCAGTTCCAGCGCGAGCGACTTGGTGGCGGCGTGCAGCGCCCCCTTGGCCGCGGCGTAATTGACCTGGCCGCGATTGCCGGTGAGCCCGGCGATCGAGGTGATGTTGATGATGCGTCCCCAGCGGGTGCGGATCATCGGCATCGTCAGTGGCTGGGTGAGGTTGAAGAAACCGTTGAGGCTGACGTCGATGACGCGATGCCATTGCTGCGCCGACATGCCGGGAAACACCGCATCGTCATGGATGCCGGCATTGTTGATCACGACCTGGATCGGCCCTTCGGCAAGCAGCATCCCGATCGCCGTCGTTGTGGCTGCGGCATCGGTGAGATCGAAGGCGACGGCCTGGGCGTGTCCGCCCGCACTGCGGATGGCGGCGGCAACGTCCTCGGCGGCGTCAAGCCGGCGGTTGGCATGAACGAGCACGGCGTAGCCGTCGGCTGCGAGGCGCTGGCAGATCGCGCGGCCGATGCCGCCGCTGCCGCCACTGACGAGTGCGCGAAGGGTCATGATCGGGTATCCGGAGTCAGGAAGGAGAGGGTGCGTGGCCGAGCACCACGGCGACACGCCCCTGCACCAGCCGGCGTTCGGCGGCGGAGACAGTGAAGGCGTACAGCAGGGTGCGCGCGTCGGCCGACAGGCGTTCGGCGCTGATCGTCAGCGCGCCTTCGATGTCGTCGAGGCGATCGACCATGCAGCTTACCCCGCGCGCGCTGCCCAGAAAGCCGGGGGCGGGGGCCGTTGCTGCCTGTGCCGCATCCGCCAGCAGTGCGCCATGCACTGCCATGGCCTGCGCGGCATACTCGATGGCGTTGAGCGCGCCAAGGCGGTCGCCCCTGCGCAGCGGGTTGTCGGGGGCTCGGTGGCTGAGACTGGTGCAGCGGATGTGTTCCGCATCCCAGGCCTCGACGGCGTCGAGCAGGCACATCCTGCCGTGGTGCGGAATGTGGGCGGCGATCCAGTCGCGGTCGGGCAGGGCGGTGCTCACGCTGTCAGGCTCAGTTCGAGGCGCAGGTCGTCGAGATAGTCGATCACCACCTTGCCGCTGCGCCCCTGCGCCAGCAGCGCGAGCAGAGGCAGGCCACGGGCGGCGGGGATGCCGCTGCGTACCGCGTCCATTGCGGCGTCGGGCAGGGTGTCGGCCGCGGCGTCGCAAAGCTCGCCGAGCTGCAGGCGGGGAGCGTCGTTGCCCCTGGGGTCGAGCAGCAAGGCCATGGCGAAGGCGTCGCTGACCTGGCGCGCTGCTGCCAGCGGCTCCGGGTAAGGGTGGTCGTACACCAGCAGCAGCACGGGCTGGGTGAGTTCATGCGCAAGGGCGAGGGCCTCGATCAGCCCGGCGGCGAGGCTGCCGTCGTAGGACGAAATGATGGTCGAGGTCGCCATTGCGCCGGTGGCGATCCCCCAGTAGCCGGAGGCGGCGTTGTTTACCGAGTTGTGGAAGCGGGTCGGTGAAATCCGCCGGTCGTCGCTGGCCAGTGCCTCGCAGATCGCATGGCAGTTCGCACCGTCACCGCCGGCAGAGGCGAACACCGTCGCCAGCCGTGACGCATCGGCACCTGCCGCATCCACGGCCTCGACGCCTGCGCACAGCGCCAGCTTTACCACGGCGCCGACGCGGCGGCGTTCGGCGGGTGGCAGCACGCCGGGGCTCGGGATGCGGGTGGCGACAGGTGACCACGGCACGTCGCCTGCAAGCACGGCGCGGGCCTCGGGCCAGTTGTCGAAACCGGGGCCGATGAGGCCGACGCTGCGGATCGTTGCCGAGAGTGGCTTGGCGTTCATGATGTCTTCCCACCTGCTCGCGACAGGATGAGGCTGCAGTTGGTCCCGCCGAAACCGAGCGAGTTCGACAGTACGTGGCGCAGCGGCGCGTGCTGTGGCACCTGCCGGTAGGCAATGTCGATGGCCGGGTCCAGGCTGTGGGTGCCGGGGCTGCCGGGGATCAGCCCGTCGCTCAGCGCCAGCGCACAGAACACGGCTTCCAGCCCGCCCGCGGCGCCCAGCGTATGGCCGGTGGCGCCCTTGGTCGAGCTGGCCGGCGTTGCGTTGCCGAACAGCTGGCGCACGGCGGCCCCCTCGGCGCTGTCGTTGCTTGGCGTGCCGGTGCCGTGCAGATTGATGTAGTCGATGTCGGCAGCCGCCAGCCCGGCGCGCGCGAGTGCCTGCTCCATGGCCATGCGCGCACCCAGACCGTCGGGGTGAGGCGATGACATGTGGTGGGCGTCGCTGGATTCACCGTAGCCGCTGAGCAGGATCGCGTCCTCTGCAGGGTGGGCCGGCGCACGTTCGAGCAGGGCGAAGGCGGCGGCCTCGCCAATCGAGATCCCGCTGCGTGCGGGGTCGAAGGGGCGGCAGGGCTCGGGCGCGACCAGTTCGAGCGAATTGAAACCGTAGAGCGTGGTCAGACACAGCGAATCGACGCCGCCGACAATGGCCGCGTCGACCAGGCCGAGCTCGAGCAGGCGGGAGGCGCTGGCGAAGACCTTTGCGCTCGATGAGCACGCAGTGGAGATCACCCAGGCCGGACCGCCGGCGCCGATGGCGTGGCGCACGAACTCGGCAACCGAGAAGATGTTGTGGCTGCCGCGGTAGTGGAATGCTGGCGGCAGCGCGCCGCTGACCGGGTCGCGTCGCCGGTACGCCAGTTCGGTTTCGAGAATGCCGGAGGTGCTGGTGCCGAGCAGCACGGCAACCCGCTTCGCGCCATACCGGCTCACCGCGTCGATCGCGGCGTCGATGAACCCGTCCTGCATCAGCCCGAGCAGGGCCAGGCGATTGTTGCGGCAGTCGTAGTCGGCCAGCGCCGGCGACATCACCACAGCTTCCAGGTCCGGTACGCGACCAATCCAGGTGTCGAGCGTGATGGTCTCGAAATCGCAGTGGCGCAGGCCGCTCCGGCCTTCAGCCAGCGCTGCGCGGGTAGCGTCCAGCCCGGTGCCGATGCAGCTGGTGGCGGTATGGCGGGAGATGAGCAGAGGTTTCAACGCGCGTATCCGGTGGAATATGAACGGATTCTAACAAACCGGCCGGTATCAGGCTCTGCGCCGGGCGAGCAGCAGGGTATTGGCAAACGGCGTGCCGGCATCCATTGCCTGCGGTGTGACGCTGAAGCCGAGCTGTTCGAGCTGCGCCTGCCACGCTGCCGCGGGGCGGCAGTAAAGGGTCGGGAGGCGGTGGCCGCGTACGCGGGTGACCAGCTGATCCACCCAGGTGCACAGCAGGAAGGGCAGTCCGGCTGCGGCGTCGCCGACACGCATGATCAGCGTGCCCTCCGGCGTCAGCGCGTCGCGCACCCGCTCCAGTACCGCGTTCTGCGCAGTGGTTTCGATGTAGTGCAGGGAGTCGAGGATCACCACCACGTTGACGTCGCCAAGCGCCACGTCGCGGATGTCGCCCTGTTCCACCACCGCGCCCGGCGGCAGCGCGGGGCGGGCGCGCTCGACGTCTCTGGGCATGAGTTCGATGCCGCGATAGGCCTGGAGCTGCGGTGCGACAGGCCAGTCCGCAGGCCAGTCGCCCGCGGCGTGCAGGCGGGCCGCCGCCGTGAGCCAGTTCGACAGCAGTCCCTGGCCGCAGCCGAGGTCGACGATGCGCGCCTGCTGCGGGAAGGCGCCACTGGCCAGCAGGCTGAAGAACACCGGGTCGCGGCCGAGCTTGCCGCGGGCAAAGTGCCAGGCGAAGTGGCCGGCCTGGCGGTAGGGGGCAGTGGCGGCGTCAAGCAGACGTTTGCGGAAGGACGAACTCATTGCAGGGCTTGGCGAAGGGTGACGGGGCGGAGATTGGCCGCGAGGATGGTGTCGAGCAGGGGCGGCAGCACCTCCAGGATGACCGCCCGCCGTTCGGGTGTGCGTGCGCAGTGGCCGTCGTGCAGCAGCAGGATGTCGCCGGCGGCGAGATCGCGGGTGAGGCGGGCGAGCACCTTGTGCGGCTGCGCTTCACGGGTGTCGAACCCGCGCCGCGTCCAGCTCGCGAGCTGCAGTCCGAGTGCGGCCAGCACCGGCTCCAGAAACGGGTTGCGCAGGCCGGCCGGGGCGCGGAAGAACCGTGGCGGGCTGCCGGCCAGCGCGGTGAGCTGCGCCTGAGCCTCGCTCAGATCGTGACGGATGCGCTTCGGGCCGAACAGCGAGAAATGGTGACGGTGGCGGTGCGAGTGGTTCTCCACCGCGTGGCCACGACGCACGATCTCGGCAATCAGGTCGGGGTAGGCTGCGGCGCGCTCGCCGATGCAGAAGAAACTGGCGCGCGCCCCGTGGCGTTCGAGCAGCTCGAGCACCGCCGGGGTGACCGTCGGTTCAGGGCCGTCGTCGATAGTGAGCGCGATCTCGCCGCGGGCAATCGCCGCTTCGGGCAGGCGGGTGATGTTGGGGCCGAGCAGCCGGCTGCGGGGCCACAGGCCGGCTGCGGTCAGCGCGATATGGCTGGCAACGACGGCAGCCAGTGCCCAGGGCCAGCTCTGTGGCCAGATCAGCCATGCGGCAAGTGCGCCCGGATGCAGGATCAGGGTGGCAGTAATCAGCGGGGTGGGCCGCCACGGGCGGCTGGTGTGCGGGGTATTCATGTGGGCGCGATTGTAACCGCCTGCGGGCTTTGCATCGCTTGTGCGCAGTGCATTGCTCAGGGTACGCCGATGACCAGGAACAGGGTCTTGCTGCCCTTGTCGCCCACACCGAACCCCAGGTAGGCCGGCCCAAGCGCGGTGTTGGCCGAAAGGAAGACCGAGGTCGAGTAGCGCCGGCCCGAGCTCTCGCTGGCGTTGAGCAGCTTGTCCATGCGTCCGCTCTCGAGGCTGCCGCCGAGGAAGACGCCGGAGCCGAGGATGGCCGGCAGCCGGATGGCGCGGTTGCGGTATTCGAGGCGAACAAAATCGTACTGCGCCCCGAGAAACTCCCCGAAGCGATAGCCCGACAGGCGCAGCGGCCCGCCGAGCTGGAACAGGTCCTGTCCTGGCAGGCCGTTGTCGAAGCTGGTGCCGGCCTCGGCACTGATGCCCAGCGTATGCGGGCCCTGATTGAGAAACACCTGGCCGTGACCTTCAAGCAGCGAGTAGTCGAGCTTTGTGCCGTCGCGCTGGCGCGCCTTGATGGCGGTGAGACTGAGCGCGTAGCCTTCGCTGGCAAGGCGCACACGGTCGAGCTGGTCCACCAGCAGGCGGACCTGCAGGCCGGTGGTTTCGTAGTCGCCTCCGGCGACCAGCGCCGTGCCGGTGTCGCGGGTGTAGCTGCCCTTGCGCCACACCGGGCCGGCCCGCAGCATGCCGACGGTGCCGAAGTTGTAGCCCAGGTCCATCCCCACCGTGCCCTGCTCAAAGGCGTAGGTCGCGATGCGCTCGCTGTTCACGTACAGGCTCTGCTTGTAGGTCTCCGCTGACACGTAAGGCTGGACGAAGGCGCGTCCGGCGGCGTCGAGCGGCTGGTAGAACTCGGAGCTGATGCGGTTGCGCCAGCCGATCTTGAGTTCGGTGGCCCATTCCGCGCCAAGCGGATTGATCCAGGTCTTGCGGTGCTGCACGATCAGGTTGTACTGGGAGTCGCCGGTGAAGTCCGAGGCCACGCCAAGGCCGAAGCCGAGGTAGTCCGGGCCCCAGCTCTTCTCGCGCGGACTCACGATCAGCGTGCGGACGCCGTCCTGCGGGGCGATGCGGTAGTCGATGCCTTCGAAGTCGCCGCGCCCGTAGATGCGGCGCATGTCAGCGGCCAGGGTTTCTTCGGACAGGGTGTCCTCGCTCGCACTGTGCATCAGGTCGCGCAGCACGGAATCGTTGGTGCGCTTGAGGCCCTCGAAGCGGATCTGTGCGACCTTGCCCAGACCGTTGCTGGCCAGCGTCTGGCTGCTGCGCAATGCGAGGTATTCGTCCTCGGGCAGGCTGTAGCGCCGCAGGGTGGCGGCAAGGGCCTGCGCCGCGTCACGCCCGCGCGCAATGGCCTCGGGCTGGCGCTCGAAACTGCCCGAGGTGATGTCGCCCAGGTCGGGGGCGATCAGGATGTCGTTTTCGCCAAGGGTGGCGAGTTCGGCGTCGACACGGCTCTTGCCGAGCAGGTTGATGAGCTGGCCGGTGATGGAGAAGGCCGAGCTGAGTTGTTCGCGCTTGAGCAGGGTCGACTGGATATTGACCGCAATCACCACGTCGGCGCAGGTCTGGCGGACCAGGCCGATGGGCAGGTTGTTGGCGATGCCGCCGTCGACCAGCAGCTTGCCGTCGAGCTCGACCGGTGCCATCACGCCCGGAATCGCCATGCTGGCCCGCATCGCCTGCGGCAGGCTGCCGTGTTCGAGGATGACGGCGTCGCCGGTCTCGATGTCGGTGGCGACGGCCTTGAACGGAATCGGCAGATCGGCAAAGCGCTCCACGTCGGCCACCGGACGGGTGAGGCGGCGCAGGAAACTCTCGATCTCGACGCCGCTGACCAGCCCACGGGCCGCGGCAATGCCATTCGCCTTGAGTCCCAGTTCGACTTCGCTCAGGCCCTTCAGCGCATCGGCCTTGCGCCTGATCGACTGCTCCCGGCGCGGCGGCTTGTCGTTGAACACGTCGTCCCAGTCGGTGGCGACGACAGCCGCTTCGAGATCGTCTGCGGACAGGCCCGCGGCATAGGCGCCGCCGACGATGGAGCCCATGCTGGTGCCGGTGATGCAATCGACCGGAATGCGCAGGGCTTCGAGCACCTGCAGCACGCCGATGTGGGCGGCACCGCGGGCGCCGCCGCCGGACAGGGCGAGGCCGATGCGGGGGCGCTGGGGCGGTGCATCGGCGAATGCCGGCAACACGCAGGACAGCATGAGAAAGGCAAGCAGTACAAGGCTTGCCGGGCGCAGCAGGGTGGGAGTGGGCATTGCGTCAGGGTGCTTGAAGCGGATGGAACGAGAGATAGGATTGCCACAGTTGAAGCCAGGTCGGCCAGTCGTGGCCTCCGGCAATACGACAGGTCTGCGCTGCTGGCAGCACCGCGGCCATCAGCGCATGTCCGCCGGAGAAGCGGTCGTCATTGCCATAGCCCAGCCACACCGGTGGCGTGCGGGTGCGGGCCGCGTCCCGCAAGGCGCGCCAGCCGCGGCGCTCGTCGTTGGCGGCGAGGCCGTCGTCGGCCTGCCACGCTGAGAGGCCGCCGGCCGCGGCGATTTCGCGGGTGATGCTGCGGTTGCCGGGGTAGGGCGCGAGCAGCACCAGTCCGTCGCTGCCACCGGGGTGCAGATCGGCATGCATCAGCGCGGTGATTCCGCCGATCGAGATTCCGCCGGTGAGAATGTGCGGATACATCGCCCGCCGCGGCGCAATGATTTCGGCCTCGACGCGGGTGGCAAGGCTGCCGTCGCAGACCGCTGCCAGATCGCTTTCCACCAGCACCAGGTCGATGGCCCGGCCGCTCGCGTGCAGGGCCGCGCCGAAACCGGCGTCGATGAAGTCTGCCGGTTTGTCGTAGGCGCCTGCGAGCATGACCAGCAGCGTGGGCGTCGTGACGCCGGCTGCGGCAGGCAGGCTCAGGGTGTTGAGCGTCATCGCAGCGGGCTCAGGGGCCGGGTGGCAGAGGGCGGCGCGGGCTGAGCATGGCCGAGAACACCAGGGCCAGGATGGCGCCCGGGCCGACGGTGATGCCGATGGCCTGCAGCACCGGCACCTCGGAAAAGGCCAGCAGTCCGAAACCGGCGACCGTCGTGAGATTGGCAAACAGCAGGGACGCCAGTGTGGCCGGGCTGGGCGCGGTGTTGCCGCCTTCGCCGCGATCGAAGAAAAGGGCGTAGTTGGAGCCGACCGCGACGATCAGCAGCAGGCCGACCAGATGCAGCAGGATGAGCTGCTTGCCGGCCAGCGTCAGCGCCGCGACCACCACCAGAATGGAGGCGGCCAGCGGCAGGGCGACGCGGATGACCCGCATCGGATTGCGCAGGAAGACCAGCAGCAGGGCGAGGATCGCGAGTACGCCGCCGAGCGAGAGCTGGATGGCTTCGCCCAGATAGCCGCGGTAGAGCGTGTCGGATTCGTGCTTGAGATCGAGAAAGAGCGCCGGCGAACCATCGGCCGGAGAGGGGGCGGTGGCCAGTTCGGCGCGGACTGCCGTGGCGTCGATCAGCCCCGCCTGGCGGCCTTCGGTCGGCGCGCGCAGCGGAAGCAGCGCACGTACGCCGTGGTCGGTTTCGATCAGCATGGCGTCAACGGCGAGCGCGAGCGAGGTGCTCTCCATCGAGGCGCGGTTCAGCAGCGGGCGCTGGTGCGCGGCCTCCACTTCATCGAGAAAGGGTTGCAGGCGCTCTGCACGCAGCGGCAGATCCGCGCTGGCCTCCTGCAGGCGGGCGGAAAGCGCATCGCGCAGCGGCAGGCTGTTGATGCGGGCGCGCTGGGTGGCCTGGCTGGGGAGGTAGCGCGTGGCGCTGTCCCAGCCACTGATGAGGCCTGCGTCCTGCAGTCGGTTCAGTGCCGGAGCCAGTGCTTCGGCGGCCTGCAGTGCGGCTTCGGCATCATGCCCGTCGACCACGATCAGATAGCGCACGTCGGGTGCGCCGAGTTCGCTGCGCAGGCGCTGGTCGAGCACCTGGTCGGCGATCGGTACCGGGCTCAGTGCGAGCAATTCGCTGTTCCAGATGGCCTGGCGCTGGATCGCGATCAGCGCCAGGCTGCTCAGGGCCAGCGTGATCACCAGCCAGCGCAGGCGGGTGGCGGCCGACACCAGTCCGGCGAGGCGCCGGCCGAGCGGGCTCACGTCGCGCAGACTGAAGTCGGCCGGCAGCATGGCCGGCAGCAGGTAGCGGGTCATCAGCGCCGCAGCGATGAGGCCGGCAAGGGAATACAGGCCGAGCTGGGCGAGGCCGGGAAAGCCCGATGCCAGCAGGGCGACGAAGCCGCAGGCCGAGGTCAGCAGGCCGAGGCGGATGGTGGGCCAGAAGCCGTTCCTGCTGCCCCGCGGCTGCCCGCGCTGCACGAAGAGATAGATGGCGTAATCCACCGCCTCGCCGATCAGGGTGGTGCCGAAGCCGAGGGTAAGGCCGTGCACCACGCCAAAGCCGAGGCTCACCGCGGCGATGCCGGCCAGGGTGCCGGTGATCACCGGCAGCAGGCCGAGCAGCAGCACCGGCACGGAGCGGTAGATGATGAGCAGCAGGACGATGATCAGGCTGCTGCCGATGGCGGCGATGCGGGTGACTTCATCCTTGATGGTGGTGCGCGACTGCACCGAGAACACGCCGGGCCCGGTCATGTCGAGGCGGATGGCGTTGCCGTTCCGGTTGTTGCCGTACTCGCTGACGGCCTCGTCGAACGCGGCGCGGATGGCATTCATCGCAGCCTCCTGGGCGTCGATGTCGGAACCGGAGGCGCGGCTCATCGCCAGCAGCAGGGTGGTGTCGCCATTGCGCGAGATCCACACGTCGCCATCGCGCCGCGGCTGCTCTGCGCTGTCGAGTGCGCTCAGCAACTGCATGAGCTCGCCAGTGGGGTCGCGGGCGAGCAGGGGTTTGGCGAGCAGCCCTGCGGGGGAGGCGAGCAGGTTTATCGAATCCTGCAGTGCGCTGCGCAGGCCGTCGACGCTGAACCGTTCCGGGGTGATCGCGCTGCTGAGGGCGTAGCGATTCTCGAACAGCCAGCGCCGGTCGGCCTCAAGGTGTACCGCTTCGCCATTGTTGACCGCGGCGAAGCGCTCGTCGGCGCGCAGGGCGGCGGCCATCCTGCGCGACACCTCGCTGCGCCTGGAGATGCTGCCGCCTGACAGGCCGATCAGGGTCATCCGCGACACCATGCCGTCGCGCAGCTGGTCGACGAGCAGCTGCTGTTCCGGGGTCGGGCTGCGGGGCAGGAACACCGACATGTCGGCGGTGAAGCTGGCGCGGGCAACGATCGTGGCCAGCACGCCGACAATGGCCAGCCACATCAGGAAGGCGGACAGGCGCGGGCGCATGCTCATCGCGGTACCGGCTCGATACGCATCTCCGAGCGATCGCCATCGGCCTGGAGAATGTCGACAGCGCGCACTTCGCCCCGGCTGCCGCTGATGCTGATGCGCAACACCACCTTCGCCACCGCCGGATCGGACGGCAGCAGATCGAGCGCCCACTGCGTGGCATTGCCCGACAGCGACAAGGCATAGCTGCGCTCGAGCGTCTTGCGGTCACCGGCCAGCGTGGCGCGAATGCTCGCGATCAGCGCGGCGATTTCCGGGTAGTCGCGCAGGCGCAGGCTGTGGGTCTTGCCGTCGCGGGTGAGGGTCAGGGTGTCGCCATCGAGGACCATGGACTCGCGCACCGGCGTTTCGGTGTGGCGCTCGAGCCTGGCCGGCGCGCGGTAGACCAGTTCGCCGGTCGTGCTCAGGGGCTGGTCGAGGATGGCCAGGTGGCGCGTCTCGACGAAGCGCACCCGCCCGCCGCCGTTGGCCGCGAGGGTCTTCATCAGCTCGGCGACATCCCAGCCCGCGGCATGGGCGGGGCCGGCAAGGAGTCCGATCAGGAGTGCAAACAGGCGGACGGTCATCGTGATTGAGCGGATCCGGTCGGACCGAAGTCGTTCCAGAAATCAAAGAAGTTGAACCAGTTTGAAGGCGCATCATGGCAGCAGCGTTCGAGCGCCGCAGCGTAGGCCTGCATGGCGGCATCGATGGCAGCTTCGCGGTCGTGACGTCCGACCGCGCTGAAATCGGCGATCGGTTCGAAACGGATCGTGTAGCGGTTGCCACCGTGATACAGGCCGGCCATGAAGATGATGCGGGCGCCGAGCATGGCCGCCATCCGGAACGGGCCGACCGGCAGATCGGCAGCGGTCCCGAGCAGTTTAACCGGTCTGCGCAGTTCGTCACCCAGGCTGCGGTCAGCGAGCACGCCCACCAGTGCGCCGTCCTCGATCCGGGCGTGAATCCTGAGCATGGCGTCGAGCTTGCCCAGCGCAATCACCTCGGGGCTGGCGGAGGGGTTGAGTGCGGCAAGCAGGGTGTTGATCCGGCGCGCATTGTCCTCGAACATCGCCAGCGCGACCTTGAGCCCGGGCTGGGTGCGGCCGATTGCGCGAATCACCTCGAAGCTGCCCACGTGAGCGCCGAACAGCAGCGCACCTTCGCCGCTGGCGATCTGGTCGCGGATCAATGCTTCGCCCTCGATGCGGATGTCGAACAGGTCGAAGCGGTCCTTCAGCAGGTAAACGCGGTCGTGAATTGTCGCCGCGAAGCTGAACACCTGACGGTAGCCGTCGCCGATGCGTGCCGGGCGACCGAGCGCACGCGGCAGGTAGGCGCGTGAGGCCCGCCGTGCGGACGGGGCGAAGAGAAAGAAGTAGGCGGCGATCAGGTGCAGCACGACGCGCCCTGCGGGACGTCCCAGGCGCAGCGACAGCCAGGCCATCAGGCGCAGCATGGCCATGTTGCTGCGCTCGGGCTGTCTCGCCCACTCGGCGCTGGCGGGCACACTTGCCGCGCGCTCGGAGGTCGGTCGCGCGCTCATCGGTCTGCTGCGGGGCGGGGCGCAGGGGTGAAGCTGCCGCTGGCCACCGCCTGACCGTCCGTCGTGTCGATGGCAAAGGCAATGGCGCCGCTCGCTGCAGGTGCCTTCCAGTTCAGGAACACGGCCTCGCCGGGACCCACCGGGCGGATGAACTTGACGTTTCCGACCTGCCACAGCGGGCGGTCGAGCTGCAGCGCACGCGCCAGCGCGCAGGCGGCCTCGTCGAGCAGCACCACGCCGGGCACGATGGGCTGTCCGGGGAAATGGCCGGCAAAGGCGGGGTGGTCGGGGGCGATGTTCAGCGCGCAGCGTCCGGGGCTCATGCGCTTTGCTCCCGGCTGGCGCGGTGCGCCTGCAGCAGGGCTTCACAGGTGTCGCGCGGCAGCTTGCCGGTGGCGTTGCGCGGCAGGGCATCGAGAAAGATCAGCGGACGCGGCATGAAGGCCGGGTCGATGCGCTCGCGCAGGGCGGCGCGCAGGCTTGCCGGGTCGACTCCGGGTGCGACGACGAAGGCGGCGAGGCGGGTGATGTGACCATCGCGTTCGCCGTCTGGCAGGTGAAAGCCGCCGTCGCGCACACCGCTCACGCCCAGCAGTTGCTGGTTGAGGTAACCGAGCGAGGTGCGCTTGCCGGCGATGTTGATGAGGTCGGCGTTCCGCCCCCTGAGCAGGAATCGACCGTTGCCGGCCTGCTCGATGACGTCGGACATCGGCACCGCGAGCTCGATGTGGCCCCCGTCTGCCCAGGTCTGACCCTCGCGGTCCTCGAGCCGGATATCGGGAAACAGCGTCCATTGCTCGGTCTGAGCGCTGCGCCGTGTGGCGATCTGGCCGGTTTCGGTGGAACCGTAGATCTCGAGCAGCGGCGCCTGCAGGCGTTCTTCTGCCGCCTGGGCCAGCTCCAGTGGCAGCGGGGCGGTTGCGGAGACGACCAGTGCGACCGGTGTCAGGGCGATGCCTTCGTCGAGCAGGGTACGCAGATGGAAGGGCGTGGTGATCAGGGCGGCCGGCGCCGGTGTGCTGGCCAGGGCCGCAGCGATGTCGGCCGGGTAGAAGGGGCGGCCGGCGTCGAACGCGGCGCCGCTCTGCCAGGCCACCAGCACGGTGGATTCGAACCCGTACATGTGCTGCGGCGGCACCGTGCCAATCAGCGTGGCGGGCCGCGCCGGATCGAGCCCGAGCGCGACGCCCTCGGCGCGGACGTTGATTACCAGCCGCCCCCAGGTCTTGCGGTGCGGCACCGGCGTGCCGGTGGAGCCGGAGGTGAATACCCAGGCCACCAGTTGTGCGGCATCGAGCCGGGGGATGGCAGGCATCGTGGCGGGCACGTCATGCGCCTCGCACAGGGCGGGGAAGCGCACCGTCGGCAGCGACAGCTGCGCGGGGTCGCCATCGGTCAGAATCTGGCAGTCGGGCGCGAACGCGGCGAGATGGCGCAGGGTTTCAGGCGTGTAGGTCGACGGCAGCAGGCTGACCCTGCCGGAGATCATGCTGGCGGCAAGGCCCACGGCGAAGCGGTAGCGGTCGGTGCATACGTTGAGGATGTGACCGCAGTCGGGCAGCACTGCGGCAACCCGCTCGATGTCGGCCAGAAAGCGGCGCAGGCTGATCGCTTCGCCATGGCGGCGGGCGACGACGGCATCCGGGTCGGTGTGCGAAACGAGGGGGAAGCTGGACACGGGTTGAGCTCAGGCTGCAGGTGGCGTGACACCACGCGAGGCATGGATGAAGGCGCGTACCGAGTCGGCAAGGCCGGTGCGCAGGGCGGGCGGGAGCACGGCCATGCGCACTGCAAACTCGACGACGAACATTGCGGCGACGAGGATCGGGGTCAGCAGGTTGATCAGCAGCGACCAGGCCTGCATCGAGCCGGCAAAGAACAGCAGCGTGGATGTCGCCGCAATGGCGACGAAGAACAGGGTCCACGCCAGCGTGGCACGCCGGGTGTAGCGCAGCAGCGCCGGTGCCAGCTCACTGCCGTGGACGATGCGTGCGAAGCGGGTGATCATCGGCTCGGCGCCATCGGACAGGCTGCGCCCAAAGCCGATTGCCAGCAGCGAGAAGGCGCCGAAGTGCTGGATGAAATAGATCCATTCGAAGCGCGACTCGACCAGTGGCCAGGCGCGCCACAGCAGCACCACAACGGCGGTCCACAGCATCAGCGCAAGTGCACGATGCTTGCTGCGCACTGCCAGCCCGAAGGCGATCGCCATGTAGGGCACAACGGCCACCAGGGCGCCAAGCGTGCTGGGCTGGTCGGGTGCGGTGGTGAGGTGGGCGAGCAGCAGATAGGCGCCGAACGCGACGGCCAGCAGCAGGGTGCGGCCGAGGCGCATGCCGCGGGTCATCAGGATACCCGGTGGGCAGCGATGTAATCGGCCAGGCTGCGCAGCGAAGAGAAGATCTTCAGGTTGTCCTCGTTGTCGGCGCGCAGCGAGAAGCCGAAGCGCTTGGATACGACCAGGGCGACTTCAAGGATGTCGATCGAATCCAGCCCCAGCCCTTCGCCATACAGCGGCGCATCGGCTTCGATCTCGCCGGCGGCGATCTCGAGGTTGAGGGAAGAAACGATCAGCTCCGCGACTTCGGTCAGCAGTGCAGCATCAGCGGAGGAGGGTGTGGTCTCGGTCATTATGGATCAACTGGCAGAAACGTTCGGTCCCGGCGCGCTTCGTGATGGCCTGCGCGCGGGCTGGCCGTCGGGTCGCGACGGGTGCAAAGGCGGAATGTTAACTGGCGTCTGGCGCCAAGGGTGAATTTTCGCTTTTTTGTGGCGCCAGTGACAGGGGGCAAGGCCCGGATTTACCTGATGTTTCCACCCGGACTCAGGCCGACTGTGCGATCTCGATGATGCGGCCGGCTGAGGGTGGAAGCTGTGGCCTGGGCTTGCGCGACACCTTGACCGGCGACATCGCGGCAATCGCATCGGCCTGCAGTTCCGGGCTGAGGAAGGGCGACAGGCCGCGTGGCTGGCGCGGGTGGGGTGCAAAGCTGTGCTTGGCGGCTTCGAGTTCGGCCTTGCCGGCGCTGAAGTAGCGTGCAGCCTGGATGATCTGCGGCAGGTGGCGTACCACGTGCCACAGGCTCCAGCGGTGCTGCCACAGCTTCTTCGAGAAGCGGCGACGGTAGGGCTTGCTGTCGTAGTAGCGGCGCACATGCCAGTTGTAGAGCGCGTCCATTTCTTCGCGCGATTCGAAGCCCTTGGGCTTGAACACGAAGTTGAGGCAGTTCATCAGGCGCCAGTCCTCGTCGAACTCGCCCTCGGCGCCGGACACGCATTCGTCCCAGATCGGTGCGCCGTACATCGGGCTGAACTTGGTCATGTTCATCTCGTCGAGATCGAGCGAGAGGATGAAGTCGCTGGTCGCCTTCAGGGTTTCGGGCGTTTCGCCCGGCAGGCCGAAGATGAACAGGCCCTTGGCGCGCAAGCCGGCGGCATGGATCTGCTCGACGGTCTTCCTGACCGCGTCCAGGGTGACGCCGGTCTTGTGTCTTTCCATCATCGCCGGATCGGCCGATTCGATGCCCATCGACACCATCAGCGCGCCAGCGCGCTTGAGCAGGGCGAGCATTTCGTCCGAGGTGTGGCCGGTGCGGATCGCACAGTTGAAATCCACGCCGAGCGGCTGGGAGATGAGCAGTTCGCACAGTTCGTGGATGCGCTTCTTGTGTGCGGTGAACAGGTCGTCGTAGATGTTGATGTGATGCACGCCGAAGTTGTCGCGCAGGTGGCGGATGTGGTCGTGCACGTACTGCGCCGAGTTGTACTTGTACAGGCGCTCATACACCGTGCGGTCGCAGAACGAGCAGGTGTAGGGGCAGCCGCGCGAGGTGATCATGGTCGCGCCCCAGCGCTTCTCGTAGGAGAACAGCGGCAGGTGGTAGCCATGCGGGAAGCCGGCGAGCTTCTCGTAGGCGGGAAAGGGCAGTTCGTCGAGGTCGAGGATGCGCGCACGACGCGGGTTGATCACGATGTTGCCGCCGCCGTCACGGTAGATGATGTTGGCGATGTCCTTGTCGGCCATGCCTTCGGCCACATCCAGAATGGCGCCTTCGCCCTCGCCGATGCACAGATAGTCGATCTCGGGGAAGTGGTCGAGCAGCGGTCCGCCCACTGACGAGGCATGGACGTTGCCGAAAAAGGTCTTGATGTGCGGATGCCTGCGCTTGATCTCGGCGGCCATGTCGACCGCATCCATGAAACCCGAGGTGGTTGCGGAAAAGCCGACCAGTTCAGGCTTTGTGGCGAGAATCTGCTCGATGTTGGCTTCCAGCGACGGGGGGGCGTAAGGCCCGAGGCAGTCGTGGAGCTGGGTGGGGTGGCCGTGTTTCTCCAGCCACGAAGCCAGTTGCAGGATGCCGATCGGCGCCATGCGATTGGCGAGGACCGAGAAATCGGGCTGCCCGGGCACGAAGTTGAACCCGGCGGGATGAACGAGGGTTACGCGCATGTTCGGAGCTCTCTGTGTTGGCGGTGCCCGAAGGCAGGCTTGTTCTACCCGGATTGTGCGGCATTTCCAGTGTTCAGATAAGGGTTATATGTCCCCGCGCTGGAAAAATATGCAATCAATTCATCCGTCTAGGCAGGGCCTGATCACTGCAGGCCGCGCGAAAGCGTGGTTTCAGCCGCCGAGGCGACGCCATTCGCAGCGATGCTGCGTCGCCCCCGGTTCCACGATGCCGATCAGTACATGGCGATGGCGGCCACAGGCAAGCCAGGCACTGGCGAGCTGCGCCATGCGCTGCCACAGCAGGGCGCTGTCGTCCGTGCCGGGCAGGTAATAGAAGGCGTCCAGTCCGGGCAGGCGCTTCTGCACAGGCAGGGCGGCGAGTACCGCCTGTGTGGCGAGAAAATCGAAGGGCATGGGCGCTTCGCTGCGCAGGCACAGGTCTTCGAGCACGCGCGCAAAGGCCTGGCGCGGGCCGCTGCGCGAGGCGACGAGGATCGCGGTGGAGCCGGCATGCTCATCCGGTGTGGCGCAGGCATCGACCCCTGCGAGGCACAGTTCGGCGAGCGCGCCGGCGCGGCGCAGCGGCGGTGCGGAGATCGCAGCGGCAACGGCGCGCGCACGCGCGCTCAGTTCGGCGCTGTCGAGTGCGAGCGCGATGCGGGCGCATTCGTGTGCGGCGATGGGCCGTGTGCCCTCATCCGTGCACGGTTCTTTCGTCTGCGCCGACCGGGCGGCTGGCGACGCCCTGAGCACGAGGGCGCCAATGCTGCCGCCGAAGCCGACGAGATTGAGCAGGATGTGCCGGGGCGGCTGCGCCTGGCCATCCTGCACCGCCAGCAGCAGGCTGAGCTCGGCCACGCCGCTTGCGCCCAGCGTGTGCCCGAGACGGTGCTTGAAGCTGATGGTGGCCGGGCGGGCGTCGCCGAACACCGCGCTCACTGCGCAGCTTTCGGCCTCGGCGGTGGCGGCGAGATCGCCGCCGTGCAGCTTGAGCAGGTCGATGTCGTCGGCGCGCAGTCCGGCATCGGCCAGCGCCGCATCCATGGTGGCGCGAATCACCCGGCCGTCGGGCGCGGGGCCGGTGGGCGAATGACCATCGACGCCAAGGCGGCAGGCGGCAAGCTCCCAGCCGCTGTCTGCGTTCGCGCTCAACAGCACGCCGGCCACCGCTTCGCCGAGCACCAGGCCCTTTTCGCCCGCCTGGCGCGCGAGCAGGCCGAGTCCGGCAAAGCCTGCCAGCGTGGTGTCGTTGGCCAGCTCGATACCGATGACGAGGGCGCGGTCGATCACGCCCTGGCGAATCAGGCTGGCTGCGGCATCGATCGCGGCGAAGCCCGAGGTGCAGGTGGTGGACACGGTCCATGGCGTGCCCGCAATGCCGAGCCAGTCGGCGACCTGTTGCGGGAAGGCCGCGGCATCGGCCGGCATGTCGATTGCGCCTCGCGCGCGCGCAGCGTGCTCGAGCGCGCCCATCTGCAGCGAGGACGAGGCGACGAACAATGGCGTGCCGGCCCAGTCCGCTGCCGGCAGGGCTTGCGCAAGATCGCTCCCAACGCGGGTGATGGCGGTGCGTGCGCGGGTGCTCCAGTCGGCGTCATCCACCGCCATCGCGAACCAGGGCCAGGCTTCGCCGAGCACCTTGCGTTCGCCGGGGGCGCAGGCCGGGCGCGCGAGTGCGGCGGCGGCCTCGTGCGCGCGCTGACCCAGCGTCGAGCAGTGTGCGACGGCGGCTATCCGCACCGTCCGCGTCATGGGCGACTGGCGATGAAGGCGTCGAGCTGTTCGGCCAGGTTGCTGACGCTGGAGAGGATGCGGCGTGTCTCCTTGCTGTCGGTCAGGCGCAGGCCATATTTCTTCTGGATGGCCATCGACAGCTGCAGGGCGTCGAGCGAATCCAGCGCCAGCGGTGCTTCGGGCCCGAACAGGATTTCGTCGTCGGTGATCGACGCCGGGTCGCAGTCCTTGTCGCAGGCATCGACGATCAGCTGCTTGATCGCATGTTTGAGATCGTTCATCTTGGCTCGTCAGCGGAGCGCGCGCAGGGCGCGCCGGTTCAGCAGGATCGCGACGGCCAGCGCCGCGAGGCCGAAGGATAGCAGTGCGGCGGCGGGGCCGAGGATGTCGGCGATGGCGCCGCCGCGCAACATCACGCGGTGAAAGCCGTCCAGCGCCCATGCCATCGGCGACAGGTCGGTCAGGGGCTGCATGCCGGACGGCATGACGAATTTCGGCACCATGATGCCGCCGATCGCACCCATCAGGATGTTGCCGACACCGCCGATCACGGTGGCCTGCTCGGTGCTGCGCGCGCTGCTGGCAATCAGCAGGGCCCAGGCCACGGCGGCGACGCTGACCGCTGCGCTCATCAGCCACAGCGCGAGCAGCGAGGCGGCGCCCGTGGGCAGGGTGAGGGCTTCGCCGCCGGCGAGCGGTACGAGATAGCGTCCGACCAGCACCATCAGCACTGCCTGCACCTGATTGACGACAAAGAAGGGCAGCAGCTTGCCGGCGAGGATCAGGCCGAAGGACACCTGCTGCGTGGCCAGGCGCTGCAGCGTACCGTGCTGGCGCTCGGCGATGAAGACGGCAGAGATCGGCACCACGACGAAGAACATCGAGAAGATCAGCCATGCCGGCACGTTCTGCTGCACCGATGAAGGCAGGGTGGCGGCGCTTTCCGACCCGTCGACAAGCGTGGGCCTGCGAACCGCTTCGACCACGACCGGCAGGGGCGGTGCCTTGCCCGCCACGTCGCGCAGTTCGGGGATCAACAGGCTGCGCCCGATGCGCGCGAGCAGGGTGCTCAGTTGCAGGCGGGTGAGTTCGGCTTCAACCTGCTGGCGAAAGCCGTTGCGCACGGCCAGTGGCACCGTGGGGTCGGCGAGCAGGCGCACGCCCGCCGCGTCAGGGCCTGCGCTGGCGGCGCTGCCAAGCGCGTGTTCAAAGCCTTGCGGCACCACGAGTACGAAGGCAATCCGACCGTCCGCCACCGCTTCGCGCCCGGTCTGCTCGCTGTCCAGGGTGCCGAACTCGCGCAGCAGATCGATTCCGGCGAGTTGTCCCTCCAGCGCCTGTGAGGCTTCGCTGCGGTCGAGGTCGACGATGGCGTAGCCCAGATCGGCGGGTACGCCGGGTACGAAGGCGTCGCGCAGTGCCATCGACATCACCAGGATGAAGATGGCCGGCATCAGGAACAGGGCGGCCAGCCCGTGACGATCGCGCAGCAGCGCAAGCGCTTCCTTGCGCCACAGGGCGGCGAGCCGGATCAGGGTGCGGGCTGCAGTCATTGTTCAGTCCCGCAGCGAACGCCGGGTCAGGTGCATGAAGACCTGCTCGAGGTTCTGCTGGCCGTGGTTCAGGGCCAGCGGCGTGAGTCCGTGCGCGGCGAGATCCTGCAGGATCTGCGGCAGCGCGGCGGCAGGGACGGGGGTCAGGCAGATGCTGTTCGCGCCCTGCGTCGTGACCGTATGCGCTGCCTCCCAACGCCGGAGGAGCGGCTGTGGCAGATCGCGGTCGAGGCGGAGCAGCAGTTGCGACTCGCCGGCACCGAGCACCTCGGCCAGCGTGCCGCTGGCGAGCACCCGGCCGTGGTCGATGATGGCGATACGGTCGCAGATGGCTTCGACCTCATCCATGTAATGGCTGGTGTAGATCACCGTCTTGCCGGCGTCGCGCAGGTCGCGGATGGCGTCGAGCAGAAAGTGGCGTGACTGTGGATCGACACCGACGGTGGGCTCGTCCAGCAGCAGCAGCGCGGGGTCGCCGAGCAGGCCGATGGCAAGGTTCAGCCGCCGGCGCAAGCCGCCGGAGAGTTCGCCAGCAAGCTGTCTGGCGACGCTCTCGAGTCGGGCGAAACGGATGGCCTCGCTGCTGCGGGCTTTCTGCTGCTGCCGGTCCAGCCCCTGCACGCCGGCAAAGAAGGCGAGGTTCTCGGCGACCGTCAGCATCGGGTAGAAGGCGTAGTCCTGCGGTACCAGGGCAATCGCATTGGGGCGGGCGCGGCGGAAGTCGGACAGCGTCTGAGCGCTGACCCTGATCTGCCCCTGCTGCGGGGCGATGAGGCCGGCGATGAGCGAGATCAGCGTGGTCTTGCCCGCGCCGTTGGGGCCGAGCAGGCCGAACAGACTGCCGCGTCCGACATCGAGCGTGATGGCATCGAGGGCAGCCGTGCTGGCGCTGCGATAGCGATGACTGATGCGCTCGATGGCGATCATTGGATGGCGCGGTCGAGACTGCCGAAGAAGGTCTTTTCGCGGGCCGCCTGCTGGCGCAGCAGGGCGGCCAGACGGGCCGGATCGAAGGGGTCGCGGTCGCGGATCATGCGCGCGGTGGCGAGCGCGAACTCGCGCCAGCCGTCGCCGATCTCGACCAGTTCGCCGGCGAGTTCGGCCAGCGCCGGACGCGCCGCGAGGCTGGCGGCTTCTTCGAGGAAGGAGGCGTACATGTAGCGGAAACCGCCGCCACCGGTGCCGATTTCCTCCTGCATCCGCACCAGGTGGCCGACGAAGAGCTTGGATTTCTGCAGATCGCCAGTCGCGGGCAGGCGCTCGACGGCGCGCGCCACCCGCTCCATGCCGCGAATGCCGATCAGCGGAATCGGCGCGCGCAGCATGATGCGCACCGTCTTGCGGATGGCTGCAGGAACCGCCTTGCGCCAGTCGGGCTCGCTGGGGCGTGTTTCCGGGTAGTAGAGCAGGCCCTTGGGCGCGAGCACGCCGCGGGCGAAGCGCGCACGGGCGAGGTCGGCCGGTGCGCAGCGCATCGGCTCTTCGAACACAGGGTCGGACAGCAGGTATTCGCCGCTGGCGCTGTCGCGGCCATAGGCGAGCACGTTGTGGGCGTTGAAGTGAAAACGCATGTCGCCGGGGAAATACGGCAACCAGAACACCGAGGTCTGCAGGCCGACCACCTTGCCCTCGTCGAGCAGGCTGTTGAGCCGTGCTTCGCCGCGTGCGCTGGAGCGGAAGGTTTCGGTGCGCATGCGGATGCCGAGCGGTTTCTGCAGGCCGCGGATGATCGCGCGCGGCGGCATGCGGTAGGCCACCAGCGGCAGCCCGCCGAGCTTGATGAAGGGCAGATAGGCGAAGGACACGGCCGACGACAGGCCAAGCGCCATCGGCTCGGACAGGGGCAGGCCGTAGTGGCGCACGATGGCCGACATCACGCCGCTCTCGCAGTGCGAGGCATGCTGGTGGCTGAATGTGTTTTGGGTGTCCTGCATTCAATCCACCCGCTTGAGCTCGTCGACGCTGATGCCCAGCGCCTCGGCGTAGCGTGCGAGCAGGGCAGGACGCAGACGGGCGAAGATGTCCGGGCGCAGGTGACGGCGCACCCGCCATGCCCAGATGCCGCTGATCTGGGACAGCAGGGTGAGATCCATGCGTGCCTTGTACATGTGGTACTCAAGCGGCGACGTGCTGCCTGCACGTGCCCGCTTGCGCGCGTCCGCCGCAAGACGGTCGAGGTCTTCCACCGCCTGCAGGGTGACGATCTCCTCGGCCTCCCAGCCGCTCGAGGGCACGATGCCGATGCGGCCGTCGGCGCCGCGCGCGTACATGGCCTTGCGGTGGCCGCCGAGGGTGGCATTGCCTTCCTGTGGAACTTCGTTTGCGTCCATCGTCAGACCACGGTCAGGTGCATGAAACCGCTGGAGAAGCGGCCGCTTTCGGGTACGAAGCACAGCAGGCGCTCACCTTCGCTCAGGCGGCCGCTGCGCAGCAGTTCGTCGATCATGATGTAGATCGACGCCGCGCCGGTGTTGCCGCGGGTCGCGAGGTTGGTGAACCAGCGCTCGGGGGCGATCGGCAGGCCGAGCCCGCGCAGGCAGTCGGCGATCTGGTCGCGGAAATAGTGCGAGGACATATGCGGCAGGAACCAGTCGATCCGGTCGGCGCGGAGCTGGCGACGCTCGATCAGCCGGCGCAGCGGCGCTTCGAGCGTGCTTGCGACCACCTGCTCGTTGAGCAGACGCACATCCTGCTTGATGGCGAAGATCGACTCCCTGCCCCAGGCCTCGGGCGCGTACCCGGCCCAGCCCTGCAGCCTGCCGTCGTCGTCGCGCTCGCCGCCGGCATACATGCACACCGGCTGGGCGTGGGCCTGCGACGAGAGCTCGATCCAGTCGATGCGCAGCGCGCGTGCACCGGTGCGCGGTGCATCCTGCAGCAGGAAGGCGCCGGCGCCGTCGGACAGCATCCAGCGCAGGAAATCCTTTTCGAATGCGATCTCGGGGTGACGTTCGAGCGCGGCCACGCGGTGCTCGTTCTCGGCCTCGAAACTGCTCCCGCGCAGCACCGCCGAGGGGCGGTCGGAGCCGGTGGTGACGGCGTTGCGCGTGTTGCCGGCGAGCACCGACAGCCAGCCGTACTTGAGCGCGGTGAGTCCGGCCAGGCAGATGCCTGCGGTGCTGACGACTTCACATGCGGGGTTGCCGAGTTCGCCGTGCACCATCACGCCGTGATTGGGCATGATCTGGTCGGGCAACGAGGTGCCGGTGGCAAGGCATTCGATGTCGTCGAGCGCAAATCCCGCTGTCGCCAGTCCGCGAATGGCCTCGGCCGTCATGCCGGCGTTGCTGTGGGTGGCTGCGCCGGTCGCGGGGTCGATGGCGTAGTGGCGCTGGCGGATGCCGTTGTTGCGCAGCACGATGCGGCGGGCACGCGAAGGCCGTTCGCCGATGCGGCCAAGTACCGACTCGATGGCCTCGTTGTCGACAGGGGCATTGGGCAGGCAGGTGGCCGTGGCGGTGATATATACGGAGCGGGGTTCAGTCATGTTCTGTCATGCGTGCGTTGCCCGAACCGGAGGGCTGTTCGTAGCGCGCGCGCAGCGCATCGAGGCGGTTCCGGAGCAGGGGTGCGAAGCTGCGCTGCAGCACAAGGCTCAAGGGTACCACCGTAATAATCAGGACGATGAGGTAGGTCACAAACAGCGCGAGCGCCGGCACCCGGCGCAGTTGCCCGGGTTTGCCGAACAGGCGCACGAAGCCGGACCACACGCGAAAGGCGCGTTGCCCGGCGCGTTCGCTGACCACCAGGCGCGGATTGACGCTGACGGCGCGCAGGCCGGTGAGCATCGGGGCACCGCTGCGCTCCTCGTCCCGCGCCAGCGCCGTGACCAGCGCATGGCCGAAGCGTGCCGCTGCAGCAGCCTCGGCTGGCGTGACCCCGGCAGCGGGCAGGCCGAGGAAACGGTCGCGGCGGCCGGTGAACATCCAGCGCGGCGTGGTGATGAAGGTTGCCAGCGGGTGGGCGTTGTCGGTGAAGGCGACGTGATCCGTGAGGCGTGCGCTGGCAGCACCGAGCAGCGTCACGAGCTTGTCGTAGGCCGTCATCCACATGTTGCGGCAGGCGACCACGCTGACCACCGGCTTTCCCGCCAGCAGGCGCTTGCCTTCGTCGCTTTGCAGGAAGGCGGTGACCGGCTGCGAGGGCGACAGGTACCACACCTGCCAGGCCAGGATCACGAGGTCGAAATCGGTGTCCGGCGCCACCGTCAGCGGCAGATTCGGCCGCGGATCGAGGCGCACCGACTCGGGAAAGGCGTCGAGGAAGCGGAAGAAGGGCCACGGGAAGGGGAAGGGCGTCTGCGGGCGCAGGACTTCCTGGTGCACCCGGATGCCGGCGTCCTCGAGCGGGCGCAGCATCGCGGACACGACATCCGACAGCTGGCCGCTCTGCGAATAATGGACAACGAGAACGTTCTTCACTGGCAGGGCCGGTCAGTTGGTGATCTTGTGCAGTTCGAGACCGGAGAACAGCAGCACCTTCTCCTTGCCCGCGCTGGTGGCGAGGATGGTTTCGCCCTTGCCGGTGCCAAGCCCCGAAACCAGCAGTTCGGTGTCCGAGATCGGGTTGAGACCGATACGCAGCACGAAACCGGGAAGCTCGGAGAAGCTGCACTCACCAACCAGCAAGCCGTCCTCGAGGCGCAGGGCGAGGCGGTCGGGCATGATTCCCAGCTTCTGGCCGACGATGCGGTATTCGCCGACATAGTCGAGCAGACGCTGCGGCACGGGGGCGGGCTTCAGGCGCTCGCCGACGAGCATGGTGTCGTCGCCGAAATGTCCCACCAGCACGTCGTGGTCTGCCACCCTCTTCATCGAGATGCGGATGCCGTCGAAGGCGCTGACCTGGACCGGGATCATGCCGAACAGCTTGTAGCGCAGACCGAACTGCCCGGCCGGACGCGGCTTCAGTTGCAGCGTATGGCCCATCACGCTGGCGTCGAGCGCATCGTCACCAGGCCGCACCCTGACCAGCCCAACCATCGAGTCGTACCACGCCGAGTAGCGTGCGAGCTGTTCCGGTGGCAGGGCCACGTCGGCGCTGGGGGCCAGCACCGGCTCGGGCTGAACGATGCCGGCCTTGGCCTCGAGGGCCAGCTTCAGTGCCTCGGTGGCGACGGTCTTGACCACGCCCTGCGAGGTGGCCGAATTGGAGGCGACGATGATGCCGAGTTTGTGCTCGGGCAGCACCACCATCATGCTGTGGGAGTCGAGCAGGGTGCCGCCGTGACTGGCAACGGTGCCCGCGTTGCGGATCTCGATGCCCGACAGCAGCCAGCCCAGCCCGACGCGAAAGCCCATGTCGAGCTGAACATGCGCGTTCTGCGGGCGCAGCATTTCGGCAAGGCTGTCGGCGCCGAGCAACTGCTGCCCGCCGGCACGGCCGTCGGCAAACACCCAGCGCATGAAGCGGCTCATGTCGTCGACGTTCGATACCAGGCCGCCGGAGGGCAGGTCGCGCAGCGCCAGTGCGTCGATCTCCTCGTCCCGGTTGTAGACCTTGAGCGCGGGCTTCGACTCGAAGCGCGTATTCACCATGCCCAGCGGGTTCAACAGGCGCTGTTGCAGATGCTCACTGAAGGGGATGCCGGCGGTATGCTCGATTGCTGCGCCCAGCAGGCTGACCGCGAGGTTGGAGTAGCCGAAGATGAATTCGGGCGGATAGGCGACGTATTCGTTGCGCACCGCCTCCACCAGGCTGGTGAAGGGCGCAGGTGCCGAGGTGGTCAGCATGCCGCTCAGGTGGTTGGCGGGCAGGCCGGAGTGGTGATGCATGACGTTGCGGGGGGTGATCGGCGCCGCTTTGTCGAAGCGCGATCGCACCGAAAACGCGGGCAGCGCGTCCTGCAGCGGGCGGTCGATGTCGATGCGGCCCTCTTCTGCAAGCTGCATGGCTGCGGTTGCCGTGAGCACCTTGGCGATCGACCCGAGCCGGTAAGGGGTGTCCGGCGTGGCGGCGATCCCGCGCTCGGCGTCTTCGTAGCCGAAGCCCTCGGACCAGACCACGCGCTGGTCGTCGACCAGTGCGATGGAGAGTCCGGTGACCCTGTTGTCCGCCATCTCCTGCTCGATCAGCCAGCGGGCGCGCTCGATTGCATAGCGGAAGTCGCCGCGCTGAAGATCTGGCGGGCGCTGTGGCGCAGTGGCGCAGGCGCCCAGCACCAGCACGCATGCACTCAGGGCGAGGTGACGGAGAAACGGGCGGAAGCCGGGAGCGGGGCCTGAGGCGGACATGGTGGTTCTGGTGCAGGAGGTCGGACGGACCGAATGTTGACAGGGGTGGCCGAGGCTCATGATGTGTCGCGCGACAGGCGGCCCGTGCGGGAAACTGTTCGCCTGACAAAAAGCCCGCGAATTATACATGTGTCGGCATGCATCGACCCGTGCCTTACGCCACATGTCCTTGTTCCTGGGGATGTAAATGGACGCGTTGAACCCGGCGCACGGGGGCGGGGTCGAACCGTCCGCCATTTAATGGAGATACTTTCGATGAATATCCCGCTGAACGAACAACGCACGATTGCCGCACGTCTGGTCGCGCTGACCCTGATCTCGGACGGAGAGCTCGCCAACCGCGAGGTGGAGGCGCTCGACAGGCACGATATCGCCGCGCTGCTCGGGATTCCCCGTGACGTGCTGATTCAGGCCGTCATCGATCACTGCCAGCAGTTGCTGGCGCGTGGCGGCAGTGCAGAGGCCATGCGCCTGCTGGACCTCGAACAGGTCGAGCACATGCTCGATCGCGTCACCGATCCGTCCCTGCGGGCTCTTACCTGCCAGGCCATGCTGGTGCTGTCGAAGGCGGACGGGCGGATTACGCAACCTGAGCAGACCTTGCTGCGCCATGCCCTGAGCCGGTGGGAGCTCTCGCTCAGCGAACTCGGTCCGCAGCACTGAAGGCGGATCAGGCCTGCGTCGCGGCGGGGAGCCGGTGCGGCCCAGCCTCAGGCGCAGGACACCGTTGCGGGCAGGTGGCGGACATGAACGGCGAGCCAGACGGTGTCGGGTGCAGTGGATTCGACGCGATGGCGGCAGTGGGCGGGGATGGTCACCCAGTCACCCGGTCGCATGGACATGCGGCTGTCGTCATCGAAAGCGAGCTCCGCGCTACCGGTCACGATCATGACCCATTCGTCGTCGGGCTGGTCGTACCAGAAGCCGGGTGGGCTCGCACTGCCGTGGGAGACGATGCGTTCGACGCAGGTGGTTTCAGTCTGCAGCAGCGGCAGAAACTTCTCACCACCTTCGGGGGTACCAAGGTCGGCAAACAGGTTGCCGGTGGACTGCAGCACTGTCGCGCTGCGTACTTCTCGTTCTAAAGTCATAGGCTCTGTTTTGGTGACAATCTCCTGCAAGCGTATGCTCATGGTGCCCTGCTGACCAGTTCAATCGTGTCCTTCTCCAGATCGCGGCTAAGTGCGGAGATCAGTGTGCGCTGCATCTTCACGTAGCGTTTCTCGCCCGGGGCATACCAGATCAGGAAGTGAATCCGCACCGGTTCGAGGCCGGCGATGGTCTGACCTCCGGTGGCGTGGCGGGTGCTCCAGACTTCGACCTTCCAGGCGTCGAAGCTGCCGGCCGGTACGCGGACGGTTTCACGTCCGATCACTTCGCCTGTGCCGTACCAGCCGCCCCAGTTGCCATCGAGATCGGGGGTCGGAATGCCGCGCCACGACATATCCTCCCGCAGCTCGGTGAAGGCGCCGATGAAGGGACTGAACTCGCTGCCGAGACCGCCGGCATGGGCAATGTGTGCTTCGCTGCCGCGCCACCTGACCTGACTGCCGGCAGGGCCGGGGGATGGCTCGGTGTCCTGCATGCGTTCGGTGACTGCGGTGCCGTCCTGCGCGCTCACGGTGACGACGACGGTGCGTTTCGGGCTGGTTGCCCATAGCCCGCGTGTGCGATAGACCCAGCTTTCGCCCGCGCGCGGCAGGCGGCTGTCGACGGCGTCCGGCGCCGGGCGCGCAGGTGCCGGTTTCGGCGCTGCTTCAGGCCGGGTGACGATCGCAGGCTGGGGCGCGGCAGCTTCGGGCTTTGGCTTGATCGTGACGGCGGGCCTGGTGGCTTGCGCAGGCCTGGGTGCAGGCTGCTTTGGCGGCGCGGTGGTTTCGCGGGGCTTTGCTGCGGGGGTGGGTGCGGCGGGTGCAGCGGGTGTAGCAGGGGCTACGGGGGCTGCGGGGGCCGGGGCAGCAGCTGCGGCTGGCGGTGCGGCGACCGGTGCAGCGGCCACCGGCTCGGTGGGGGCTTCCGCTGGTGGCTGTACGCCCGCGCTGGCCCCGTCGGTGGTGGCTGCCGGGGGCGCAGGTACAGGCGGTTCCGCTGCGGCGAGCAGGGTGGGGGTGGGGTGATCGGTGAGAGCCTCCCCCGGTTCGCGGACGCTGCTTGGCGGGCGTGTGGTGTCGTCAATCGCCAGCTTCTGCCATGACAGCCAGCCACCCGCTGCGAGCGCGACGCAGGTCGCTCCGATGATCGCCGGCAGGCGCCAGCGCGGCTTGTCGGTACCGAAGATGCGATCGAGTGCCTTCAGGACTTCGCCGGTCGATGCATCCCACTGCTTGTGGTTGATCTCGATGGCCTGGCGTCGTGCGAGTGCCTTGAGGTCGGGTGGGAGCGCATCTTCGCCGGGCATTTCCGCATCATTGACCAGTACCGGCAGTACGCGGATCTTGCGTCTCAGTGCGGCGGCGGTCTCGAGGCGGACGAAGTCGTGGGGGTCGTCGATGCGGCGTTTGTCGTTGCCGATGTCCTCACCCAGCCATTTGGGGCCGATGAGCACGAGCAGGACGGTGCATGAGGCGACCGCGCTGTCGATGGCGTCGATGAAGTCGGTGCCGGGGTCGATGCCTTCGACATCCATGAACACGCGCTCACGCCCGAAGCGGGCCGCGAGCCGGTCATAGAGGCGGCCTGCGTAACCCGATGAGTCCTCGCGGCGATAGCTGATGAAAATCCCGTCCATGCGCAGCTCCCGTGTGCGGGGCGAGGCGGGCGGCCGAGGTCGGTCGGCCCGCCTGCTGAACTAAGCATAGTCGGGTACAGCCGCCTTTGTGGCGGCCTTCAGCTGCCTTTCTTGGCGTCGATGAGGGGAACGACGCCCTCGAACTCGAAGCGCTTGCGCCCGGCTTCCATCTCGGTGAGCGGCTCGCAGGGCTTGAGTGTGGCGAGGCTGCGCACGGTCAGGTCCTGATAGCAGCGGGTGCCGTCGACTTTCCAGTTCATTTCCTGCTCCGACAGATCACGCATGATCTTGGCGGGCATGCCGGCGATGAGTTTCCCTGCGGGGATTTCCATGCCGGCTTTGACGAAGGCGCAGGCGGCGACGATGCTCGATTCGCCGATGCTGGCGTTGTCCATGATGACGGCATTCATGCCGATCAGGGCGTTGCGACCGACACGGCAGCCATGCAGCACTGCGCCGTGGCCGACGTGGCCATCGACTTCGATCACGGTGTCGGTGCCGGGGAAGCCGTGCATGACACAGGTGTCCTGGATGTTGCTGCCTTCTTCCAGCACGATGCGGCCGAAGTCGCCGCGCAGCGAGGCGAGCGGGGCGACATAGCAGCGCGGGCCGACGATGACGTCACCGATCAGTACGGCATCGGGATGGACGAAGGCGGTGGGGTGGATGACGGGTTTGAGACCGTCGATTTCGTAGCAGGGCATTGGGTGTCTCCTGGTCTCGTCTTCTGCTCTTCTATGCGGCAGTGCTGGATTGTTGCGTATTCTGGTTCGTGCCTGGCGCCCAACCGCGGCGCGGGCGGTCCGTCGGCGCCTGCTGTCGTGGCCTTCGGCTGCCCTCGCTGCGAACCTGCGCAGGGGAGGCGATGCAAACTCGCCCGGCTGCGCCGGACTCAGACATGCATCGCCTTGTTTCCCCTGCGCAGGTCCTCCGCTCGGCACGACAGAAGTTGCCGCCGGGCCGCCCGCGCCACGGCTGGGCGCCGTGAGCGTGGGCTCGTGATCTGGGCAAAAGCGAAAAGCCTGAATTGCTGAAGGCTCTGACCCAGTTCGCCGTGGTTTTACTCTACGTGGTAGCGGCGTTGTACGACGCGGAAACGGTTGGCGACGAAGGCGCTGTCGGAGTAGCTCGCGTTGGCAGCCGGGTTCATGCCTACGCCGTGGTAGTCGGAGAAGGCCGAGGACTGGTTCACGAATACGCCGCCGGTGAGGTTGATCGACAGGGCCACGCCGGCACGCAGGCTGGCGTCGGTCATGGCGTCGATGACGTCCTGTTTGCTTGAGTACAGGCCAACGGTGAGCGCGCCGTGTTCCTTGACGATGCGTTCCGACAGGGCGACGGCTGCAGCGCCGTCGGCGACCCTGACCACGAAGCTGACCGGGCCGAAGCGCTCTTCCATGTAGCTCTTTTCGTCGGCCGCGTCGCAGGTGAGCAGCACCGGGGTGCGGACTTCGGCCTGCGGGAAGTCGGGATGCTCGACCTTCTTGGAAGCCAGCACCACCTTGCCGTATTCGCCGGCTTCGGCGATGCGGCCGAGGGTGGCTTCGGACTGGATGGCGCCGAGCACCGCGGTGGCCACGGCCGGGTCGGTGAGGAACTTGTCGATGGCGGCGCCGAGATCGGCGGCGACTTCGTCGAAGGACTTGTGACCCTGGTCGGTGTCGATGCCACCGGCCGGCACCAGGATGGCCTGGGTGGTGGTGCACATCTGGCCCGAATACAGGCTCAGGGTGAAGGCGAGGTTGCGCATCATCGCCTTGTAGCTGTCGGTGGATTCGATGACGACGTTGTTCACGCCGGCCAGTTCGGCATACACCTGGGCCTGGCGGGCGTTGTCGATCAGCCACTGGCCGAAGACGTTACTGCCGGTGAAGTCGATCGACTTCACCGCCGGATGGGTGGCGAGCGCCTGGGTGGCGGTGCGCTTCTCGACCACGGCCAGCGACACCAGGTTGGGGTCGAGGCCGGCTTCGCTCAGCACTTCACGTGCGATCTTCACCGTCATCGCTGCCGGCAGGATGGAGTTGCTGTGGGCCTTGATGATGACCGGGTTGCCGGTGACCAGCGTGGCGAACAGGCCGGGGTAGGTGTTCCAGGTCGGGAAGGTGCCGCAGCCGACGACCAGACCGACGCCGCGACCGACGATCTCGTAGTGCTTCTTCATCTTCAGCGGCGGGTTCTTGCCCTGCGGCTTTTCCCAGATGGTTTCGGCCGGCACCCGGCTCATCTCGTCCCATGCGTAGGCAACGGCTTCCAGGCCGCGATCCTGCGCATGCGGGCCGCCGGCCTGGAAGGCCATCATCCAGCCCTGACCGGTGGTCATCATCACCGCGTGGGCGATCTCGAAGCTGCGCTTGTTGAGGCGGTCGAGGATTTCGAGGCAGATGCCGACGCGGCCTTCAGCGCCGACCTTGCGCCAGCCTTCCATTGCGCTCTGCGCGGCGGCAATCAGGGCCTCGGGCTCGCACACGGGATAGCGCACATCGAGCGCGATGCCGTAGGGCGACCGTTCGGTGGCGGCCCAGCCGGTCTGGCCCGGCTGATCGAGCGCGAATTCCTTGCCGAGGCGGGCCTCAAACGCCTTCTTGCCATCGTCTGCTGCACTTTCGCCATAGACCTTGGGGCTGGGCATTTCGGGAAAGGGCGTCCAGTAACCGCGACCGTGAATGGCGGCGATGGCTGCGTCCAGGGTGGCCTTGTGCTTCTCGAACAGCGGATGGGTCATGCCTTGTCTCCTCAGATTTTTTGGGGCCGCCGGACGGGTCCGTGCGGGGTGCTTCGTATGTCGATGGTGCAGAAAAAGGGCAAGTGAAAAAAGCTTGTCTTTTGATCTGGATCAAGACTACTATTGATTGACCGGTCGGTCAAACAACGAAAACAGTTGTCGTCCCGATCCCGGAGTTGAACTCCGGAAAGAACAATTCCCCAGCGTGCGCCAGCGCGCCGGGCAAGACAAGGCCAGGAGGAGACAAGATGAGCGCAGCAACCGGATACGGTGAAACCATTCGCCTCGAGATCGATGCGGGGGTGGCGACACTGACCCTGAACCGACCCGATCGTCTGAACAGCTTCAACGATCAGATGCACGGGGAAATGCGTGCCGCGCTGGCACAGGTGAAGGCGGGGCGCACGGACGCTTCGATCCGGGTGCTGGTCATTACCGGTGCGGGACGCGGTTTCTGTGCCGGACAGGACCTCTCCGACCGTTCGGTTGCGGCCGGCGGCGAGGCGCCTGATCTGGGTGCGTCGGTGGAAAAGAACTACAAGCCGCTGGTGACGACGCTGCGCAAGCTCGACCTGCCGGTGATCTGTGCCGTCAATGGCGTGGCGGCCGGCGCCGGTGCCAACCTGGCGCTGGCCTGCGACATGGTGTTTGCAGCCCGCTCGGCGAGCTTCATCCAGGCTTTCTGCAAGCTCGGCCTGATTCCCGATACCGGCGGCACCTGGATTCTGCCGCGTCTGCTGGGCCCGGCGCGGGCAATGGGGCTGGCGCTGCTCGGCGACAAGCTGGCAGCAGAGCAGGCCGAAGCCTGGGGCCTGATCTGGAAGTGCGTCGACGACGAATCCCTGATGCCCACGGTGCAGGCGCTCGCTGCACAGATGGCCAAGGGGCCGACCTTCGGCTTTGCCCAGACCAAGAAGGCCATCTGGGCCAGCTCCACCAATGACTTCGACACCCAGCTCGATCTCGAGCGCGACATGATGCGCGACTGCGGCCGCTCGCACGACTACCGCGAGGGCGTCGCCGCCTTCATGGAAAAGCGCGTGCCCGAGTTCAAGGGGAACTGAGCCGTGGCGCTCGACACGAATGTAAAGGTGCTGGTCATCGGAGCCGGCGCCATGGGTGCAGGCATCGCCCATGTTGCGGCGCTGGCTGGACATCCGGTGTATCTGTACGACACCCGCGCCGAAGCTATCGACAAGGGGCTGGGCGGGATCGCGAAGGATCTCGATTTCCTGGTCTCCAAGGGCAAGCTGGATTCCGCCGCGCGTGAAGCGACCATGGCGCGGCTGAGCGCAGTGACGGATCTGGCCGCGGCCAGTGATGCGGGTCTTGCGATCGAAGCCATCGTCGAAAACCTCGACATCAAGCAGAAGCTCTTCCTGCAGCTCGAAAGCCTGCTCGGCGACGAGGCCATCCTTGCTTCGAACACGTCCTCGCTGTCGATTACCGCAATGGGCGCAGTGCTTGCCCGTCCCGAGCGCCTTGCCGGCCTGCACTTCTTCAATCCTGCGCCGCGCATGAAGCTGGTCGAGATCGTCTCCGGCCTCGCGACTGACCGTGCAGTGGCCAATACTTTGTACTCCACCGCAAAAGCGTGGGGCAAGGTGGCCGTGCATGCGAAATCCACGCCCGGCTTCATCGTCAACCGGGTGGCACGACCCTTCTACGCCGAAGCGCTGCGGGTGCTCAACGAATGCGCAGCCGAGCCCGCCACCATCGACGCCGCGATGCGCGAATGCTGTGGTTTTCCGATGGGACCGTTCGAGCTGATGGACCTGATCGGCCACGATGTGAACTACGCGGTGACACGCTCGGTGTTCGATGCCTATTTCGGCGACAAGCGCTTCACGCCGAGCCTGATTCAGCACGATCTGGTGCTGGCCGGACGGCTCGGACGCAAGAGCGGGCGTGGTTTCTACGCCTACGGCGCAGACGTTGCGAAACCCGCGGCAAGGACCGAGGCGCCCGCCACGGCCGAGCGTAGCGTGACTGCGGTGGGCAGTCTCGGCGTGGCCGAGCCGCTGCTGGCCAGGCTCGAAGCCGCGGGTGTCGCGGTGACGCGCAAGGCCGGACCGGCGGACGCCGCCGGGTGGCTGGAGATCGGCCGCGGGCGCTTGATGCTTTGCGACGGCCGCACCGCAGCCCGGCGCACGGCGGAAGAGGGGCTGAGCAATCTCGTGCTGCTCGATCTGTGTCTCGATTACGCCACCACGCCGCGCGTTGTGCTGTCACGTGCGGACCACTGCGGTCTGGGCGCGTGGCATGCGGTGGTCGGCACGCTGCAGCAGGCTGGTCTGACAGTGTCGCGCATCGACGACGTGGCCGGACTGATCGGTCTGCGCACGGTCGCCATGCTCGCCAACGAGGGTGCGGATGCGGTGCTGCAAGGCATCGGCTCCGCCGCCGACATCGATCTTGCAATGCGCTTCGGCACCAACTATCCGAAAGGGCCGCTGAGCTGGGCGGACCAGATCGGCGTGCGCTTCGTGGCGCGGGTGCTGCACAACCTGCGTGAGCATTACGGTGAGGAGCGCTACCGCGTCTCGCCGCTGATCCTGAGAAAAAGCCATAACGGAGACAGCTTTCATGAGTGAAGTGATGAATCGTGACCTGAGCGCCGGTCTTGATCCGCAGGCACTGGCCGAGCGCGTGCGCGACGGCATGTTCGAGCGCGACCAGGCTGCACGTGGTCTGGGCATGGCCTTTGTTGACGTGGGGCCGGGGCGCTCGACCATGACCATGACCGTGCGTGAGGACATGCTCAACGGCTTTCGTATCTGCCACGGCGGATTCATCACCACGCTCGCCGATACCGCCTTTGCCTATGCGTGTAACAGCGGCAACGAGATGACCGTGGCTTCGGGCATCAGCGTGGACTTCATGGCGCCTGGCCGTCCGGGTGACGTGTTGAGCGCCGAGGCGCGCGAAGTCTCCGCCTCGGGCCGCACCGGCGTGTACGACATCACGGTGACGAACCAGACGGGCGAGCTGATCGCCGTGATGCGCGGCAAGTCGTACCGAATGAAGGGCCGGCCGGTGGTCGAGCTGTAACGAAACCAAAAATACAAGAACACCAGAATCAGATCGGACATAGAGGAGCAGGAGACAAAAATGCCGGTGAATACATATTCCCCACCCGAACTCGAGCCTATCGAAAAGGCCAGCATCGACGAACTGCGTGCGCTGCAGCTCGAGCGGCTGAAGTGGAGCGTACGTCACGCCTACGAGAACGTGCCGCACTACCGCAAGGCGTTCGACGACAAGGGCGTGCATCCGGACGACCTGAAAACGCTCGAGGATCTGGCGAAGTTTCCCTTCACCACCAAGCACGACCTGCGCGACAACTACCCCTTCGGGATGTTCGCCGTGCCGATGAACAAGGTGGCGCGGGTGCATGCCTCCTCCGGCACCACCGGCAAACCGACCGTGGTCGGCTACACGCTGAAGGACATCGACACCTGGGCCAACGTGGTGGCGCGCTCGATTCGCGCTTCGGGCGGCCGGCCGGGTGACATGGTGCATATTTCCTACGGCTATGGTCTCTTCACCGGCGGCATGGGCGCGCACTACGGTGCCGAGCGTCTTGGCTGCACGGTAATCCCGATGTCGGGCGGGCAGACCGAGAAGCAGGTCCAGGTCATTCAGGATTTCAAGCCCAGCATCATCATGGTGACGCCGTCCTACATGCTGACCATCCTTGACGAGATGGAAGCGCAGGGCATCGACCCCAAGAGCACCTCACTCAGGATCGGCATCTTCGGTGCCGAGCCCTGGACCCCGGCGATGCGCCTGGCGGTCGAGGCCCGTGCCGGAATCGACGCGGTCGACATCTACGGTCTGTCCGAAGTCATGGGGCCGGGCGTCGCCAACGAGTGCGTCGAAACCAAGGACGGCCCGACGATCTGGGAAGACCATTTCTATCCCGAGATCATCAACCCGGAAACCGGTGAAGTCGTGGCGGACGGAGAGGAAGGCGAGCTTGTCTTTACGTCTCTGAGCAAGGAAGCGATGCCGGTGATCCGTTACCGCACCCGCGACCTCACCCGCCTGCTGCCGCCGACTGCACGCAGCATGCGCCGCATGGCCAAGATCACCGGGCGCTCGGACGACATGCTCATTATCCGCGGTGTGAACGTGTTCCCGACCCAGATCGAGGAGCTGATCTGCAAGATGCCCAAGCTGGCACCGCAGTATCTGCTCGAGGTCGACAAGAACGGCCACATGGACACGCTGACGGTGAAGGTCGAGGTCAACGCCGAGGCCAATGTTGGTCGTCATCCGGAACAGAAAGAGGCGCTGGCCAAGGAGCTCACCCATCACATCAAGGCCCTGATCGGCGTGTCGTGCAAGGTCGTGGTTGGCGAGCCGTTCTCGATCGAACGGGTGACCGTCGGCAAGGCCAAGCGCGTCGTCGATCGCCGGCCGAAAGAATAAAGCATCTCCCGCGGCCAGCTATCCCGCTGTGCCGCTTGTGAACCCCACGAGGAGTCCACCATGTATACACAGTCACTCAGCATTCCCGATGGCGACACCAAGGGCCCGCGCAAGGTCGAAAACCCCGAGTATCTGGCCGAGTTCAACGCCAAGATCGATGCCGGCGGCTTCATCGAGGCCAAGGACTGGATGCCCGAGGCCTATCGCAAGACCCTGGTGCGCCAGATCAGCCAGCACGCCCACTCCGAGATCGTCGGCATGCTGCCCGAAGGCAACTGGATCACCCGCGCACCCAGCCTCAAGCGCAAGGCCATTCTGCTGGCCAAGGTGCAGGACGAGGGCGGCCACGGTCTCTATCTGTATGCGGCGGCCGAAACCCTCGGGGTGTCGCGCGACGAACTGACCGAGGCGCTGCTCTCGGGCAAGGCCAAGTACAGCTCGATCTTCAACTACCCCACGCTGAACTGGGCGGATATCGGCGTGATCGGCTGGCTGGTCGATGGCGCGGCGATCATGAACCAGATCCCGCTGTGCAAGTGCAGCTACGGCCCCTATGCCCGCGCCATGGTGCGGGTGTGCAAGGAAGAGTCCTTCCATCAGCGCCAGGGCTATGACCTGCTGCTGCAGATGATGAAGGGCACGGAAGAGCAGCGCGAGATGGTGCAGGATGCGGTCGATCGCTGGTGGTTCCCGTCGATCATGATGTTCGGCCCGCACGACAAGGACAGCGTGCACACCGACTCCGCACGCTGGGGCATCAAGCGCATCTCCAACGACGACCTGCGGCAGAAGTTCGTCGATGCCACGGTCAAGCAGGCCGAGGTGCTCGGCGTCAGCCTGCCCGATCCCGACCTGAAGTGGAACGAGGCGCGCGGTCATTACGACTTCGGCGTGATCGACTGGGACGAGTTCTGGAACGTGGTCGGCGGACATGGTCAGTGCAACGTCGATCGCCTGGCTGCACGCAACAAAGCCTGGGACGACGGTGCCTGGGTGCGCGAAGCCGCAATCGCCCACGCCGAGAAGATGGCCGAACGCGAGCGTCAGGCCGCCTGATCCAGTAACGGAATCGAAGCGCGGGCCCGCAAAGCACGGGCCCGACAGCACACACATTGAGGAGTGAGAGACATGGAACGCAAGGAATGGCCCCTGTGGGAAGTTTTCATCCGTAGCCGTAACGGCCTGGACCACAAGCATTGCGGCAGCGTGCACGCGCCGGACGCAAAGATGGCGCTGCAGATGGCGCGCGACGTCTATACCCGTCGCCTCGAAGGCGTGTCGATCTGGGTGGTGAAGGCCTCCGACATCGTCGCCTCCGATCCGGATGCCAAGCCCGAGCTGTTCGATCCGGCGGAAGACAAGATCTATCGCCACCCGACCTTCTATCAGCTGCCCGACGAAGTTAACCACATGTAATGGCGGACGACATGACGCAAACCTCAGTCCAAACCGTTGCCGCTTCAGCGGAACACATCGAGTACGTGATGCGCCTCGGCGACAACGCCCTGATCCTCGGTCAGCGCCTGTCGGAGTGGTGCGGACACGCGCCGGTCATCGAAGAAGATCTGGCGCTCGCCAACATGGCACTCGATCTGGTCGGCCAGGCCCGCCTGCTGCTGACCCATGCCGGCAATCTCGAAGGCAAGGGCCGCGACGAAGACCAGATGGCCTTCCTGCGTGTCGAGCGCGACTACCGCAACATCACCATGATGGAAGTGCCGAACGAGGATTTCGGGCGCACGACGGTGCGCAACTTCCTCTACAGCGCGTTCCAGATCCTGCTGTGGCAGAAGTTCGCCACATCGTCCGATACCGAACTCGCCGCCATCGCCGCCAAGAGCCTGAAGGAAGCCCGCTACCACTTCAATCACTCGGCCGAGTGGGTGATCCGTCTTGGCGATGGCACCGAGGTATCGCACGCGAAGACCCAGGCCGCACTCGACTACCTGTGGCCCTACACCGCCGAACTGTTCGCCGCCAACCCGACCGATGAAGCCGTTTCCGCGGTCGGCATCGGCCCGGCCTGGGGCGAGCTCGAGGCGGACTGGGAAGCCATGGTGCTGCCGGTGTTCGCCCAGGCCACGCTGGTGGTGCCGGCGCGCACGCCGTTCAAGACCTTCGGCAAGTTCGGCCGTCACTCCGAGCACATGGGGCATCTGCTGGCGACCATGCAGTACATGCAGCGCACCTATCCCGGCGCACAGTGGTGAGTGATCGCATGTTGACCGAAGAGCAAGCCTGGAAGCTACTTGATGGCGTGCCCGACCCCGAAGTGCCGGCGGTATCGGTGGTGGAGCTCGGCATCATCCGCGAGCTGCACTGCGCGGACGACGTGATCACCGTGGTGGTGACGCCGACCTACTCCGGCTGTCCCGCCACCGAGGTCATCGGGCTTGCGATTCGCGACACCCTGCTGGCCGCCGGTGTGGGCAAGGTCGAGCTGCAAACCCGGCTCGATCCGGCGTGGACCAGCGACTGGATCGGTGAGGCGGCGCGCGAGAAGCTGCGTGCCTACGGCATCGTTCCGCCGACCGGCAAGGCTGCGGTGGGCGGTGCGCAACCGATCCATTTCGTGAAGAAGACGCTGACCTGCCCGCGCTGCGGTTCGAACGATACCGAACGCCTGTCCGAGTTCGGCTCGACCGCTTGCAAGGCGACGTATCGCTGCAAGAGCTGCCTCGAACCCTTCGAATATTTCAAACCGATCTGATCCGCCCCACAAGACGGACAACGGAGACAAACATGACGCCGAAATTTCACCCGCTCACGATCGCCGAAGTGCGCCGCGAGACCCCCGAAGCCATCAGCCTGCGCTTCGACGTGCCCGCCGAGCTGGCCGACGACTACCGCTTTGTGCAGGGCCAGCACCTGACACTGAAGGCCAATGTTGGTGGTGAGGAGTTGCGCCGCTCCTACTCGATCTGTGCCGGAGTCGACGACGGCGAATTGCGCGTCGCAATCAAGAAGATCGGCGGCGGACGCTTCTCCACCTGGGCCAATGCCAGCATCAAGGCCGGCGACGTGATCGAGGTCATGACCCCGGAGGGGCGCTTCCACACCGAGCTCGATCCGGTCAATGCCCGCCACTACGTCGCCTTTGCCGCGGGCAGCGGCATCACCCCGATCCTGTCGCTGATCAAGACCACGCTGCGCGCCGAGCCAAACAGCCGCTTCACCCTGATCTACGGCAACCAGCGCCAGGGCAGCGTGATCTTCTCCGAGACACTGGAAGACCTGAAAGACCGTTACATGACGCGCTTCACGATGTACCACGTGTTCTCGCGCGAAGAGCAGGACGTCGAGCTGTTCAATGGTCGCCTCGACCGGGCCCGCGTGGCGAGCTTCCTCGACACCCTGATCCCGGCCGACACCATCGATGCCGCCTTCATCTGCGGACCCGGCGGCATGATCGACGAGGTCGAAGCCGGTCTGCTGGCGAGCGGCGTCGACGCGGGGCGCATCCACCTCGAGCGTTTCGGAGTGCCCGACAGCGGTCCCGCACACCACGTGGAGGCGGGCGATGCACCGCAGGCACGGATCACCATCATTGCCGACGGCCTCAAGCGCGAGATGGATTTTCGCGCTGAGGATCCGTCCATCCTGGATGTCGCGCTGCGCGCGGGGATGGACCTGCCGTACTCGTGCAAGGGTGGGGTATGCTGCACCTGCCGCGCCAAGGTCATCGAGGGCAAGGTCCGCATGGACAAGAACTACACCCTTGAGCAGCCCGACGTTGACGCCGGTTATGTGCTCACCTGCCAGTCCCATCCGCTGACCGCGCGGGTGGTCATCAGCTTCGACGATCGTTGAAAGACGGCATCCCAGATTCGTGCGGGTGAGCGGACTCATTTGCACAGGAACGGAAGCGAATCATGGCCAGGGGCAAATCTCCCACATTCGAGGTACAGCGCGGCGTCATTCTTCAGGAGGCGGCGCAGCTCTTTGCCGACAAGGGTTTTCACAACGCGTCGATGGCCGAGCTGGCCAAGGCCTGCGGGGTGTCGAAGCCGCTGCTCTACCACTACTACAAGGACAAGGAGAACATCCTGTTCGACATCGCCGACAGCTACATGGATCAGCTGCTCGCGATCGTGGCCGGGGTGGAGTCGCAGGACCTGGAGGCCGAGCCCCATCTGTCGGCCCTGGTCATGCGCTTCATGGAGGAGTACGAACACTCGCAGAACCAGCACGTGGTGCTGGTGCAGGACGTAAAGTTTCTGCAGACCGCGCAGGAAGAATATGTGGTGGGCAAGCAGCGCAAGGTGGTGGCGGCGTTTGCCGATGCCATCGAGCGCGTCGAGCCGGGGCTCAGGTCGCGCAACCTCGACAAGCCGGTCGCGATGATCCTGTTCGGCATGATCAACTGGACCTTTACCTGGCTGCGTTCGGACGGTCGCTACACCTACGGCGACATGGCGCCGGTGGTGACCGCAATCCTGCTCAACGGGGTCAAGGGTTTGCTCAAGACTGAAATGCCACCGGCAACGGCGGCGCAAAAAGAATAGACGCTGTCTGCCTGCACGGGCGCAGCGGCAACAATGACGAGGAGACACTCAGTGACAGAAGCCTTTATCTGCGACGGTATCCGGACACCCTTCGGGCGCTATGGCGGCGCCTTGTCGGGCGTGCGTGCGGACGATCTTGCGGCGCTGCCGATCCGGGCACTGCGTGAGCGCAATCCCGGGGTCGACTGGGCGGCCGTTGAGGACATCTACTACGGCTGCGCCAACCAGGCCGGCGAGGACAACCGCGACGTCGCGCGCATGGCCGGCCTGCTGGCGGGGCTGCCGATCGACGTGCCGGGCTCGACCATCAACCGCCTGTGCGGTTCGGGCATGGATGCGGTGGGCATCGTGGCCCGCGCCATCAAGGCCGGCGAGGCCGGGATGATGATCGCCGGCGGCGTCGAGAGCATGAGCCGCGCGCCCTTCGTCATGGGCAAGGCCGACACGGCCTTCTCGCGCAGCGCGAAGATCGAGGACACTACCATTGGTTGGCGCTTCGTGAATCCGCTGATGAAGGCGAAGTACGGTATCGACTCGATGCCGGAAACCGCCGAGAACGTCGCCACCGATTTCAAGGTCAGCCGTGCCGACCAGGACGCCTTTGCGCTGCGCAGTCAGCAGCGCTACGCGGCGGCGGCCGAACGTGGTTTCTTCGACGGTGAACTGTGTCCGGTGGAGATCCCGCGCAAGAAGGGCGATCCGGTCGTGGTCGCGGCGGATGAGCATCCGCGTGCCGACACCACCATCGAAACGCTGTCACGGCTCAAGGGCGTGGTGCGCCCGGACGGCTCGGTCACCGCGGGTAACGCCTCGGGCGTCAATGATGGTGCGGTCGCCCTGCTGATTGCGTCCGGCGAGGCGGCTGCGAAGCACGGTCTCAAACCGCGTGCGCGCATCGTGGCCATGGCCACCGCCGGGGTCGAGCCGCGCATCATGGGCATCGGGCCGGCGCCTGCCTCGCTCAAGGTGCTTGAGAAAGCGGGTCTCACGCTCGAGCAGATGGACGTCATCGAACTCAACGAAGCGTTCGCAGCCCAGGGGCTGGCGGTGACCCGCCAGCTCGGACTGCGCGACGACGATCCTCGCGTGAATCCCAATGGCGGCGCGATCGCCATCGGTCACCCGCTGGGCGCGTCGGGCGCACGCCTGGTGCTTACCGCCTTGCGTCAGCTGGAGGCGACGGGCGGTCGTTACGGCTTGTGCACCATGTGCATTGGGGTGGGACAGGGCATCGCAATGATCATCGAGCGGGTCTGATCGGTGATGTCGTCACAATTCGTTAGTTTTTAACGAATTAGGTATGTAATAATTTTGCGGCAGGTAACCGGGACACCTCAAGCCCGTTTACTCACATAAACCAAGAGGAGGAGACACCATGAAGCTGAAGAACACTCTGCTGGCCGCCATCGGCCTCGCATTCGTCGCCACCGCAGCACAGGCGGACGTCAATGTAGGCGTGATCGTGTCTGCGACCGGTCCTGCCGCGTCGCTCGGGATCCCGGAAAAGAACACGCTGGCCATGTTGCCGACGACGATCGGCGGGGAGAAGGTCAACTACATCGTCCTCGACGATGCGTCCGACACCACCACCGCGGTGAAGAACATCCGCAAGCTGATCTCCGAGGACAAGGTCGATGTGGTGATCGGTTCCACCATCAGCCCGAACTCGCTGGCGATGATCGACGTTGCCGCCGAAGCGCAGACGCCGATGATCTCGATGGCGGCTTCGGCCCGTATCGTCGAGCCGGTAGATGACAAGCGCCGCTGGGTCTTCAAGACCCCGCAGAACGACGCCCAGATGTCGACCGCCATCGTCACGCACATGAGCAACAGCGGCGTGAAGACCGTCGGCTTCATCGGCTTCGCCGATGCCTATGGCGAGGGCTGGTACGAGCAGTTCAAGTCGGTGGCCGAAGCACGCAAGCTGCAGATCGTGGCCAACGAGCGCTTCAATCGCAATGACACCTCGGTGACCGGTCAGGTACTGAAGGTCATGTCTGCGCGTCCGGATGCGGTGCTGATCGCCGGTTCCGGCACGCCCGCCGCCCTGCCGCAGAAGACGCTGAAGGAGCGTGGCTATGCTGGCAAGCTGTACCAGACCCACGGCGTCGCCAACAACGACTTCCTGCGCGTCTGTGGCAAGGACTGTGAAGGCACCTTCCTGCCCGCCGGCCCGGTGCTGGTCGCCGCCCAGCTGCCCGACAGCGACCCGGTCAAGAAAGCGGCCATGGACTACATCACCAAGTATGAAGCTGCGCACGGCAAGGGTTCGGTTTCGACCTTCGGTGCCCATGCCTGGGATGCCGGTCAGCTGATGAGCGCGGCCATCCCGGTCGCGCTGAAGAAGGCCAAGCCGGGCACCGTGGAGTTCCGTGCCGCGATGCGTGATGCGCTCGAAGGCATCAAGGAGCTGCCGGGCGCCCATGGCATCTTCAACATGAGCCCGACCGACCACCTCGGTTTCGACCAGCGTTCGCGCGTGATGGTCGAGATCCAGAATGGCACCTGGAAGCTGGTGAAGTAAGTCGCTGATCCGGCGCGGGAGCCTTCTGCTCCTGCGCCGCATACCAAACCGATAGAGAACCAAGTCTGCGAGCTGCACCGACCGCCCTGGGCGACGGTGAGGCAGGAGTTCGTCATGGATTTTCAGATAGCGCTGTTGCTGGGACAGGACGGCATTACCAACGGAGCGATCTACGCCTTGCTGGCGCTGGCACTGGTGCTGGTGTTTGCAGTGACGCGGGTGATCTTCATTCCCCAGGGCGAATTCGTCGCCTATGGCGCGCTGACGCTTGCGATGCTGCAGGGCGGGGCGATCCCGGCCACGGTGTGGCTGCTGGTGATCATGGGTGCGCTGACGGCGGCGATTGACGGCAGTGCGGCGCTGCGCTCGGGGCAGACGAAGAAGCTGACCGGCGTGCTGGGCTGGAATCTGGCCTATCCGCTGGGGCTGGCCGGCCTGCTCGCGGCGCTGCCGCTGAAAGAGCTGCCGATGCTCGCGCAGGTGCTGCTGGCGCTGGCCGTGGTGGTGCCGATGGGGCCGCTGATGTACCGCCTGGTGTTCCAGCCGATTGCGGCGGCGCCGGTGCTGATTCTGCTGATCGTGTCGGTCGCCACCCACGTGGCCATGGTCGGGCTCGGCCTGCTGTTCTTCGGTGCCGAAGGCCAGCGTACGCCGCCCTTCAGTGATGCGCGCTTCGAAGTCGGCCCGCTGCTGGTGTCGGGGCAGACGATCTGGGTCATCCTCGCCTCGCTCGCGCTCATCGTTGCGCTCTGCCTGTTCTTCGAACGCACCATCTACGGCAAGGCCTTGCGTGCCACCGCGATCAACCGCGTCGGTGCGCAGCTGATGGGGATCTCGCCTTCGCTCGCAGGCAAGCTCACCTTCGTGCTGGCTGCCTTCATCGGTGCGCTGTCGGGCGTGCTGATCGCACCGATCACCACCATCTACTACGACACCGGTTTCCTGATCGGCCTCAAGGGCTTCGTCGCCGCCATCATCGGCGGACTGGGCAGTTATCCGATTGCCGCCGTCGGCGCCGTGATGGTGGGCCTGCTCGAAGCCTTCTCGTCCTTCTGGGCCAGTGCCTACAAGGAAGTCATCGTATTCACCCTGATCATCCCCGTTCTCCTGTGGCGTTCGCTGACCAGCCACCATATGGAGGAGGAAGAATGAAATCCGCCGCTGCCAATAAT
>NZ_JBYEXN010000018.1:0-107532 GCF_057621855.1 Parazoarcus sp. PS-13 R2A
GCCGAGCACGGGTCGTCGGCCTTTCCTGACGCTCATGGTCAGTGGAAGGAGTGAGTGCTATCAGGCAGTCAGCGCTCATCCAGGCTACTTTAAGGCCGAACGGCATCTTTCCTTGCTGCCGGCTTGCAGGATCCGACCCAAAGCGGTCCTAAACCGTATCCCGACTGATACGACTGGTGACAGAGTAGACCGGCCGTTCGTGGCGACTGCTCACCGACAGGGCTTCGGCCTGACCTGTCGTTGGGGTATCGCACCAGGAACGGCTGCAATGAGCCGGTCAGCGGTCGTAGCAAAAAATTCTGGTCGAGTGACCGCTTGGCACTTCAGGCTACTTCCGGATCCGACCCAAAAGAGATATGCCGAATGCTGGAGTCATGAGGCAGCTTAGCGCACATTGCGGCCGCTTATGGCAACTGGTCAAGTGACTTTTGATCGACTGCACCACCCGCAGATTTCAACCTGCGCGGGCGTCCGGATGCTTTTCCAACCAGGATTGCCCGAGGGCGGTTAGGCGATAGCGCTGGTTGCTACTGCGTGGTTTGTCGGGCTGGGTCATCTCGATCACCCCAAGGGTCAGAGCCGGTTTCAGATAGGCATTGCGGAAATGATCCTCGTGCTTGAGAACCAGTGCCTCCTGAATCTGCTGGCGGGACATGTCGCCAAGCATCGTCCGAAGTAAGCGCTCGACTTCCCCGGTGACTTCCCCGGTGACTTCCCCGGTAGGCGTGATGCCCCCCCTTGCCAGAGGGTGACTGGGCAAGCGGATCAGAAACGAAAGTCGGTCGTCATCCGTTTCAAACAGCGGCGAGGGCGAGCCGTTGGCAGCCATGACCTTGAGAATTTTCGGGACGCCGGTCGAGCGGCCTTCCGTCAGATCAAGCTCTTTCAGGAACTCACCGATCCGCCGATTGCGGTAGCGGCGGCTGACTGCTCGACCTGCCTGAAGGTCTTCCAGCCGAATGGAACGATCCGGGCCGGGGAAGCTGACGATAACCAACTCGTCATGGCTGATACGCACTTCGATGGGCTCGCGCTCCTCGTAGGACCGGTGATAGACCGCGTTGACCAAGGCTTCCTCGATGGCGGCGTAGGGGAAGTTCCACGCCCGAGTGGCCTCGGCCCGGTCCGGGTGCTTGAGCACAGTTTCGATCAGGAAATTGCGCTGGATGTAGCTCAGGGCCTCACGCGTCATTCGCGCCAGCGGCCCCTTGAAAATCTTTTCCTCGAAGCGATCACCGCCTGCGCCTTCAGGGAACCAAACCACATCGATCTGCACGCCGGGGAAAAACCGCTCCGGAGTCTCATTAAAAAACAGCAAGCCCACGTTCTTGGGCCACGGCGACTCTGTTGGCCCGCCCGCCAGATTCATCTGCCGTGCCAATGCCTCGACCAGCAGCCCGGGCGCATCCGCCGCCAATGCGCTGTCCACCTCCTGCAAGAAAGCCTGCATCAGCGGTTTGGACAGATCATCGAGCAGTGCCAACTGGTTATAACGGTCATCAAACGGCACCTTGGCCGCCAAGCTCAACAACTCCTGCTCGGTGTCGCCCTTGGCCTCGACCGTGCTGCTGTAGCGCCGGATGTAGTGGTGCCAGGTCTTTTTCTTTGCGGTGACGGCTTCAGGTGCCTTGTAGGGCCGATTCTGTCCACCCGGTGCCCACAGCACGATCAGCTTGCGGCCTTCGACTTCCTCGATGCTCAACACCGGGAAATAAGGCGGCTGGATCAATTGGCAGGCTGCCAGCAATTCCTGCTGAACCTTGTCGAGCTGCTTCTCGGCCAACCCGACAGGCGGGAATACCGGCTGACCATTGGCATCGCAGTTCTGCCCGATCACTACATAACCGCCGCCGAGGTTTTCAAAGTCGTTGGCGAAGGCGCACAGGGTGCGAATGATCGCGTCCGGATTCCATCCGGTCTTGTACTCGATGCGCTCGCCCTCGACGGTGCGCTGGCGCAACAGGTCGGTGAGGTTGATGGGGAGCTTGGTGCTCATGCAGGTACGCCTCCAGCACACTTTGACTTGATAAAATCAAAGAGGGGACGAAACACTGAAAAGTGCTCTGCATCAAGCGTCGGCACGACATTCTGGGCGAAAGTCGTCTTTTGGCTATCACCGATGAATTTGATGAATCCGTCCGTCCTCTCGGTATCGATAGCGAAAAAAGCATCAAGACCAGGCACGCCGTGAAACAGAAGCTCTATGGTTAGAAGCGATTTGTTTCCGAAATTGCCGCCAGTGTGTGGGTTGATCACCTGTCCGCGAATCTGGCCAGCGGTCGGAACGGGCAGCAAAAGAGCGTAACTTTCGCAGCCATTACGTTTCTTGGTCAGGCACAGGGTTGGATCGGTTTCTACATCTTGACCCAGCTGGTTCCAGTCGTTGTAGGCCTCATCAAAATCAAAAAGCGCAAAAAACGTCCTGCCCGGATGGTTCTGATACAGCACGTTATTTTGAACAAGAACACGCTGGAAGCCGCAGCTAAATGCGTTTTGTATCTCGAAGGGTCGCTTCACCGTTGGATACAGCTTCTGCCAGGCAGTTTCAAGGATCATTTCATCCGTGATGCCCTCTGTGAAGAGTACAGGCCCACTAGTGTTCTTCAATACGTGCTGAATGTTCAGCCGCGCTTCACTCTCGGAAAAACTAATCAAGCCCGCAGACAACGATTTGATGATGTCGGCCTTGTTCACCTTGGTCAGCGCCACCTTCTCGCCGTCGAACTCGAACAAGCTGATAACGCTATCGTTGGCGCAGGTAATTGTGGATGCGCTGTGGCTGCTCATCAAAACATGGCTAGTCTTGGCTGCCACATCAGTGATGTCGAATACTTGCCGCAGAAAATCAAACTGCCATTCCGGATGCAGGAATGCATCCGGTTCATCCAGCAAGATTAAGCAGTTTCGGTCTTTAAATAGCTCGACAATAGAGTAGATGTAAACCGATTGAAACTGGCCATCGCTGAAGTGGCTGACATTTCCTTCTGTGCCTGAAGTAAGGCGAAGCGGCACGGAAATGGCGTCCAGCAGCATCCCCAGTGTTTTCAGGTTGTCGAACTGGCGGAATAATTCTTGCCACTTGCCGACGAACTTCTCTTGCAATTTGCTGATGGACAGGTACAGAACGTAGCGATCATCATTGGGGAAATAACCTTCTGTGACCGTTAATTTCTCTGTGTTGTCCCAAATACAAGCGCTCAACGTGTCGAGAAAATCCTTTGTGATGCCGACAGGTCGCCAATAGCGGGTGGCGGTATCGACGGAGTCGATGTCGTATTTCTCTCTTTCGCTGCCTCGTGCGTAGTCTGGCCGCTGCAAATCGACTCTAAGCACAGGCTCAGAAACGTCGTCAGTACCGGGCTTGGTAATGCCAAGCCTGTCGATCCCCAGTTTTTGACGAATAAATGTGTGAGCTCTGCTATTTGCGGGCTGTACCAGCAATACTGCCAATAGCAGTGCCTTGTACTCCTGGCCGATACCGAGAAAGCGACGGGAGTCCTCCAGATTAGCGCCTTTGATGCGCCCACGAAATTTCGTTTCGTATTCTGCAATCAAGCCAGACACTGTGGTGTTGTGCCCGGAATAGTAAATCAAGACGTTATCGGGAAATGGTGTCTGTCCAAGCGTCTTACGGTCTTCTTCCTTGTTGATGCGAAGCTTGCCAGCCTTCCATTCGATTTCGGTTTCTTGTCCCCCGATCTCGTAACTCACGCGGTAATCAAAGGTGATGTCATTATCCGCGCGGCTGAGCTGATCAAGATGACGAAATATTTCAATTAGCGCTTCGAATAAATTCGATTTGCCGCTGCCGTTCTTGCCGACAAATACATCGATGAAACTCGTGCCATCGAAACTCAGAGAAAAATCTTTGAGGTTTTTGTATTGGCTGATGAAAACCGATTTCAGGTGCATGGCAATCCACTCACACTTGTGCCATTACGGCAGCCAATAATTCGGATGACTTTATGTTTGCCAAGTCGATTTGGCTCTCAAGTTGATCGCATTGCATCATAAGCTTTTGTATTTTTGAAACTATTCGCCGCTGCTCAGCCAATGGGGGAATCGGAACCGGAAGACTCGTTAATGTCTTTTGATTTATTTTTGGCATCGTCCCCGACGTGCCAGAAGCACGCTCGCGCAGAAAATCACGACTAGGTGATGCACTCATTACAAAGCAAACATAGTCACTATCAAGCTCAGACGAAACGCGTAATTTCATCATTAGATCTGGGTAAATGTAGCTGTTTGGCTCGCCCCTATAAATCGCCGGAACCCCTACATATTCAATGGTGTTTCCTCGCTGCACCAAAATATCACCGTCCTGCAACCAAAGGTCAGAGCTCATTGGTATATCGTCAGCAATGAACTTTGAATGCTCACCTTTGAATACACCAGACGTTGTCGCACTCAACGTCAAGGACCTAACCTTGGTTTCGTAATCCACAGCTTTGGGGGAGTACCCATTGGTGGGGCCACAGATCAAGATGGCATCAAGTGGCAAAATCGCCCAACTTTCTGGAATCGAGTAGCTTAGGCTTTTGAGATCAACTTGGTCGCTGGATACGCCGCGAATTAGCAAGCGGGATCTCTCGGATTTAATTTTGTCTAGGAGTTCTTTAACCGGACGATCTTCCTTGCGTTGCTCTGTAATCTTTCCCCTAATCGCGAGGTGCAAAATGGCCTTGCGCAGTTCAGCAACGTTTTCTTTGACTGCGTAAAGGTCATCGAAGTGTTGGGTGATGAAGGCCCAAGCATCGTCGGGGCTACCGTCACCGGCGGCATCAAGTAGTTGCGAGAGCGCGGCAGCGTGAACGGCCTGGCGCTTTGCTTCTTGTGCGCCGCGCAACTTTTCCAAGGTATCGCAACGCGCCATCAGTTGATCAATTTTGGCGACGATTCGGTGTTGTTCTTCAAGCGGCGGAAGCGGTAGCGGTATCTCGACAAATTTCGCAATGGAGACACCGCCAATAATCCCCGTCATTGCCGCTGCAAACGATGCCCGAAAGACGGGCGACAGATAAGCGTAGAGAATGAACCGGGATGGAATGTGACCATACAGTTCATTGGCAAATAGCTTGTTACCGAAACAGATGTCGCGGTCGGTCAGGCCACATTTTTTTCCGGCACTGCCACCTTCAGCACAGATCAGCACTGCGCCTTGGTGCGCGACTCTGAAGTTCGCCTCATCGGGTGGAATGCAGATTCCATTTTCGTAGTCCAGCGGATCAAAACCGTAGCCGACATCTTTGGTCGCGATATATGGCAGACCTTCAGCACCGGCGTACTTCGATTCCTTTTCTGAGGCGTTGATGCTGTTGCCATTGAAGATGTTGCCAATACTGCCGAGACGAACCCACTGCCAGCCCTGTGGCAAAACATACGGCACGTCACCGGAAATAATCTCCGGCAGCAGCTTGGGGGTTTTTATCTTGCCTGCCTTCACCAGCCGCTTTTTCTCGGCACCTATGTCTTTAAGCAGTTCAATGGCCGGCGAGTCGTTCCGGTTTTGCGGCACCAGCTTGCCCTGCATCGCCAGCGTCAGGATAAGTTCACGCAGCTTTTGAATGCCATCCGGCGCAGAAAATGCCGTTTCGAAGTGTTGCTCCAGCAATACCATCACTGCCCTCCGAGCGCGAGCATTAGCTCTGCCTTCAGCGCGCTCTGCGCCTCGGCCAGTTGACGGGTGATTTCCTGGTATTCCGCCATTAATTCTGCCGGATTACGATGGTTCACCACGACAGCATGGGGATTCTTTCCAACGGCATCTAAGTTGTAGTTTTTCTCTACTATTTCTTGTGCAGAAACCTTCCAGGCGTTTTCGGTGGTTTTTCGTCCTTCACGCATCGGGCCACCCCACCAGCCTTTTTCCAGATCGAACTCTTTGATATCCAGCGGTTTAGAGCGGGAATAGCTCTTGTAGCCATCAGGGTAAGGATGCTCGAAAAACCAGACATCTTTCGTCGGTTCGCCCTTCTCGAAGAACAGCACATTGGTCGCGATGCTGGTGTACGGGGCGAATACGCCCTTGGGCAGGCGAACGATGGTGTGCAGGTTGAACTCTTCCAGCAACTCGCGTTTCAGCGTGGTTTTGGCACCCTCGCCAAACAGGAAGCCATCGGGCAGCACGACAGCGGCGCGGCCGGTGTCGTGCTTGAGAAGATGCATGATCAGCGCCATGAACAGGTCGGCGGTTTCGCGGGTCTGGTACTTGCGCGGGAAGTTGTTCTCGATACCGTCCTCTTCCATGCCACCAAAAGGCGGGTTGGTGAGAATGATGTCGACGCGGTCTTTCGGGCCGTAGTCCTTCAGCGGGCGGCTCAGGGTGTTGTCGTGGCGGATGTTGCTGGGCACGTCGATGCCGTGCAGCATCAGGTTGGTCATGGCCAGCATGTGCGGCAGCGGTTTTTTCTCTACGCCGTGGATGCTCTCTTGCAGGGTGTTGCGGTCAACCGCTGTTTTGACCTGATTTTTGAGGTGCTCGATGGTGCAGGTCAAAAAACCGCCGGTGCCGCAAGCCGGGTCGAGCACGCTTTCGCCCAGTTGTGGATTGAGAATATCCACCATGAACTGGGTGACGGCGCGCGGGGTGTAGTACTCACCCGCATTGCCCGCAGATTGCAGGTCGGCCAGGATTTTTTCGTAGATATCGTTGAACAGGTGACGATCTGTCGATGAGTTGAAATCGACATCCACCTCGATGGTGTTAATCACTTGCCGCAGCAAGGTGCCCGATTTCATGTAGTTGTAGGCGTCCTCGAACACCGAGCCAACCACTCTGCCGTTTGGCGTCACACCAGCAGCGGTGGCCAGTTTCTTGAGTGAAGGGAAGAGTTCGTTGTTGACGAAGTCGATCAGCTCTTCGCCAGTGATGCCTTCTGCATCCTTGGCCCAGTTACTCCAGCGGAAGCGGTTTTGCAGTGGCGACTTGTAGCCGGGAATGGTGAGTTGCCATTCCTGTTCTTTATCGTCAAAGATTTTCAGGAAAAGCAGCCAGACTATCTGACTGATGCGCTGGGCGTCGCCATCGACGCCGACGTCCTTGCGCATGATGTCTTGAATGGTTTTGATCAGAGTGCCGATAGACATGGGTTGGTTTCCGGGGTTTTGTTAGGCGCGCAGCTGTGAAAAGTCATAGAGCGCTTGTTCGAGTTCATGCACGGCGTGCTGATATTGATCCAGTCCGCCAAAGGCGCGGATGATTTCCATGGGTGTGCCGAAACTGGTGAACGGGGCGATGGTGAGGATTTGTGTCTCCTCGATTGGCCCGACGCCTTCGTCGGCGTATTTGTCCAGCAAGGCTTGCAGCACACGCTGCGCTTGTTCGCCATAGCGGTTGAAGTAATCGCGCTTTTTGACCTGCTCGGCTCGCTCTTTGCGGGTAAGCGGCGGTTGATCCCAGGCGATGTGGCAGACCAGATCGAAGGGGTCAAATTCCTTGCCGGACTGGCGACCAATTTCTTCGGCCAGCGCGGCAAAGAAAACCCCTTCATTGGCCAATTCGTCGATGACGGCCTGCTTCTTGTCGGCACTGTTCCAGCGCCGCAAAAAATCATCGAGTGAGCTGAATTCCTTGGCCAGCGCCTTGCGGGTGTAGTCCTTGAGTGATTTGGTAATCAGTTTTCCACTGGCATCGAAGTACTGCACCCGCTCGGCGGCTACTTTGACTTCAACATTGGCGACGACATAGCGGCGAACACTGCCGCCTTCCTCGCCGGGCTGCGGCTCGGTTACGCCGGTCCACGGCGATTCCTCGGCTGGTGGATAGGTGAAGCCGTCATCAGCTTGTGCGGTTTCGCCATCATCGGGTGGCACGGGCGACACATCGCCTTGTGGTTCGTAAATCTGTACCGGATCACCATCAAAGTCGGGGTCGGCAAACAGTTCGGTCGCTTTTTTGAAGTCGATGATGGTGAAGTAGTACTTGTCGTAGTCCTCATTGATGCGCGTGCCACGGCCGATGATTTGCTTGAATTCGGTCATGGATTGAATGCGCTGATCGAGCACGATGAGTTTGCAGGTCTGGGCATCGACGCCCGTGGTCATCAGTTTTGAGGTGGTGGCAATCACCGGGTATTTGGATTCCGGGAAGATGAAATTGTCGAGTTCCGCTTTTCCTTCTTCGTTGTCGCCTGTGATGCGCATGACGTACTTGCTGTTCTGTACGGCCAGATCGGCATTTTCGTTCACCAGTGCCTGTCGCATGCGCTCGGCGTGGTCAATGTTGTCGCAGAAAACAATGGTTTTGTCGAAGCGATTAGTCTGCTTGAGGAAATCGCTGATTTTCTTTGCCACCAATTCGGTGCGCTTTTCCAGCACGAGGTTTTTGTCGAAGTCGCGCTGGTTGTAAATGCGATCCTCAATTTCGTTGCCGTGCTTATCGACCATGCCTTTGTCTGGGCGCCAGCCGGTAAGGTCTTTATCCAGATCAATGCGCACCACCTTGTACGGCGCGAGAAAGCCATCGTCGATGCCCTGGCGCAGGGAATATGTGTAAATCGGCTCACCAAAGTAATCGATGTTGGAGACTTCTTTGGTTTCCTTGGGTGTGGCCGTCAGGCCGATTTGGGTGGCCGACGAAAAATATTCGAGAATCTCGCGCCAGGCCGAGTCTGCTGCCGCGCTGCCGCGATGGCATTCGTCAATTACGATCAGGTCAAAGAAATCACGACTGAATTGCTTGTAGATGTTGCGTTCTTCTTCTGTACCGGTGACTGCTTGATACAAGGACAGGTAGATCTCATACGACTTGTTGGCCTGCCGCTTCTGGATCTTGGTCATGGCTGAGCCGAAGGGCTTGAAGTCGTTGGTCATGGTCTGGTCGACCAAGATATTGCGGTCGGCTAAAAACAAGATCCGCTTCTTGGCTTTGGATTTCCAAAGACGCCAGATGATCTGGAAGGCAGTGTAAGTTTTGCCCGTGCCGGTGGCCATCACCAGCAATAAGCGGTTCTGCCCACGCGCGATAGCCTCAATGCTCTTGTTGATCGCCAGAAGCTGGTAATAGCGAGGGGTTTTGTTACTACCGTCGCTGTAGTAGTCCTGTGAGACTAGCTCGCTCTGTGCTGTATTCAGCCCTAGGTGCTCCGACCACCAGTGCCACAACGTCTCAGGACCGGGCAGTTCATGAAGTGCCAGCTCCCGTTCGATGACGCCATCCTTGGCAATCTTGTTGTGGAACAGAAACCCGTCGCCGTTACTGCTGAATACAAACGGCACCTGCAGCATGTCGGCATAGCCCAGCCCCTGTTGCATGCCATCCCCCAGCAAGTGTTTGTTGTCTTTTGCTTCTATGACCGCGATGGGCATGTTGGGCTTATGAAACAACACATAGTCAGCACGCTTATTTTGGGCGCGAGTGTGCAATTTGCCACGGACGATGATGCGGCCCTTGGTGAGCGGAAACTCTTCACGCACCTGGGTGGCAATGTCCCATCCCGCCTGTTCAAGTGCGGGGGTGATGAATTTTGTGCAGATATCGCGCTCGCTGAGCTGGCGTTTATCCATATCAAATGGCTCCGCCATTTATCAGGTCTTGTTGTTCATTCGCGCCGCCCGCACGAACCCATTCATCCACTTCAGACAGTTGGAATTTCCACAGCCGACCAATTTTGTGTGCTGGCAGGCCCTTGCGCTCTCGCCAGCGGTAGACGGTGTCTTTCACGACACCCAGATGCTGGGCGACTTCGCTTGCGGTAACCCACGGTTCGGCATTCATGGCATAGGCGCTCGGGAATTGAGACTTCAAAGTAGTCTTAAATCGTTGAAAGTCTAGCATCATGGCCATTCATCAGCCATGAGAAACTTGGCTTCCTGATCGCACCCCGCGTTCATGGTGGCGTCGACAATCACATTACGGAGCCATCGATGAACGCCAAGCGAAGCGCCTGAGCAACCTCACCACGAGGTTGGCGAAAGTGGGAGACGCCGTTGCGCGGCGAAGCGCACCCCAAGGGTACTTGCAGCGGGGCAGAGGTGGCAGCGGCAGTCATGTCAGTCCGTTCTCTGATGACCGGGACGAAATAATGCAGCCAATCCAGCCAACAACGTAATCGTGACAGCACATCGCAAAGAGCGGCTTCGTGATCCGAGACCAGCCGTTCAGAGAGGCGCTTTCCGCTGTTTGTTGATGACTGCTTCTGGCCGAATGCCGCCCAAAGGGTGGCTGGTCAACTCAGGTGAGATTTCACAGTTGGCGGGCCTGCGCTCACACACTGGCGGCCTTGCATCTCAAGGGTTTGCTTGTAAGCATCGAGGCCATGGGCTGCCAGCGGGACATTGCTGCCAAGATCATCGAGAAAGGCGCGGATTACCTGCTCGCGGTCAAAGGCAATCAGCCCACGTTGCTCTAACAGGTGCGCGACCTGATCAGCGATGCCCAGGCCGGCAGCGACGGGTTCAAGTACGTCGATCGATCCCAAGGCTGAATTGTGATGCAATTGAGTTGGGCGGCCCCTTCTGGCGAGGAAATCGATCCCGCGCTGTGGCCCGTCTGTAAGACGGTTGGTTGCGTCGTCTCGCAACGGGTCGTAGGCGACAAGGTTGCCCAACTGGAAGAACGCTAATACATCAGCTCCAGAGTGTTGAGTGCAGCGGAGTTGGCTCGCACTGTGCGAGCGCATTGGGGCATTGAGAATCGGCTTCACTGGATGCTCGATGTTTATTTCGGCGAGGATGACTGCATGATTCGCAAGGACAATGCGCCGCAAAACCTCTCCGTGCTTAAGAAGATCGTCCTTAACCTCATTCGTGCGGACAAGACCGACACCGTCAAGACCAGCCTGCGCCTCAAGCGCAAGCGGGCGGCTTGGGATGACGATATCCGTATGAAAATGCTCGGCATTCATCCGTTATGACTTTCGAGTGCTGTAGCCAAAGACGCTAATTTACCCGTTATCGCTTCGGCATGAAAATTTACATGGCCGCAGAAGGAGCAACGCCCCCACTTTTCCCCATTGGGGAAAGTTGGAGGCGTCAGATAAGGACTGTTCTAGCTCCTCAAATTGGCTTCATCGGTTGCTATAGCGCTGGGTCTCGTCTTTGTTTTCCCTTTCACGAGCTCCCGACGACGGCAAACTGGCTGGCCCTCTGCCAGTTTATGGCTAGCAACTTGCCAGTTTATGGTCGCCGCTACAACACCTCAGATATCGATGTTCTGCGCATACAGCGCATTGCTTTCGATAAATGCCCTTCTCGGCTCGACGTTGTCGCCCATCAGCGTGGTGAAGATTTCATCGGCGGCGATGGCGTCGTCGATCTGCACGCGCAGCAGGCGGCGCACCGCCGGGTCCATGGTGGTTTCCCACAGCTGATCGGGGTTCATTTCGCCCAGACCTTTGTAGCGCTGCTTGCTCAGGCCGCGTTCGACTTCGGACAGCAGCCAGGTGATGGCGTCAGCGAAGCGGACGATGGGCTGACGCTTTTCGCCACGGCGGATTTCGGCGCCGGCACCGATGAGGCCGGCGATGGACTCGCTGGCGTTACGAATGGTGCGGTAGTCGCCGGAGACGACGAAGTCGTGCTCGACCCAGCCGAACTTGCGGTTGCCGTGGTGCAGGCGTTCGATGGTGAGGCGCCAGCCTTCGGACTCTTCGTGGTATTCGGCGTAGATCTGCAGGTCTTCCGGCAGATGGGGCTGAATACGGGCGGCGGAGTCGCGCGCAGCGGCTTCGTCCTCAAGGCTGACCGGGAGGTCGTGCGCGAGCATGGCCTGCAGCACTTCGGGGTCGATGTAGCTGGCGAGGCGGCGGATGACGGCTTCGGCCAGCAGGTAGCTGCGGGCGAGGCCGCCGAGTGTCTCGTCGGTGATCAGGTCGGCATCGGCGCGCGGCAGCAGCACGGCGCCTTCGAGCGCGAGCTTGAGCAGGTGGTTGTTGAGCTCGTGATCGTCCTTGATGTACATCTCGCTCTTGCCGTGCTTGATCTTGTACAGCGGCGGCTGGGCGATGTAGATGTGGCCACGCTCGACCAGTTCGGGCATTTGGCGATAGAAGAAGGTGAGCAGCAGGGTACGGATGTGAGCACCGTCGACGTCCGCATCGGTCATCAGGATGATGCGGTGGTAGCGCAGCTTCTCGGGCTTGTAGTCGTCCTTGCCGATGCTGGTGCCGAGCGCGGTGATCAGGGTGGCGATTTCCTGGCTCTGCAGCAGCTTGTCGAAGCGGGCCTTCTCGACGTTGAGGATCTTGCCCTTGAGCGGCAGGATGGCCTGGAATTTGCGGTCACGGCCCTGCTTGGCCGAGCCGCCTGCGGAGTCACCCTCGACCAGGTAGAGTTCGCACAGGGCGGGGTCTTTTTCCTGACAGTCGGCGAGTTTGCCGGGCAGGCCGACGCCGTCGAGGATGCCTTTGCGGCGGGTCATGTCGCGCGCCTTGCGGGCGGCGTCGCGGGCGCGGGCGGCTTCGACAATCTTGTTGCAGATGGTACGGGCGTCGAGCGGGTTTTCGAGCAGGAAGTCGGTGAGCTTGTTGGCAACGACTTCTTCCACCGCCGGACGGGCCTCGCTTGAAACCAGCTTCATCTTGGTCTGACTGGCGAACTTGGGGTCGGGCATCTTGACCGACAGCACGCAGGCCAGGCCTTCGCGCATGTCGTCACCGGTGATGTCGACCTTGGCCTTCTTGGCGATCTCGTTTTCTTCGATGTACTTGTTGATGACGCGGGTCATCGCTGCACGCAGGCCGGTGAGGTGGGTGCCGCCATCGGCCTGCGGGATGTTGTTGGTGTAGCACAGCACCTGTTCGGCGTAGCTGTCGTTCCACTGCATCGCGACTTCGACCGACAGTTCGGCATCGTGGCCGGCGCCGGTGGGGATGCGGGTAGTGCCGGCGGCGTAGAACACCGTGGGCTGCAGCACGGTCTTCGTGCGGTTGATGTACTCGACGAAGCCCTTCACGCCACCGGCGAAGGCGAAGTCTTCTTCCTTGCCGGTGCGCTGGTCGAGGAGGCGGATCTTCACGCCGTTGTTGAGGAAGGACAGTTCGCGCAGGCGCTTGGCGAGGATGTCGTAGTGGTACTCGATGGTGCCGAAGATCTCTTCGTCAGCCAGGTAGTGCACTTCGGTGCCGCGCTTGCTGGTGTCGCCGATGACCTTGAGCGGGCTGGTCTCGATGCCGTTGACGACATCGATGAGCCGGTCCTGCGGCACGCCGCGGTTGAACTCCATGAAGTGCTTCTTGCCGTCGCGGCGCACGGTGAGGCGCAGCCACTTGGACAGCGCGTTCACACACGACACGCCCACGCCGTGCAGGCCGCCCGACACCTTGTAGCTGTTCTGGTTGAACTTGCCACCGGCGTGCAGCACGCACATGACGATTTCGGCCGCCGAGCGCTTGGGCTCGTGCTTGTCGTCCATCTTGACCCCGACCGGGATGCCGCGGCCGTTGTCGGTGACGGAGATGGAGTTGTCGGCGTGGATGGTGATGACGATGTCGTCGCAATGGCCTGCCAGGGCCTCGTCGATGGCGTTGTCCACAACTTCGAACACCATGTGGTGCAGACCGGTGCCATCGGAGGTATCGCCGATGTACATGCCGGGGCGCTTGCGAACCGCCTCCAGGCCTTCGAGCTGCTGGATGCTGGTTTCGTCGTAGTCTTCGTGCGCGATTGCGGACGCGGTGGGCAGGTTTTGCGGTTCGGACATGGTCATCTCGGGTGATTCATAAAGAACGTGCCCCCGGTGAAGGGGGCAGCGAACCCGGCCAGGCCGAGTTCATGGGGAAGCGATGCGCGTGCTTCAAATGCGCATCGGCATCACGACATACTTGAACTGCTCGTTGCCAGGCAGGGTGATCAGCGCGCTGGAGTTGCCGTCGTTGAAACGCCATTCGATGGTTTCGGACGACAGGTTGTTGAGCACGTCGAGCAGGTAGGTGACGTTGAAACCGATGTCGAGCTTGTCGCCCTGGTAGTCGATTTCGAGTTCTTCCTGCGCTTCTTCCTGCTCGGCGTTGGAGCTGACGATGCGCAGGGTGCCGGCTTCGAGCACCAGGCGCACGCCGCGGAACTTTTCGTTGGTGAGAATGGCGGCGCGCTGCAGCGAAGACAGCAGGGTCTGGCGCGGCAGGGTGACGAGGCCGGGGTGGTTCTGCGGAATGACGCGCTGGTAGTCGGGGAACTTGCCGTCGATGAGCTTGGTGACGAGTTCGATGGCGCCAAAGCGGAACACGGCCTGGTTGCCGGCGAGGATGACTTCGAGCGGATCGTCGTTGTCGGCGAGCTGGCGCGACAGTTCGAGCACGGTCTTGCGCGGCAGGATGGTTTCGCAGCGCTGGTTGACCGGGGCTTCGAGTTCGCTGGCCGCGTAGGCGAGGCGGTGACCGTCGGTGGCGACCATGCGCAGCTCGTTGCCGTCGGCGATCAGCAGCAGGCCGTTGAGGTAGTAGCGGATGTCCTGCTGCGCCATTGCGTAGGCGACCTGGGCGAGCTGACGCTTGAAGGTGCGCTGCGGCACGCTGAAGCGGGTGGCGTCGCCATCGGGCAGGTTCATGCGCGGGTAGTCGGCCGCGGGCAGGGTCTGCAGCTGGAAGCGGCTCTTGCCGGCCTTCACCGTGAGGCGCTTGTCGTCGAGGGTGAGATTGACGTCGGTGTCGGGCAGTGCGCGCAGGATGTCCTGCAGCTTGCGCGCGGCCACGGTGATCGAGACGTCTTCACCCCCGGCGTTGCCGGCGGTGGTGGTGCGGATCTGGATTTCGATGTCGGTGGCGAGCAGCGTCAGGCGGTCGCCCTGCTTCTCGATCAGCACGTTCGACAGAATGGGCAGGGTGTGGCGCTTTTCGACGATGCCGGCCACGGACTGCAGCGGGGCGAGAAGCGCATCACGGGTGGTGTTGAGCAGGAGCATGGCGTCAGTCTGGTCAGAAAATTGATCGGAAAGTCATTGCTGGCTCAGCCCCGCAGGACCTGGGTGAGCACATGAACATCGTGGTTGAGCTGGTGGTCGCCGAGGCGCAGCTCGGTGATGGTACGACAAGCATGTAGCACGGTGGTATGGTCGCGGCCGCCGAAGGCTTCGCCGATCGCGGGCAGCGACATCGGGGTGAGCTCCTTGGCCAGCCACATGGCGACCTGGCGCGGACGGGCGATGACCCGGGTGCGCTTCTTGGAGTGCATGTCGGCGATCTTGATCTTGTAATAGTCGGCGACGGTCTTCTGGATGTGTTCGATCGACAGCTGGCGGTTGTGCGCGTTGAGCAGGTCCTTGAGCGCGTCCTTGGCCACTTCGAGCGAGATGCCGCGACCGTGGAAGCGGGCGTAGGCCACGACCTTGTTTAGCGCGCCTTCGAGTTCGCGCACGTTCGAGCGCAGGTTCTTGGCGATGAGGAAGGCGACGTCGTCATCCACTGCCACGCGCAGGGCTTCGGCCTTCTTCTGCAGGATCGCAACCCGCATCTCGAGCTCGGGCGGCTCGATCTGTACCGTCAGGCCCCAGTCGAAGCGCGAGATCAGGCGATCTTCCAGACCCTGGATGTCCTTGGGGTAGGTGTCGCAGGTGATGACGATCTGCTTCTTGGCTTCGGTGAGCGCGTTGAAGGCGTGGAAGAATTCTTCCTGGGTCCGGTTCTTGTTGTTGAAGAACTGGATGTCATCGATGATCAGCATGTCGAGCGAGCGGTAGTAGCGCTTGAACGCGTCGAAGCTCTTCTGCTGATAGGCGCGCACGACGTCGGCGTAGTAGTCCTCGACGTGGACGTAGCGCACCACCGCACGGGGATTCTGACGGAACACCGCATTGCCGATGGCGTGCACCAGGTGGGTTTTGCCGAGGCCGACGCCACCGTATACAAACAGCGGGTTGTACGAGGTGCCGGGGTTCTGCGCCACCTGCATGGCAGCGGCGCGGGCGAGATCGTTGGCACGCCCGGTCACCAGGGTATCGAAGGTGAAGTCGGCGTTGAGGCGGGTCTTCTCGTAGGCAAGTTCGGCGCCTGACAAGGGTTCGGGCGACGAACTGCGAATGATCGCCGAGGGTGCCGCCTGTCGCGGCTGTGCCGGTGCGCTGTCTGCCGCCGCCGGGCTGCTTGCGCTCCCCGGTGTCTCGGCGAGCGCTGCGCCGGCAGCCGGCGCCGCATTTGCCACCGGCTTGACCGGCGTGCGTGCCGCGCCGGGCGCAGGCAGCTGCAGGTCGAGTTGCAGGGGCACGCCATGAAACTCTTCGCCGAGCTCGCCGATTCGACGCAGGTAACGCTCACGCACCCACTGCATCACGAAGCGGTTCGGGGCGGTCAGGGTGAGCGTGGGTCCGCCGTCCGCAGCTTCGCCGCAGACGACCTGAAGCGTCTTGATCCAGGTATTGAACTGCTGTTGAGGCAGTTCCTGTTCAAGATGCGCAAGGCAGAAGGGCCAGAAATCCTGATTCACGGAAGGGACGGTTTGTGTTTGCGGCACGGGTCTCGAATACATGCATGCCGCGCCTGCAACACGAGGCGTAGCGGGAGCGACGGCCTTAAGGCCTGTTCTGGGAATAAGCCCGTCGACGTCAGCACGGAAAAGCGCTGAGTCGTGTGCCGGCGGGTTGGTCAAGAGCGCAATTCTACCCGTCGACGCGAGACTTATCCACAGGCACGCGCATTGAAGTCGTGGAATCGTCGCTGGAGGCAGGTAACCTGATGGATGTGAATTCCTCTTGACAAACAGGGGGCTATCACATTAAATATATCGTTTGACCTTACCACTGGCAGCCGATCATGAAACGCACTTACCAACCCTCCGTCGTTCGTCGCAAGCGCACCCACGGCTTTCTGGTCCGCATGAAGACCCGTGGCGGTCGTGCGGTCATCCGTGCCCGTCGCGCCAAGGGCCGTCATCGCCTCGCCGTCTGAGGTGATTGACCCCTCGAGCGCTGATCAAGGTTTTCGCAGCGCTCACAGACTGCACAAAACGGATGAATTTTCATCCGTTTTTGCTTTTCGGCGTGCCCTTCGCGGCCGATTCTACATGCTGCATTACCGGCCCAACGGGCTCGACACCGCCCGTCTGGGTGTCGTCGTGGCCAAGAAGCTGGCGAAGCGGGCCAATGTACGCAATCTGGTGAAACGCATTGCGCGCGAGATTTTTCGGCGCCAGCGTACCGACACGCCTGCGTGCGATCTGATCGTGCGTCTGCATGCGCCTGTGGCAACTGCAACGCGAGCCGAGCTCAATCAGGATCTGCTGCAGTTGCTGTCGCGCTTGCCGCGTTTGTGAGCATCGGGCCGTCGATCATGCATGGTTCTTTTCGCCCCGGGGTCAGATTGATGCCGGGCCGCGCTTGTTTTTCTCTCAGGGCGGGTATCATTCCGTTCCCTGACTAACGACCGTACGACCACGAACCCGATGGATCAACGTCGCCTCATCCTACTCCTGGTTTTCTCCCTTTCCCTGGTCATGCTGTGGGACGGGTGGATCAAACATAACCAACCCGCCGCGCCGGCACCTGTTGCCGCCGCTGCCAACTCCGGGGGGGCTTCGGTTCCCACGCCAAGTGCGCTCGCCGCGCCTGGTGCATCGGCACTGCCCGCAACTGCGGCCGCTTCGGCTGCGCCGACGGTGCGTGTGGTCACTGACCTGATGCGTGCCGACGTGTCCGCCGAAGGCGGCAGCATCGTCCGGCTCGAGTTGGTGAAACACAAATCCACCGCCGATCATGAGCGTGGCTTCCTGTTGTTCGACAACGGCGAGGTTCACCGCTATTCGGCCGAGTCCGGCCTGATCGGTACCGATCTCCCCACTCACCGTACGGTGTTCGCGCTGCCCGAAGGCGAACAGGTGATGAAGGACGGCGAGGACACCCTGGTGCTGCGCCTCGAGGCGCCGGAACAGAACGGGGTCAAGGTCACCAAGGTGATGACCTTCCATCGTGGCAGCTATCTGGTGAATGTCGATTACGAGATCGCCAACGGCAGCGGCGACCCCGTCTCCGGCCATGCCTACTTCCAGCTCACGCGTGACGGCGAGCCGGCAGAGCAGGTGCAGGCTTTCGGCGTGACAACCTTCACCGGTCCGGCGTTCTACACCGATGCGGCCAAGTTCCAGAAGGTTCATTTCGAGGAGATCGCCGAGGGCAAGGCCAAGTTTGCCAAGACCGCACCCGATGGCTGGGTGGCGATGGTCCAGCACTACTTCGTCAGCGCCTGGTTGCCTGAGGTCGGTGTCGAGCGCGAGTTCTTCGCCCGCAAGGTTGCCAATGGCCTGTACTCGGCCGGCGTGATCCTGCCGGTCGATGCGATTGCACCGGGTGCGAGCGGTACGGCGGAGTCCCGCCTGTATGTCGGCCCGCAGGAGCAGGACAAGCTGCAGGACATCGCCCCCGGACTCGATCTGGTGGTCGACTACGGCTGGCTGACCGTGATTGCTGCGCCGCTGTTCTGGGTGCTGTCGTGGCTGCACGACATGCTCGGCAACTGGGGCTGGGCCATCATTCTGGTGACGGTCCTGCTGAAGCTGCTGTTCTTCCCGCTGTCCGCAGCCAGCTACAAGTCGATGGCGAAGATGCGCGTACTCGGCCCCCGCATGCAGCGCATGAAGGAGCTGTACGGCGACGACAAGGCCAAGATGCAGCAGGAGATGATGAATCTCTACCGCACCGAGAAGATCAACCCGCTCGGCGGTTGCCTGCCGATCCTGGTGCAGATTCCGGTGTTCATCGCGCTGTACTGGGTACTGCTCGGTAGCGTGGAGATGCGTCAGGCGCCCTGGCTGGGCTGGATTCAGGATCTGTCCGCCAAGGACCCGTACTTCATCCTGCCGGTCATCATGGGTGCCTCCATGCTGATCCAGATGAAGCTCAACCCGACGCCGCCGGATCCGCTGCAGGCCAAGGTCATGATGGCAATGCCGATCGTGTTCACCTTCATGTTCCTGTGGTTCCCGTCCGGTCTGGTGCTGTACTGGGTTGTGAACAACATCCTGTCGATTGCACAGCAATGGCAGATTACGCGGATGATCGAGAGTGCCAAGGCCGGCAGCAAGCCCGCCTGACACCATCGCCGCGATTGCAACGGCGCCGGGCCGAGGAGGTGTCGGCGTCGTTCGCGTTTCCGGGGCGGGTCTTGCGCCATTTGCGCGCGAACTGACCGGACGCGATCCCCAGCCCCGGCTTGCGGCATTCAGCCGCTTTCTTGGGGCGAAGGGCGAGCCCATCGATGAAGGGCTTCTGATTTACTTCCGTGCGCCCGCTTCGTTTACCGGCGAGGACGTGATCGAACTGCAGGGCCATGGCGGCCCGGTGGTGATGCAGATGTTGCTCGATCGCTGCCTCGCACTGGGCGCGCGACTGGCCGAGCCCGGTGAATTCACCCGGCGTGCCTTTCTCAACGGCAAGCTCGATCTGGCCCAGGCCGAAAGCGTGGCAGACCTGATCGAGGCGTCTACCGCCGCCGCCGCGCAGTCGGCCGTTCGCTCCCTGTCCGGCCGCTTCTCGCAGGAAATCCATCTTATCAAGGACGCGTTGATCGACTTGCGCATGCTCGTCGAGGCAACGCTGGACTTTCCCGAAGAGGAAATCGACTTCCTCGAAAAGGCCAGGGCGCTGCCGCGTCTGGCCTCGATTCGCGAGCAGCTCGAAGGTGTGCTTGACCGCGCGCGTCAGGGGGCACTGCTGCGCAGCGGCCTCAACGTGGTCCTGGCGGGCGCGCCGAACGTCGGCAAGTCGAGTCTGCTCAATCAGCTTGCAGGCGAGGATCGTGCAATCGTCACCGAGGTGGCCGGCACGACCCGCGATGCCTTGCGCGAAACCATACAGATCGAAGGCATTCCGCTGCACGTCATCGATACGGCGGGCTTGCGCGATACCAGCGATGTGGTGGAGCGCATCGGTATCGAACGCACCCGGCGCGAACTCGAGCGTGCCGATGTGGTGCTGCGCCTCGTCGACGCCGGTCGCCCGGGCGAAACCGAGGGCGGTACGGATATCGATCTCGATCTTCTTCCCGGCGTTGAATGCATCACCGTCATCAACAAGATCGACTTGTGCAATCTTGACCCGGCACGGGTTGAGCACGACGGTCGAGTCGAACTGCACGTTTCGGCGCGGGAAGGCCTGGGGATCGATCTGTTGCGCAAGGAGCTGCTGCGAGTGGCGGGGTGGCATGCGCATGGCGAAGACGTGATTCTTGCGCGCGAACGTCATCTGCTGGCATTGCGGGCGGCGCTCGCGCATGTGCGCCTGGCTGGAGATCAGCTTTCAGCGCTCGAACTCTTTGCCGAGGAGCTGCGACTTGCCGGGGAACGACTTGGCGAGATTACCGGAGAGTTCTCGGCTGACGATCTCCTCGGGGTGATCTTTTCGAGGTTCTGCATCGGAAAGTGACCACCGTGCATTCATGATGCGCATGTCATCATATGCCGCGGCATGCCGCGTATCTCCGGTTTTCGGGCTTCGGCGGCGGTGTTCGCGCCCTTCGTTCCTATTTTTCTGACTGGTGATCCATGACCCGACCCGATCCGTTCCTGCGGCCACTGCGTCATGTCGACGATGCGAATCTGGTCGTCGCTGAGGTCGAGGCACTGCTTGCACAGGCGGGCCTGAGTTTTCGGCACGCACCACCGGTACCGACAACGTGTTGCGGACGCGGTTGTAACGGCTGTGTTTGGGAAGGCTACTTTTTCGCTTTGCGTTACTGGCGAGAGCAGGCGGCGGAACTGCTCGCGAGCGCCGCTGTTCGGCCTGCTGTCGCGCATGTGCGACCGGAGATTGAATGATGAGCTGGAGCCCGGACCGATATCTCGGTTTTCACGATTTGCGTCTGCGTCCGGCACTCGACCTCATGGGGCGGATCGCCATGACGCCGCCTCGCACCATCGTCGATCTTGGCTGTGGTCCCGGGAATGTGTCCCCGCTTCTCTTGCAGCGCTGGCCCGATGCGAACCTGACCGGCGTCGATCAGTCGGCCGCAATGCTGGTGCGGGCGCGCGCCGTGCTCCCGCGCGCGCAATGGGTCGAGGCAGATATTTCATGCTGGCAGCCGGATGCGCCGGTCGACCTGGTGTTTTCAAACGCGGCCTTGCATTGGGTCGGCGATCATCCGGCGCTGTTCGCGCGACTGGCGGCGATGCTTGAGTCGGATGGTGTTCTGGCTGTGCAGATGCCGGCGAATTTTTCCGCGCCGTCCCATCGACTGATCCGGGATCTGGCGGCGAGCGCCGAATGGGAGGGCGCGTTAGCGCAAGTGCGAATGGGTGAGGTGCTTGAGCCAGAAGTATATCAGTCGCTGCTTTCGGCACACTTCGAAGAGCTTGAGCTGTGGGAGACAACCTACTACCAGCGGCTTTCCGGTGAGGATGCGGTTTTCGAGTGGCTGGCGGGGAGTACCCTCGTTCCGTATTTTGCCTGCCTGAGTGAGGCGCAAACGAGGGCTTTTGTTTTGCAGCTGAAGCCGATGCTGGCCTCGGCCTATCCGGCCCGACCTGATGGTTCGGTGCTTTTCCCTTTCAAGAGGCTGTTCATGCTTGCGCGTGGGCCTGTACATCGTGTTCCACGTGAAACATGTTAATTGATTCGAGCGCTCTGTATCTGGTTCTTGCTATCGGTGCGTTCTGCGCCGGGTTCATTGATGCTGTCGTCGGCGGTGGAGGGCTGGTACAGATACCGGCCCTCTTTGCGGCCTTTCCTTCGGTTCAGCCCGCCGTGCTCTTCGGCACGAACAAGATCGCAAGCATCATCGGGACCACGAGCGCAGCCATCCAGTACGGGCGTCGTGTAACCATACCGTGGCGCATTGCCATACCTGGTGCGGTCGGTGCGCTGGTCGGCTCATGGTATGGCGCAAAGGCCGTGGCCTACATGCCGCCGACGGTGTTGCGCCCCCTCATCCTGGTGCTGCTGATTCTGGTGGCCGGCTATACCTTCATGCGCAAGGACCTTGGCTCCATCTCGCGTGAGGGGCCACATGACTTTCGGGCGACCCTGACCGCTGCGGCGATCGGCCTCGTGCTCGGGTTCTACGATGGATTCTTCGGTCCCGGAACTGGCAGCTTCCTGATCTTTCTGTTCATCCGATTCCTCGGCATGGACTTCCTTCGCGCGTCGGTCACGGCGAAAATCGTCAACGTCGCAACGAACTTCGCGGCCATCGCGTACTTTGCAAACAACGTCGAGATTCTGTGGAAGCTCGGGCTGCTCATGGCTGCATGCAATCTTTGCGGCGCCGTCGTGGGCTCACGCACAGCGCTTCGTCATGGAACGGGATTTGTGCGTAAGATGTTCCTGGCAGTCGTGTCAGTCCTGATCGCAAAACTTGCATACGACACACTCGCAGCCCTGTAGTGCGACGTGTTTCACGTGAAACAGGGCACCAAACGCGAGAGAATGACTCGAAACGTACGAGCGACTTTCAGTTGCCCTTCGAGTGAAGGTGCGCAGACACCACCGCATGCAACAGTCCGGCGTTGCCGCTACCATTCCTTGAGAGAGCCGAAACCTTTCGGGTCGAGGCTCAGATCATCCATCGAAACAAGAAGACCATTGTGAATCGTCGTACCCAAACCCGCAGCCCCTCCAGCACCTCGCATGATCGACGCGGCTTGCCCCCGCGCGCGACGTCACGGCCCAGCCTGCCGCAGGACAGCCTCGCCTATGCGCTGAAGCAGGCATCCACGCTGGTTGCGGGCGTGCTTGAGGGTGGCAACCTGACCGACGGCTACGAGGCCATGCTCAGCGCCAACCCGAGCTGGCCGGACGCGACTCGCGGTGCGGTCCGTGACCTTACCTGGTCTACCTTGCGTGAGTTCGGTCGGGGAGACGCGGTGCTGCGGCATTATCTGCACAAGCCGCTGCCGACCTATCTCCATGCGCTGCTCCTGGTCGCACTCTACCGTCTGGAGCAGCGCCCGGCCCAGTCGCACACGCTGGTCGATCAGGCCGTAGAGGCTGCAGCCGCTGAGGTGCCTGCGCTCAAGGGTGTCATCAATGGCGTGCTGCGGAACGTGCTGCGCGAGACCATGAAGCTCGAAGGCTGGCGCGACGCGGATATCGAAGCACGCTACGCCTGTCCGCAATGGTGGATCGCGCGCGTGCGATACGATCATCCTGCAGACTGGGAAGCGATTCTCCAGGCCGGCAATCTGCATCCGCCGATGTCATTGCGCGTGAACGCGCGCCGTGCTTCGGTCGAAGACGTCTTTGCAGCGCTTGAGAAAGCCGGGATCCCGGCCCGAAAACTGGAAAACGGTGCAATCCTGCTGGCGCATCCCGTACCGGTGCAGCGCCTGCCGGGCTTCGCCGAAGGTCTGGTGTCGGTGCAGGATGCCGGGGCGCAATGGGCGGCACAATGGCTCGGTGCAGTCGATGGCGAGCGCGTGCTCGATGCCTGCGCAGCGCCGGGTGGAAAGAGCGCGCACCTGCTCGAGCGTGCCGACATCGATCTCACCGCCCTCGAACTCGACCCGACGCGGGCCGCACGCGTACGGACAAATCTCGACCGGCTCGGACTCACTGCTCGCATCACGGTTGCCGACTGCCGGCGCTTGAACACCTGGTGGGACGGAGAACCCTTCGACCGCATTCTTGCCGACGTTCCGTGTTCTGCGTCGGGTGTGGTTCGCCGTCACCCCGACATAAAATGGTTGCGTCGAAACGAGGATATCCCGCGCTTTGCCGCACAGCAGGCAGAAATTCTGGATGCGCTTTGGCAGACGCTGGCGCCCGGTGGCACAATGCTCTACGTGACGTGCTCGGTGTTCGACGAAGAGAACCGTCGCCAGATCGATGCATTTCTTGCCCGCCATCCGGATGCCGAAACGCATGCCATTGATGCCAGCGACACGCGTTCCCTGCCACCGACTGCCGATCATGACGGCTTCTACTATGCGCGCCTGCGCAAACTTCGCTAGTCTCTTTCGCCAGCTGTTTCTGACGCTGGCACTGCTGTCGCTGCCGGCCTTCGGGGCAGACGACAGCCAGATCACCTTTGCCGAGATCGTGCCGGGGGAGGGTGGCTACGTACTGAATGCCGACATCGAACTCGATATCAACCCACGATTGACTGACGCCATTACCCGCGGCGTCGCCCTCCATTTCGTGGCTGAACTGTTGGTCGAGCGACCGCGCTGGTACTGGCTGAACGAGGTCGTGGTTGAGCGCGAACTCAACTACCGCATCTCGTACCACGCCATCACCCGCAGCTACCGTCTGTCGATCGGTGCCTTCCACCAGAGCTTCGACAATCTGGATTCCGCCTTGCTGACCATGCAACGCATCCGCAACTGGCAGATTGCCGGCGCCGATGAACTCGCGCCGGGCGTCTCGCACGAGGTATCGCTCCGCTTCCGTCACGATACCGCGCAGTTGCCCAAGCCCTTCCAGGTCACGGCGATCGGGAGCCGCGACTGGAATGTCGGCACCGAGTGGTTGCGCTGGACCTTCCTGCCCGGGGCGGCGACCTCGCGATGAAACGCGTTGCGCTTGCGATCATTGCCGCCATTGCCGGCATATCGCTCTATCTGCTGACCTCGGCCAGTGCGAATTCCGACCTGTTCGCCGATCGCTATCCGTATCTGCTGGCGCTCAACGGCGTGGTCGCCGTGGGGCTTGCCGGGCTGGTCGGGGTGCAGCTGCGCTCGCTGTGGCGGGAGTACCGCGCGCGCAAATTCGGTTCCCGTCTCAAGTACCGCATGATGATGATGTTCGCGCTGATGGCGCTGCTGCCCGGTCTCGTCGTATACGCCGTGTCGCTGCAGTTTGTCGTGCGCAGCATTGAGTCCTGGTTCGACGTCCGCGTCGACTCGGCGCTTGAAGGGGGCATCGCGCTGGGGCAGAACGCCCTCGATTATCTGGTGAGCCAGGTCAACGCCAAGGCCGGCGACATGGCGCTCGATCTCGAGGGTTTCGAGACCGTGTCGCCTGCGACCCTCAGCCGCCTGCGCGAGACGGCGGGCGTGAGCAACGCCACGGTGCTGGCGCCCAACGGTCAGGTTGTCGCCACCGCCAGTGACGGCGGCGTCGCCTTGCTGCCTGATCTGCCCTCCTCGGCGCAGTTGCGCCAGGCACGACAGAGTCGCAGCGTCAGCACGGTGGACAGCCATCCGGATGGACGCCTGGTGATTCGGGTTGTGGTGCCGATCCCGACGCGCTCGATTCTGAGCGAACCGCAGCTGCTGCAGCTGACCCAGCCCGTGCCGGATACCTTTTCCCGCCACGCAGAGGCCGTACAGGAGGCTTATCGGGACTACCAGCAGCTCACCCTTGGGCGCGACGGTCTGAAGCGCATCTACAGCCTTACATTGACCCTGACCCTGCTGCTCGCCCTGCTCACCGCAATGGCGGTTGCCTTCGTGCTGGCGCGCAGGCTGGCTGCGCCGCTGCTGATCCTGGCTGAAGGCACCCAGGCCGTGGCGCAGGGCGACTATCGCCCGCGCCAGGCCTTGCCGGCACGGGACGAGCTCGGCGTCCTGACCCAATCCTTCAACCAGATGGTGCGCCAGCTTGAAGACGCCCGCGCGGCCGCGGACCGCAACCGTGCGGCAGTCGAAGCCGCGCGTGCCTACCTGGAAAGCGTGCTCGCCAACCTTTCGACCGGTGTGCTCGCCTTCGCGGGCAACGGCACCCTGCGCGCGGCAAACCGCGGTGCGATGGACATCCTTGCCGATGATCTCGCCGGTTTCGAAGACATCGCGCTTGCCGACTGGGTGCGTCACGGAGTGTTGCGCGACGCGCTGCTGGAAGGCTTTGCGGCGCATGAGAGCGACTGGCACGAGCAGATCGAGATCCCTTCGCCGGACAGCACCCCGCTGACGCTGCTGGTGCATGGCTCGCGCCTGCCGGAGAGTACGGGCGGTGGCCTGGTGGTCGTGTTCGACGACATCACCCGGCTGGTCGATGCACAGCGCACCGCCGCCTGGGCAGAGGTCGCCCGCCGCCTGGCGCACGAGATCAAGAACCCGCTGACACCGATCCAGCTCTCGGCCGAACGTCTGGCGCTGAAGCTTGCAGATCAGCTCGACGAAGACGGCAAGGCCATGCTCGAGCGCGCGACGCGGACGATCGTGAATCAGGTCGAGGCAATGAAGAATCTGGTCAATGCCTTCAGGGACTATGCGAGACTGCCTGCGCCGGAGCTGGTCGCGCTCGACCTTGCAGCGCTGATGCGGGAAGTGCTGCACCTTTACGAAAGCGCTGCGGTGCGCATCCGCCTGCAGGTCGGAGACGACCTGCCCAAGGTATTGGGCGACGCTTCGCAGATTCGCCAGATCATTCACAATATGCTGCAAAATGCGCAGGATGCGGTGCTCGGCAAAGACGACGCCGAGATCACGCTGCTTGCACGCGCTGACGGCGACCGGGTCTTGCTGGTCTGCCGTGACAACGGTCCGGGTTTCCCGGCCGAGATTCTCGCCCGTGCCTTCGAGCCCTATTTCACTACCAAGTCAAAGGGAACCGGACTCGGTCTGGCGATGGTGAAAAAGATCGTGGCTGAGCACGGGGGCGAAATACGAATTGCCAATCGCGACATCGGCGGAGCCGAAGTACGCATTCGTCTGCGGACGATCCTGACAAACGGTGAACACTGAACCATGGCCAAGCTACTCATCGTTGATGATGAAATGGGAATCCGGGAATTGCTCTCGGAGATCCTGCGTGACGAAGGGCACGACATCCAGCTCGCGGAGAACGCGGCAGCGGCGCGCGCAGCGCGCAATGCAGAGCGCCCCGACATGGTCCTGCTCGACATCTGGATGCCCGACACCGACGGCATCACCCTGCTCAAGGAATGGTCGGCCAACGGCCAGCTGAACATGCCGGTGGTGATGATGTCCGGCCACGGCACCATCGACACGGCGGTCGAGGCGACCCGCATTGGCGCCATCGACTATCTGGAAAAGCCGATCGCATTGCAGAAGCTGCTGGCCTCGGTAAAGCGCGGCCTGCAGCGCCCGGTCGCAAGTGGCGCGCCGGCACCGCTGACGCTTGCGGCCTTTACGCGCTCTGCGCCGCTGCGCGAGCTCAAGCGGCGGATCGAGCAGATCGCGGACAGTTCGAGAGTGCTCCTGCTGCGCGTCGGTGGAGGCAGCCTGGCCGAACTGGTCGCGCGCAGCCTGCAGGCCGGCGGCGCACCCTGGCTCGACCTCACGGCGGTCAATGTGCCGCTGGACATCAACCAGCTGCAGGCGAGCCAGGGCGGGCTGCTGTATGTCGCCGAGCTCGCACGATTGTCGCGTGCGCAGCAGAAGAATCTCGCCTTCGCGCTCGAGCGCCTGGACCGCTACGACCTGCGTCTGGTGGTGGCCACCGAGCGCAGTCACGATGCACTGCTCAGCGAGGGCTGGGACGAGGCCGTGCTCGACCGCCTGTTCGAGATCAGCCTGGCGCCACCGGCAATGAGTGACATCCGTGACGATCTGCCCGAGCTTGCAGCACAGGTGCTGCTGCATCTGGTCGAAGCGAACGATGTGCCGCTGCGCCGGTTTTCCACGGCTGCGCTCAATCACCTGCGCACGCACAACTGGACCGGAGGCTATGGCGAATTGCGCGCCGCGGTGAGATCGCTGGCGCTGGCAACGCTCGAAGAGGAGATCGGCCTGCCCGAAGTGCGACGTCTGCTTGCGCCCAATCCCGATGCGGCGGCGAGTGCGATTCCGCTCGACCAGCCGCTGCGTGAAGCCCGTGAAGCGTTCGAGCGCATGTACTTCGAACACCATCTCAGACTCGAGAGCGGCAACATGACGCGCCTTGCCGAGAAGACCGGGCTGGAGCGCACGCATCTCTATCGCAAGCTCAAACAACTGGGCCTGCAGGCAGGCAGGCGGCACGAGGAAAACTGATGCTCAAGGGATAGGCCGCGTGGGCGCGACGGGGGCCGCATCGATACGCAGGTTGCTGCATTGCAACATTCTGTTTCATGTCGATGAAACACCGCGTAGAATCGGCCGCTCTTGCGTTCATCTGGGGCTATCCCGTTGAAAGTCATCATTCTTGGTGCCGGCCAGGTCGGTGCGTCGGTTGCTGAAAATCTGGTATCTGAAGCCAACGACATCACCCTTGTCGACACCAGTGCAGACTACCTCGCGGAATTGCGCGAACGGCTGGAAGTACGCACGGTGTGCGGTAACGCTGCGTCGCCATCGGTCCTGCGTGAAGCGGGTGCGGAAGACGCCGATCTGCTGATCGCGGTGACACAGTCGGACCAGACCAACCTGTGCGCCTGCCGCGTGGCCAAGGCCTTGTTCAATCTGCCCACGCGGATCGCGCGCCTGCGCTCGACCGACTATGTCGACCACCCCGAGCTCCTCGACGAAAATAACTTCGCGGTCGATTTCTCGATCTGTCCGGAGCAGATCGTCACCGATCACATCAAGCGTCTGATTGCCTTTCCCGAGGCGCTGCAGGTGCTGGATTTTGCCGATGGCGTGGTCAGCCTGATCGGTGTCCGTGCGTTCGAGGGCGGACCCCTGGTGGGGCATCCGCTCAAGGCGCTGCGCTTTCACCTGCCCAACGTCGAGGTGCGCATTGCCGCCATCTACCGCAATGGCGAGCCGATCATTCCCGAGGGCGACACGGTGATCGTCCCCGGCGACGAAGTGTTCTGTCTGGCAGCGACCGTGCATATCCGGCAGGTCATGCGGGAACTGCGCCGCACCGACAAGCCGATGCGCAGGATCATGATTGCCGGCGGCGGTAACATCGGCTTCCGCCTCGCACGCTCGATCGAGAACGACTATCACGTCAAGATTCTCGAGGTCGACAAGCGCCGGGCCGAGATGCTGGCAACCCAGCTCAGCCATACCCTGGTGCTGCGGGGTGACACAACCGACGAGAAGCTGCTCGAGAACGAGGGGATCGACGAGACCGATCTGTTCGTGGCGCTGACCAACGATGAAGAAGACAACATCATGTCCGCTTCACTGGCCAAGCGCATGGGCGCGCGCCGCACGCTGGCGCTGATCAACCGCAAGAGCTACGTTGACCTGGTGCAGGGTGGGCCGATCGACATCGCGATCTCGCCTGCACACACCTCCATCGGATCGCTGCTTGCGCATGTGCGTCGTGGCGATGTGGTGGCGGTCCATAGCCTTCGCCGCGGGGCCGCCGAGGCGCTCGAGATCATTGCGCACGGCAAGCCCAAGGACTCCAAGGTGGTGGGTCGTCGCATCGACGAGATCACTCTTCCCAAGGGGGCGACGATTGGCGCCATCGTGCGTGACGAACGGCGCGGTGGCGACGGCAAGGTGATCCGGCGGATGGTGATCATTCCCCACCATGACACGCTGATTGAGAACGAGGATCACGTGATCGTGTTCTGTACCCACAAGAATCTGGTGAGCAAGGTCGAGAAGCTGTTCCAGGTCAGTTTCACCTTCCTTTAAGTTCATGTACTCGTCCCCGGTGCGCGCCTACTACCCTGCCCTCAACGCGCTTGGCCTGATCATCGTGATCTTTGCCTTGCTGATGCTGTTCCCGTTGTCGGTTTCGTTCTGGCTCGATGACGGTGCAACCATGGCCTACGATCAGGCGATCGTGGTGACCCTGCTGTGCGGCGCGCTGCTGTGGCTGGGGACGCGCGGGCGTCGTCGCGACCTGCGGGTGCACGACGGTTTTCTTCTGGTTGCGTCCACCTGGGTGGTACTGCCGGTCTTCGGCGCGCTGCCCTTGCTGGGCTACCTTCCGCACCTGTCTCTGGTGGACGCGTACTTCGAAGCGGTATCAGGCCTGACGGCGAGCGGCGGGACGATCCTCACCGGGCTTGACGACCTGCCGACCTCGATCAACCTGTGGCGCACCTTCATGCACTGGATCGGCGGCATGGGGGTGATCGTGCTGGTGGTCGCCATTCTCCCCCTGCTCGGCATCGGTGGCCGGCAGCTGTTCAAGGCCGAGGTGCCCACGCCGATGAAGGAGAGCAGTCTCACGCCCCGCATCGCGGAGACGGCCAAGGGCTTGTGGCTCACCTACATCCTGCTAACCGTCGGCTGTGGCTTCAGCCTCTGGTTCGCCGGCCTGGAAGGCTGGGATGCGGTCATCCATGCCTTCTCGGTCGCGGGGCTGGGCGGCTTTTCGAGCAAGGACGCCTCGCTCGGACACTTCCACAATCTCGATGTGGAGATGGTGGCCATGGTGTTTGCGCTGGCTTCCGCGCTCAACTTTGCCACCCACTATCTGGCCTTGTCGCGGCGCTCACTGCTGCCCTACTTCCGCGACCCCGAGATTCCCTTCTTCTTCGCAGTCCTGATCGTCAGCATCCTGCTGCTGACGTTCTACCTGATGCAGTTCAACGTGCATGCCGACCTGGCCACCACCTTGCGCTATGTGTCCTTTCATGTGGTGTCGATCTCCACCTCGCTGGGTCTGGCGACCTACGATTACACGCTGTGGCCGATGTTCGCGCAGATCTGGGTGCTGTTCCTGGGGAGCTTCATTGCGTGCTCGGGTTCGGCCGGCGGCGGGATCAAGATGATGCGTGCGATCATCCTGTACAAGCAGGTGTTTCGCGAGATCATCCGTTCGCTTCATCCCAATGCGGTGCGCCCGGTCCTGATGGGCAAGCAGCCCGTCTCCGAGGGCATTCTCCACGCGGTGCTCGGCTTCAGCTTCATGTACATGGTCAGCATCGTGTCGCTGACCCTGCTGCTGTCGGCCAGTGGCCTCGAACTGATCACCGCGTTTTCAGGGGTGGTGGCCTGTCTCAACAACACCGGCCCGGGGCTCGATGCCGTGGGTCCGGCCTCCAACTATCAGTCGCTCAATGATTTTCAGACAGCGGTGCTGTCGTTCACGATGATCCTGGGGCGGCTCGAGATCTTCACCTTGCTGGTGGTCATGACGCCGGCATTTTGGCGCCGGTAAGGTCACCTGCGCACGCGTATCGGGGCGCTGTGACGGCCCGCCGTTTGCTGCTGGCCTGCCTGCGTCTGGCTCCTTTCCGGATGTCCAAACTGACGGTGCTCAACCCATCCGGGCCCGTGACAGGCGATAATCACGCCTTGTTGCCAATCGGCTGGAAAAGAGGACTCGACGTGAGCCGCCCTAAGAACGACACTTTCCTGCGCGCCCTGCTGCGCCAGCCCACCGAATACACGCCCGTGTGGCTGATGCGCCAGGCCGGACGCTACCTGCCGGAATACTGCGAGACGCGCAAGCGTGCGGGCAGCTTCCTGCAGCTGTGCAAGAGCCCGGCCATGGCCTGTGAAGTCACGCTGCAACCGCTGGCACGCTATGACCTCGATGCCGCGATCCTGTTCTCCGATATCCTGACGGTGCCGGACGCGATGGGGCTGGGGCTGTACTTTGCCGAAGGCGAGGGGCCGCGCTTCGAGCGCCCGCTGCGCGAAGAGTGGGAGATCCGCAACCTGTTTGCACCCGATCCTCACGTCGAGCTGCAGTACGTCATGGATGCCGTGGCCGAGATCCGTCGCGCGCTCGATGGCAGCGTCCCCCTCATCGGTTTCTCCGGCAGCCCGTGGACGCTGGCGTGCTACATGGTCGAAGGCGGTTCGTCGGACGACTATCGCAAGGTCAAGAGCATGGCCTACAGCCGGCCTGACCTGATGCACCACATCCTGAGCGTGACTGCCGACGCGGTGGTCAAATACCTCAACGCCCAGATCGAAGCGGGCGCCCAGGCCGTCATGGTGTTCGACTCCTGGGGCGGGGTGCTGTCGGAGGCCGCGTACAAGGAGTTCTCCCTGCCCTATCTCGAAAAGGTCGTGTCAGGCCTGATTCGCGAGCGCGATGGCGAGCGTGTGCCGAGCATCGTATTCACCAAGGGCGGCGGACTGTGGCTGGAGTCGATTGCCGGTATCGGCAGCGACGCGGTCGGGCTGGACTGGACCATGGACATTGGCCGCGCCCGACAGCTGGTGGGCGACAAGGTGGCCTTGCAGGGCAACCTCGACCCCAACGTGCTCTTCGCACCGCCAGAGGTTGTTGCAGCCGAAACCCGCAAGGTGATCGACGCTTTTGGCGCGCATCCTGGCCACGTCTTCAACCTTGGTCATGGCATTTCGCAGTTCACGCCGCCGGAGAATGTGGCGGTGATGGTCGATACGGCGCATGAACATAGCCGCATCGTGCGCGCTCAAGGCTGAACGGGCGTTTTCTGACGGCACAGGAGGGGGTAACTTCGCTTACTACTTCCGGTGCATGTCAACAAAAAAAAGTGGGTTTTTCGCTTGACTTATGCACACGGAAGCCATTTGGGTAAAAATATTCACCGAAATAGTGCGCATATGCGATGAAATTTTCAAGCTGTTGATTTATAAGAATAAAAACGTTGCACTATGTTAAGGCAAAGTGACAGAAGTGCTTGTTTCACGCCGGTTTCAGCCCGATTTACCCTGGTTTCCCACAAAGTTATCCACAGCTTTTGTGGACAAGACGAAGGGGGGTTTAGCGGCAAGTGTTTAGCGCTGTTTTCCGCGTATCGGCTTCAACTTTCAACGCTAAATCACTGAAATAAAAGAGCTATTCTGGATACATCGCGATTCCCCATGCCGATCATACGCGTTGCACTGCCTCTGCCGATTCCACAACTGTTTGATTACATTGCAGAAGATGCAGTTCATTCAGATATTGGACGGTGTGTGCGCGTGCCCTTCGGACGTGGGGAAAAGAGCGGATTGATCGTTTCCCTGCCCGCCGAGGCGGATGTTGACTGCAGCCGCCTCAAGGTGGTGAGTCATGTTCAGCGTGAGGTGCCGGCTCTTCCGGCCGACTGGCTCGAACTCGTCGGTTTCGTTGCGCGCTACTATCACGCCCCACTGGGCGAAGTCGTCGCCCTGGCCCTGCCGCCGGGCCTGCGTCGTGCGGACGGGGTGAGTGGAGAGGATGTCGACCCCTTGCTCGAACTCTCCGCCGCAGGTCGTGCCGCACTCGCAGAGGCGCGGCGCGAGAGCCGTGCGCTGACGCTGCTGAAGGCGACCGAGGCGCTGGGCGGGCCCGCGCGGCGCAGCGCGGTACGGGCTCTTGACGCAGGCAGCGCGGTGGGCGACCTCATCCGGCGCGGCTGGCTGGTGCCACGTGACGATGGTGGCGGTCGGCATCTCGCTGCGGGCCGCCCCGAACTGACCGTGGAACAGGCCGCGGTGATCGATACCGTGGTCGCTTCCGGCACCGGCTTCCACGCCTGGTTGCTTCATGGCGTGACCGGCAGCGGCAAGACCGAAGTCTATCTGCGTCTCGCCGAACGGGCGCTGGCGGCTGGCGAGCAGGTGCTGATGCTCGTACCCGAAATTGCCCTGACGCCGCAGCTCGAGAACCGGGTGGCGCAGCGCTTTCCGGCAGCCAACGTTGTTAGCCTGCATTCTGGGCTTGCCGAAGGGGCGCGCTCGCGTGGCTTCGTCCAGGCCCTGAGCGGCCACGCGGACATCGTTCTCGGCACCCGGCTGTCGGTGTTTGCGCCCCTTCCCCGCCTTGGCATCATCCTGGTCGACGAAGAGCACGATGCCTCGTACAAGCAGCAGGAGGGCGTCCGCTATTCGGCACGCGATGTCGCCGTGTGGCGGGCGCGCCAGCGTGCTGTGCCGGTGCTGCTCGGCTCGGCCACGCCGTCGCTGGAGAGCTGGCAGCATGCCGGCAACGGGCGTTATGGTCTGCTGCGCCTGACGCATCGTGCGGTGGCGACGACCCTGCCCAAGGTGCGTGCGGTCGACATCCGGCGCATGAAGCTCGACGAAGGTCTCAGCCCGGCGCTGCACGCGGCGATTTCCGAGCGTCTGAAGCGGGGCGAGCAGAGCCTGGTGTTCATCAACCGCCGCGGCTACGCGCCGGTGCTGTCATGTCCGGCCTGTGGCTGGGTGAGCCGCTGCCCGCACTGCTCGGCCAACCTTGTCGTGCATCTGGCCGACCGGCGCCTGCGTTGCCACCACTGTGGCTGCGATGGCGGGATTCCGCATGCCTGCCCGAGCTGCGGCAATCAGGATATCCAGCCCTTCGGTCGCGGCACCCAGCGGATCGAGGCCAGACTGAACGAGCTCTTTCCCGAGGCCCGCGTGCTGCGCGTGGATCGCGATGCCGCGCGCACCCGTGCGCAATGGGAGGCGCTCCTCGACAAGATCGCTGCCGGCGAAGCAGACATCCTGGTCGGCACGCAGATGATGGCGAAGGGGCACGATTTTCCCAAGCTCACCCTGGTGGGCGTCGTCGGGGCAGATTCCTCGCTCCATGCGGCTGACTTCCGTGCGCCAGAGCGGCTCTTCCAGCAGCTGATGCAGGTCGGGGGGCGTGCGGGGCGTGGAAGTCTGCCGGGCGAGGTGCTGATTCAGACCGAGTACCCCGGCCACCTGCTCTATCAGCACCTCGGGCGCCATGATTTCGATGCCTTCGCCAAGATGGCGCTGGATGAGCGCAGGGTCGCCTGCTTTCCGCCATTCACGCACCAGGCCATGCTGCGGGCCGATGCACCGGCGCTGTCGGATGCAGTCGAGTTTCTGCAGCACGCCCGTCGTCTGGCGCAGTCGTGTGCGCCCGAGACCCTGCGCCTGTTCGATCCGGTGCCGATGCGCATGTCTAGGCTGGCACGCCGCGAGCGTGCGCAGTTGCTGGTCGAGGCGGACAGCCGTGCAGATCTGCAGGGCTTTCTGGGCCAGTGGATGACCATGCTCTACGCCCAGCGCACGCCGCGCGAGCTGCGCTGGCAGCTTGATGTGGATCCGCTCGATGTCTGAGCGTGCGCACCCGTTGGCGACAGACGTCAGATTTGGGGCAACCGGCACCGGGGCGCAGTCCGTTCGCACCGGATGATCCGCGGTCCGCAGGCGCGCAGGGCTAACGCGCTTCAGTGCCTGCCGGCCACAACCAGGCTGCGCCGCGCACGCCGGACGAGTCGCCATGACGGGCCGGCCGCAGCCGGGTAAGAATCTGATCGGAGAAGACGTGTTCGGCCCATCGTGCCGGCACATTGGCATACAGTCGCTCGAGCCTCGACAGGCCGCCGCCGAGGACGATCACGTCGGGATCGATGAGGTTGATCACCGTGCCCAGCGCGCGTGCCAGCCGCGCTTCATAGCGCTGCAGTGTGGCCTCGCTGGCCGCATCCCCCGCCGCCGCTGCGTCCGCGATTTCACGGGCGCTCAGTCCGCCGCCATGACGACGTGCATGATCGGCGGCAAGTCCGGGGCCGGAGAGATAGGTTTCGATGCAGCCGCGCCGGCCGCAATAGCACGGGGGGAGCGGCAGGTCGTCGGTGGTGGGCAGCGGCAGCGGGGAGTGCCCCCACTCGCCGGCAATGCCGTTGGCTCCCGCAAGAAGACGACCGCCCACGACCACCCCGCCACCGACGCCGGTACCGATAATGACGCCGAACACCGTTTCCGCCCCGGCACCTGCGCCGTCGGTGGCCTCGGAAACGGCAAAGCAGTTGGCGTCATTGGCGAGCCTGACCTCGCGCTCGAGCATGGCCTCGAGATCGCGCCGCAGCGGGCGTCCATTGAGACAGGTCGAGTTGGCGTTACGGATGCAGCCCGTCATCCGCGACAGCGAGCCCGGCGTGCCGACCCCGACACTGGTGCGCTCGCCCAGTCTGGCCTCGGCAAAGCCGACCAGTTCGACCAGGGTTTCGAGCGTGGCGCGGTAATCCCCCTGAGGCGTCGGTACGCGCCGGCGCAACAGTTCGCGCCCGTCGCTGGCAAGGGCAACGATCTCGATCTTCGTGCCCCCAAGGTCGATTCCGAGCCGGATCATGGCTTAGTCGCGGCTCATGCGTTCGATGCCGTCGCGGTACAGTTCCAGCGCTTCGTCGCGGCAGGTGGCACTGATGCCGAGGTCGTGCACCAGCCCGTCGTCCAGCCGGTAGCACCAGCCATGAATGCTGACATCCTGACCGCGCTCCCAGGCCTCGCGCAGCACCGATGTCTGGCTGATGCTGACGACCTGCTGCATCGCATTGAGTTCGCACAGACGGTCGACCCGGTCTGCGTGGTCTTCGACCGTGTTGAGCAGATTCTCGTGGCGGTCGCGGACATCCTGGACATGACGCAGCCAGTTGTCGGTGAGACCGATGCGATTGTCGTTGAGCGCGGCCTTGACCCCGCCGCAGCCATAGTGCCCCACGACGAGGATGTGCTTCACCCGCAGCACTGCCACTGCGTAATGGATGACGGACAGTGCATTGAGGTCGGTATGCACCACCACGTTGGCGATGTTGCGATGAACGAAGACCTCACCCGGAGCAAGACCGATGATCTGGTTGGCCGGAACGCGGCTGTCCGAACAGCCGATCCAGAGGTATTCGGGCGACTGCTGGTTTACAAGCCGGGCGAAGAACTCGGGGTCCTCGCTGTGCATGCGGTCCGACCAGTCCTTGTTGTTCTTGAAGAGGGGGTCGAGTTGATGGCTCATTCGTTGGTCCTGACGGAAAGTGAGCAATGAAATATGCTCATAATTATGAATTACTTGCTGTCTCCCCGCCACCGGACAGGCTTTCCGCCTTTATCCATTCCTCCGCGGATGGTGTTCCCGAATGCCATCTGACGTACCTGGCGCGTGTTCGGGTCATCACCATATGCCGAGGTCGATGAGTTGTTTGCTCGCCGCTTCCGACCAGCCGCGGTTGGCCGCGGGGCTTGCCGGACTGGGATGCAGGATGCGACCGAAGCGCAGGCCGGCAACGTCACCCAGCGCGCCCAGCGCGCGCTGTTCCGCCCACACGCCGATACCGATCACCCACTCCGGCTCCAGGGTGTCGACCAGGCGGCGCAGGTGTGCATCGCAGGCTGACAGCAGCGGGCGTTGTTCATGGGCCGGCAGCTTGTCCGGCGTGAGGTTGCGGCCGTCCTCGAAGAAGGCGAGGGGGCAGTAATTGGCGACGAAATGATTAGCGAAGAAGGCATCCGGCGTACCAAAACGGTCGCGAAACAGACCCCACAGCCGTTGCCCGCTGACCTCCGAGCGTTTGCAGGCAAAGCCTTCAACCGGTCGTTTCGGGTTGCTCTGCGCAGGCTGGCCCACCGGGCCTTCGAGCCCGAGCCAGTCGCGTGCGGTGCCGATTTCGCCAAACGGTACGCCGATCTGCGCCATGCCGAAGGGGCCGGGGTTCATGCCGATGAACACCACGCGTTTGCGCCCCTCGCCATAGCGCCTCAGATAGTTGTCGTGAATCTCGCCGGCGTAATCGAGCGGGTTGTAGACATGCGTGACCGGCGCTGCGAAGCGCATCCCGTCGACGGTGGCGGAGAGTTCGTGTGCGGCGGCAATCAGGGCGGAGGCAGTCATTGCGGTTCAGAGAATGAGTTTGAGGATGTAGAGCGCAGCCATGCCCGCGCCGATCGTGGCCAGTACGCTGCCGCTGCGCCAGGCGACCAGCGCGGCAATCAGTGCTGCCCAGGGTTTGGGCGCATCGAGCGCGATGCTGACAGCGCCGGCGTCGATGAACAGCGCACTCACGGTGAGAGCGGCGAAGCTGGCCGGTGCGATGTGCCGGCACAGCGCATGGAGCCAGCCGGGCAGCCGATCGCCCGCGAACAGCCCGATCATGGCGTAACGATAGAAAAACGTGACGGCACCGACACAGACCACCAGCGCGATCAGCGCAAGCGTGCTCATCATGCCTGCTCCCGACGGCGTGCCGTCCACACCCCGGCACCGAGCCCCGCAAGGATCGCAAGTACCAGCCCGAGCTTGAACGGCAGTGCGGCGAACAGCAGTACGCCGCCACCGGCTGCAAGCGCCGCGGCCTGACCGGGGCGCTCGCGCAGCAACAGGGTGAGCAGGGCGATGAAGGTCAGCGGCACCGCAAAATCGAGCTCCCATGCGGGCGGAATCGCTGCGCCGAACACGAGGCCGAAGGCGGTGGACAGCTGCCACGCGAACCAGAGCGTGAAGCCCGCACCGAAGAAGTACCAGTGGCGCAGGTCGGGCCCTTCGGCAGGCGGGCGCGCCTGGTAGCGCAGCACCGCGACAGCATAGGCCTCATCGGTCAGCAGGTAGGCCAGCAGCATGCGCCAGCGCCTGGGCAGGTGACCGACGTAGGTGGCCATCGAGGCGCTGTACAGCAGGTGGCGCAGATTGAGCAGACCCGAGGTGAGCGCGGTGGGCAGCATACCGGCGCCGGCAGCCAGCATCTGCACGATGACCAGCTGAGCCGCACCTGCAAACACCACTGCAGATGCGAGTTGCGCAAGCCACGCGGGGATGCCGGCCGCCAGGGCAGAGATGCCGTAGAGCATGCCGAAGGGCACGGCACCGAGCAGCAGAGGGGCTTCATCGCGGCAGCCCGCAAGGAACTCGCGCAGTGCCAGACGGCTCATCGCCCGCCGGCTCCGGGCGCGTCGAGCGCCACGTTGGCAGGCAGCTGATCTCCGTTCCACGGTGCGACCTTGATCAGCAGCAGCATGCCCGGTATGGCGAGGAAGAAACACAGCCAGAAAAAGCTGTACCAGCCCATCGCTTCCACCAGCCAGCCTGCGGTGGCATTGATGAAGGTGCGTGGCACCGCCATCAGGCTGGTGAACAGGGCGAACTGGGTCGCGGTGTAGGCCGGGTTGGTGGTCCGGGCCATGAAGGCGACGAACGCCGTCGTGCCCAGTCCGGCGCCGACCGCCTCGCCCGCAATCACGGTGGCGAGCACGGCCAGGCGGGCGGCGTTGGATTCGCCGGGTCCGAACCATGCCATCCACACGAAGCCGAGAATGGTGACGAACTGCACCACGCCGAACAGCCACAATGCGCGGTTGATGCCGATCTTCACCATCCAGATGCCGCCGAGGATGCCACCGATCACCATCGGCCACAGGCCGGCGTTCTTGGCGATGATGCCGATCTCGGTCTTGGAGTAGCCCATGTCCAGATAGAAGGGCGTGGCCAGTGCGGTGCACAGCGAGTCGCCGAGCTTGTAGAAGAACAGGAAGGCGAGCACGAGCAGCGCGGACTGCACGCCGTGGCGACCGAAAAACTCGCGGAATGGCTCGATCACGGCGTCGCGCAGGGTGCGCGGGCTGCCGGCCGCAGCGAAGGGCTCTTTCACCGACAGGGTCATGAACAGGCCGGGCAGCATGAAGGCGGCGGTGATCATGAACACCATGCTCCACGGCAGGTGATCGGCGAGGATCAGCGACAGCGACCCCGGCACCAGCCCCGCGATACGGTAGGCATTGACGTGAATCGCGTTGCCCAGGCCGAGCTCTTCGTCAGGCAGGATCTCGCGGCGGAAGGCGTCGAGCGCAATGTCCTGGGTGGCAGAGAGAAAGGCCAGCGTGGCGGTGAGGGTGATCACCAGTGGCAGGTGATCGACCGGTGACAGCTGACCGAGCCAGGCAATCGAGGCCACGAGGCCCAGCTGCGACACGAACATCCAGCTGCGCCGGCGCCCGAGCCAGGGCAGCAGGCCGAAGCGGTCGAGCAGGGGTGCCCACAGGAATTTCCAGGTGTAGGGAAACTGAATCAGGGCAAAGGCACCGATCGTCTTGAGAGACAGACCTTCGGTCTTGAGCCAGGCCGGAACCAGATTCAGCAGCAGGTAGAGGGGCAACCCCGAGGCAAAGCCGGTGAAGATGCAGATCAGCATCCGGCGGTTGAGCAGGGTGTTCAGCCAGGCAGGGCGGGAATGGGGCACGGGCGGCTTTGGCTTGGTCGAAGCGGCGATTATCCCAGATCGGCGGCCTCAGGGGCGGCCGCGCATGGAATCAGCGTGTTACCGCGCCCTTGCGGATCAGCACCTCGATTTCGGCTGCCGGCAGCGGTTTGCTGAAGTAGTAGCCCTGCAGTTCGTCACAACCAAGCTCGTGCAGGCGCGCGACCTGGGTTGCGGTTTCCACGCCCTCGGCGATGACCGACAGGCCCAGATTGTGGGCCAGCGAGACCGCAGCGGCGACGATTGCGGCATCGTTGGCGTCGGTCTCGATGTCGGAGACAAAGGAGCGGTCGATCTTGAGGTGATCGAGCGGGAACAGCTTGAGGTAGGACAGCGAGGAGTAACCGGTGCCGAAGTCGTCGATCGCGATCTGCACGCCGAGCTGCTTGAGTCGCGTGAGCAAGGCGGCAGCCTCGTCGGGTTTTTCCATGATCGAACTCTCGGTGATCTCAAGTTCGAGCAAGTCCGGGCGCAGCTCGCTGCGGGCAAGCGCATCGGCCACGCGGGTGGTGAGTTCGCCTGCACGCAGCTGCCTTGCGGACAGGTTGACCGACATGCGCAAGGGCGGCAAGCCGGCCACCTGCCACTGCCGGGCCTGACCGCAGGCGGTATCCAGCACCCAGTCGCCCAGTTCCACGATGATGCCGGTTTCTTCTGCGATCGGAATGAAACGGACCGGCGGAATCAGCCCGTCGACCGGGTGGCGCCAGCGCAGCAGGGCTTCGACGCCCTTCAGTGTGCCCTTGGCCGCGCAGTACTGGGGCTGGTACCAGAGTTCGAACTGTTGATGCTGGAGGGCCTGGCGCAACTTGCGTTCGAGTTCGATGCGCTCCATTGCGCTGCGGTTGAGTTCCTCGGCGTAGAACTGGAAATTTGCACGGCCGAGCGACTTGGCGTGATACATCGCGGTATCGGCGTTGCGCATCAGCGCCGAGGTGGTGTCGCCGTCGCCGGGGAAGAGGCTGATCCCGATCGAAGGTGTGGTGTGCAGCAGGCTCTCCCCGACGGTGTAGGGCAGGGAAAGGCGGTCGAGGATCTTGGCGGCGGCATGTGCGGCGTCGTTCTGGTCGTGGGTGCCCTGCAGGATCACCACGAACTCGTCGCCGCCGAGGCGGGCGACGATGTCGCTTTCACGCACGGTCTCGCGCAGCCGTTCGGCGACCTGCACCAGGAGCGCATCGCCGACATGATGGCCGAGCGAATCGTTGATGGTCTTGAAGCGGTCCAGATCGAGAAACAGCACTGCGAGCGGCTGCGCGTTGCGGACTGCGGTCGCGATCGCCTGCTGCAGGCGCACACCGAGCGAGAAGCGGTTGTCCAGCCCGGTCAGGGTGTCGTGATGGGCGAGGTGCTTGATTGCCGCTTCGGCGCGTTTGCGCTCGGTGATGTCGGAGAAGATCGCGATGTAATGAGTGGGTGGCGCGCCGGCAGCCTCCCGCACCACGCTGATGCTCAGCCAGCGTGAATAGGCCTCGCCATTGGCACGGATACCGGTGGTTTCGCCCGCCCAGAAGCCGCTGCCTGCCGTTGCCTCCCACGGCGTGTCGTGCGCGGATGCCGTTTCCGCCTGATCGGGCACGAAGACCTCGCCGACGACGCGGCTGCCGGAAAAGCCGGAGATCACCTCGTGCGCCGGATTGACCGACAGCACGCGGTGCTCGCCGTCGGTGATCACGATGGCTTCCGGGCTGTGCTCGAACACCTTGTCTGCGAGCTGCAGGCGCTCTTCGGTTCGGCGGCGCTCGGTAATGTCGGTGTAGATGGTGACGAAGCCGCCGTTGCCGACAGGCCGGCCCTGAATGTCGAGCACCATCCCGCCCGGACGGAGGCGCTCGAAGTGATGGGGCTCACCACGTCGCGCACGCTCGAGCAGTTCGCGCGTAATCAGCTCCGGATCGCCCGGTCCGTACTCGCCGCGCTCGGCGTTGAACCGCAGCAGCGATTCGAGGCTGGGGAGCCCCGCCGCAAAGAGGCTGTCGGGGAAGTCGAGCAGACGCCGGAGCTGATCGTTGCAGGCAACGACCTGCAGGTCTTCGTCGATCAGCGAGACGGCACTCGGAATGTTGTCGATGATGGTGCGGAGAGTCTCGTTGTTACGTGCCAGCTCCTCTTCGATGCGCTTGCGTTCGGTGATGTCGGTGTAGGTGGTGATGAAGCCCGCCACCTTGCCATCGAGCCACAGGGGTTCGCCGATCACGAGATGCGAACGTCCGCTGGGTTTGGTGCGCTCGATGCAATGCGGCTTGAACTCCTCGGCCAGCGCGCGGCGTTCGCGCACCTTCTCGAACGGGTCGCCCGGACCGTAGTCGCCGCGCTGTGCGGCCACCATGATCAGCTCGTCGAAGCTGACGTTCCTGACCACGACCTCGGGCGGAAGCTCGAGTATCTCGACGAACAGTGCGTTCCAGTACTGCAGCCGCAGGTGCTCGTCGAAGACGCTGATCCCTTGCGGAAGATGGTTGACGATGGCGGTGAGGTAGGCGGTCTGGCGGTGCAGCTCCAATGCAGTGTTCTGCTGTGCGGTGATGTCCTGAACCGTGCCGATCGCGCGCAGCGGTCTGCCGTTCGCGTCGAGTTCGATGCGCAACTCGTTGTGGAAGTAGTGCACGGTGCCATCGGGGTGAATCACCCGGTAGGAGAAGGCACCGCCCTCGCCCGAAGCGTAGGCGGCCTTCAGCGTCGAGGCCAGCTGTTCGCGATCGGCAGGATGAACACGACGCATGAAACCCGCGTAGCTTGCCGGTTCGTCGGCCGGGATGCCGATCAGCTCGCGTGTCTGCCGCGACCACCACAGGTGGTCCTGCTTCAGGTGGCGCTCCCAGCGTCCCAGCTGTGCCATCGACATGGCGCCTTCGAGTTCGTCGTGCAGCGCTTCCGCCGCCTCGCGGCGCCTGGATTCGGCCACGAGTGCCGTGTCGCATGTGCGGTATGCCTGCTGCCAGAAGCGCCTGACGGCGAGTGCAGCTGCCAGCAGCAGGGCAGCCATCACGATCGCGGCGACGAGCGCGCGCGCGCGCAGGCCGCTGAGCATTGTCGAGCGATCGATCTGGCTCAGAACGACCCAGTCGGTGCCTGTGATCCGGCTCGCCGCGGCCTGAACCGGGGCGCTACCGGCTTCGAGCGTGCCGCTGTGTGCCGTGGCCGATGCCAGGGTGGCCCGCAGCAGGGGCTGGTCTGCGGGAATTGGCGCCTGCAGTGTGTGGGTACGCAGGTTCGGCTCAAGCGGGATGAACTGGGTTCCAGCATCCATCAGCAACAGGTTGCGTTTCCCCGGGCGGGATCCGAGCCGTCGTTCGAGCATTGGAAACACATGGCGCTCGGGCCGGATGCGCAGCACGATCGAGTGCACCGCCCACTCTTCTTCGGGCTTTGCCACCGGGACGACGAGGTCGATGTAGCTTTCGCCGTTGCCGTCGTACTGCAGCTGGCTGAGCGCCGGCACGCTGTTTCCGAGGGTCTGCGCAATCAGCCTGCGTGATTCCGCCGAAACCGCAAATGGCTGGCCCGTCGCAAACAGCGGGTGTGCCCCGGCGCCGAGGACCAGGGCGCCTGCATAGTCGAATACCTCGACATAGCCCCGGAGCCAGTAACGGATGTCGGCATTCGACAGGTTCCCGGACCTTCGAATCTCGTCATCCAGCCGTGACAGCGCGAGGCCGTTCCTGCGCAGCACGTCGCCGTCGCCGATGCGTTCGGCGCGCCAGCGCTCGAAGTCGTCGCTCAGCATCTGCGCAGTCATCTGCAGTTCGGCGCCGGCGTCGCGCTCCAGCTCGTCCGCCTGATGGGCGTAGAAGGCCCAGAACGCGATCGCGAACGCTGCGATGAGTGCGCTGACGGCTACGAGCAGCGGACGCGGCAAGTCGTGGCGTGGCGGCGGGGATGAGCTCTGGCGGGGGAAAATGACGCGGGTTCCGATTCTGGTTGTGCACCATGATGCAGTCGTTCCGGGGTGGAACGAGCCGAGATTCTGACAGCCGCCCTCTATGCAAACAACCTTGCAGTGCAGCGCGGAAAGTCCCGAATAATTCCACGTTTACACAATTCGATACGTTCCTTGCACTTCCCTCCAAGTCCGACAACAATGCGGCACAACATGAGTCCAGACCAAAGGAGGAGGCCGGCATGTCGCAAACCGTGATCGTGTCATTCGGCGAAGACCGCGAGTACGAGTTTCTCGTGCACGACGCGGACGTGGCCGGGATGGAAAGGGATCAGGCCCGTAGCTGGTTGGCGAAGGAGTTCGAGGATCTCGAATGCACCCCGTCCAACCCCATGGGCAAGATCCTGGTGCTGGACATGATCCTCAACGTTGCAAAGTACGGCGGCGAGCATCGTTTTGAACAAGGCGGGGACTGGGCGAAGAAGTTCGCTGCCGTCACTGCGGTCGTGCTCGCGCGACCGGTCATGAAAGTGGATGTGAGCAACTTCACTGTTGGCTGAAAGCGGCTTGGCACCGCATGGTGCGCCGCAAAAGAACACGGGTTTACGGGCAGGAGACGACTGCGCTTGAACGGCTGGTAAACAGGCCGGAAAGCGCTAGAAACCGCTCTGGCAAACATTTGCCAGAGCGGTTTTTTTTCGTCCGAATCCGCGAGTTGTGACACTAGGTAGTTTCCCTAGAGCCATTGCAATCATTGAGATTCGCTCTAATACTAAGGGTGCAGACGGGAAATATTGCTGCAATGCATGAGTCATTTTTGGTGCATCCGCGGCCCCGTTTTGGTGCCTCGTCCATCTGCCTGGTGCGCAATGCTTCGCCAAGGAATATTGCGTGTCGGCAGACCCTGTGTAATCTCTGGAGATGTCGTATGAAAGTAGTCAAGACTACCCTCGCACTTGTCGCCGCAACTGCTGCACTAGGTGTGAGCACTCAGGCAAGTGCCGGCTCGACGCTGGATGCCGTGATGAAGAAGGGTTTCGTACAGTGTGGTGTCAGCGATGGCCTGCCCGGCTTCTCCTACACCGATGAAAAGGGTCAGTTCAAAGGGATCGACGTCGATGTCTGCCGTGCGGTCGCCGCTGCGGTTTTCGGCGATGCAAAGAAGGTCAAGTTCACTCCGCTGACCGCAAAGGAACGCTTCACCGCCCTGCAGTCGGGTGAAGTCGATGTGCTGTCGCGTAACACCACCTGGACCAGCTCGCGTGACTCGGCGATGGGCCTGAACTTTGCCGGTGTGACCTATTACGACGGCCAGGGCTTTCTGGTCAGCAAGAAGCTCGGCGTGAAGAGTGCCAAGGAGCTCGACGGTGCGGCCGTGTGTATTCAGGCCGGTACTACCACCGAACTCAACCTGTCGGACTACTTCCGCACGACCGGCATGAAGTACACCCCGATCAGCTACGACAAGTCTGATGAGACGGTGAAGGCGCTTGAGGCCGGCCGTTGCGACGTGCTGACCTCCGACCAGTCCCAGCTTTACGCGCAGCGCATCAAGCTCGCCAACCCGGAAGGCTACGTCGTGCTGCCGGAAGTGATCTCGAAAGAGCCGCTTGGCCCCGTCGTGCGTCAGGGTGACGAGGAATGGTTCGACATCGTGCGCTGGACCCTGTTCGCGATGATCAACGCCGAAGAAGCCGGTCTGACCGCGAAGACCGTGGAGCAGGAAGCAAAAGCCTCCAAGAACCCGGACGTGCGCCGTCTGCTGGGTGCAGAGGGTGAACTGGGCAAGGACCTCAAGCTGCCCAAGGACTGGGTCGTTCAGGTCGTCAAGCAGGTCGGCAACTATGGTGAAGTCTTTGACCGCAACGTTGGCGCAGGCAGCGAACTGAAGATCGCACGCGGCATCAACGCACTGTGGAACAAGGGCGGCCTGCAGTACGCACCGCCGGTACGCTAAGCCGGATGGCCACCGTCGCAAGACGGTGGCCATACTCTTGTTTACAAGGACGTTTCCATGCAAAGTGATGCGCCCAAGGCTGCCGCTCCGCGGGGATCGCTACTGACCGATCCCAAGGCCCGTGCCTGGACCTTTCAGATCCTCTCCATCCTCGTCGTCGTCGGCGTAGGCTGGTACCTGTTTCACAATACTCAGCAGAACCTTGCCAATCGCGGCATCACCTCTGGCTTTGCCTTTCTCGACAATTCGGCCGGCTTCGGCATTCTGCAGTCGCTGATCGACTATACCGAGCGCGACAGCTACGGCCGGGTGTTCGTCATCGGCCTGCTCAACACCCTGCTGGTGTCGGTGCTGGGCATTTTCTTCGCTACGGTGCTCGGCTTTCTGCTCGGTGTGGCGCGCCTGTCGCCCAACTGGCTGATCAACAAGCTGGCCACCGTCTACATCGAGATTTTCCGCAACATTCCGCCGCTGCTGCAGATCTTCTTCTGGTATTTCGCAGTGCTGCGGGCCATGCCCTCGCCACGGCAGAGTTACAGCTTTGGCGAAGCGGTGTTCGTGAATATCCGTGGTGTGTACCTGCCGGCGCCCGAGGCCGCGGGCGGACTCATGCCCTTCCTGATCAGTCTGGTCATCGTGATCGCAGCCTGGATCGGGCTTGCGCGCTGGTCGCGCCGTCGTCAGGAAGACACCGGGCAACGTTTCCCCGTGCTGTGGGTTTCCCTCGCCTTGCTGGTGATCGTCCCGGGCATGGCCGCAATGCTGTTCGGCAAGCCCTTCCACTGGTCGTTTCCCGAGCTGACGGGCTTCAACTTTGTCGGCGGCTGGGCGGTGATTCCGGAACTGGTCGCAATCACCTTTGCGCTCAGTATCTATACCGCTGCCTTCATCGCCGAGAACGTGCGTTCCGGCATCCTCGCCGTCAGCCATGGCCAGACTGAAGCGGCGCGTTCGCTCGGTCTGCGTTCGGGGCTCATCCTGCGCCTGGTCGTCATCCCGCAGGCCATGCGGGTGATCATTCCGCCGCTGACCAGCCAGTACCTGAACCTGGTGAAGAACTCCTCGCTTGCTGCCGCCATCGGTTACCCCGATCTGGTGTCGCTGTTCGCGGGCACGGTGCTGAACCAGACCGGACAGGCGATTGAGACGATTGCCATCACGATGTCGGTGTATCTCGCCATCAGTCTCAGCATCTCGATGCTGATGAACTGGTACAACAAGCGCATCGCCCTGGTCGAACGCTAGAGAGTCGAGCTCATGACTACACATACTTTCAAACCGAGTCTTCCGCCGCCGAACATGTCGGTCGGCGCCATGGGCTGGATCCGGGCGAACCTGTTTCCGAACTGGTTCAACTCCCTGCTCACGCTTTTCGCGCTCTACATTGTGTGGATCACCATCCCACCCATCCTCAACTGGGCGTTTTTCAGTGCCGACTGGATTGGTGACAACCGTGAAAGCTGCACCAGCGGTGGTGCGTGCTGGGTGTTCATCAAGGTGCGCATGGCGCAGTTCTTCTATGGCTTCTACCCGGAGGAACTGCGCTGGCGGGTGGACCTGACGGTGCTGCTGGCCATCTTTGGCGCTGCGCCGCTGTTCATCAAGGCCATGCCGCGGAAGCTGCGTTACGGTGCGGCCTTCCTGCTGGCCTACCCGGTGCTTGCCTACTGGCTGCTCCATGGCGGTTTCATGGGAATGACGCTGGTGGAAACCAGCAAGTGGGGCGGCCTGATGCTGACCCTGGTGATTGCGGTCGTCGGTATCGCGGGCGCCATGCCGCTGGGCATCCTGCTGGCACTCGGACGGCGCTCGGACATGCCGGTGGTCAGGGTGATCTGCGTCACCTTCATCGAGTTCTGGCGCGGCGTGCCGCTGATCACCGTGCTGTTCATGTCCTCGGTGATGCTGCCGCTGTTCCTGCCTGAAGAGGTGAACATCGACAAGCTGCTGCGGGCGCTGATCGCGGTCACGCTGTTCGAGGCCGCTTATGTGGCCGAGGTGGTGCGGGGTGGCATGCAGGCGATCCCGAAGGGACAGTACGAGGCCGCCGGTGCGATGGGTCTTGGCTACTGGCGCATGATGGGCCTGGTCATTCTGCCGCAGGCTTTGAAGCTGGTGATTCCGGGCATCGTGAACACCTTCATCGCGCTGTTCAAGGACACCAGCCTGGTGATCATCATCGGCTTGTTCGATCTCTTCAACAGCATCCACCAGGCCACGGTCGACCCCGCCTGGCTCGGCTTCGCGACAGAAGGCTATGTATTTGCGGCCCTCATGTTCTGGATTTTCTGTTTCGGTATGTCCCGCTATTCGATGCACCTGGAGCGCAAGCTCGACACGGGCCACAAGCGTTAGGAGTTTAGGTAATGAGTGAAGCCAAGATCAAACATGCGCTCGGTGACAAGGAAATGATCCGCATCGAAGGCATGCACAAGTGGTACGGCGAGTTCCACGTGCTCAAGGACATCAACCTGAGCGTGCGGCAGGGCGAACGGATCGTGCTGTGCGGCCCGTCCGGTTCGGGAAAATCAACGACGATCCGCTGCATCAATCGCCTCGAAGAGCATCAACAGGGCAAGATCATTGTCGATGACGTCGAACTCACTTCCGACCTCAAGCACGTCGAGGCCATCCGCCGCGAAGTCGGCATGGTGTTCCAGCACTTCAACCTTTTCCCGCACCTCACCGTGCTGGAGAACTGCACGCTGGCGCCGTTGTGGGTGCGCAAGATTCCAAAGCGTGAGGCGGAGGAGATCGCGATGGAGTACCTCAACCGCGTGAAGATTCCTGAGCAGGCGAACAAGTACCCGGGCCAGCTTTCGGGCGGTCAGCAGCAACGGGTGGCGATTGCGCGCGCGCTGTGCATGAAGCCCAAGATCATGCTCTTCGACGAACCCACCTCGGCGCTCGACCCGGAGATGGTCAAGGAAGTGCTCGACACCATGATCGGACTGGCTGAAGACGGCATGACGATGCTGTGCGTCACCCACGAAATGGGCTTTGCCCGCACCGTGGCCGACCGCGTGATCTTCATGGACAAGGGCGAGATCGTCGAGGAAGCCGAGCCCGAGGTCTTCTTCTCCAATCCGAAGTCCGAGCGCACCAAGCTCTTCCTGGGTCAGATCCTGAACCACTGATCTCCGTGGACGAAAAAACGCCCCGCCGGTGCAATGGCGGGGCGTTTTGCATTTCAGCAGCCGGATCTGTCGATCAGTCGCGCCCGAGGCGGTACACCGCCATGCTGCCGAGGAAGTTCGGTTCGTCCACCACCACCTTGCCATCGTCGAACGCCAGGCGTTCGCGCACGGCGATGCCGTTCATTTCGCACAGGGCGTCGAAATCGGCGATGGTGAAGAAGCGCACGTTGGGCGTGTTGAACCACTGGTGCGGCAGGCTCTCGGACACCGGCATGCGGCCGTTGATGATGCTCTGGCGGTGACGCCAGTAGCCGAAGTTGGGAAAGCTCACCACAGCTTCGTGGCCGACACGCAGCATCTCGGCGAGGATGCCCTGTGTGTTGTGCATCGCCTGCAGCGACAGGCTCATGATCACGTGGTCGAAGAAGCCGTCCTCGAAATCGCTCAGGCCCTTGTCCATGTTGGCCTGAATCACATTGACGCCGTTCTTCACGCAGGCCAGCAGCTTGTCGGGGTCGTTCTCCACGCCGTAGCCCTGCACCTGGCGGACGTCGATCAGGTGCTTGAGCAGGCTGCCGTCGCCGCAGCCGAGGTCGAGTACTTTTTCGCCCGGCTCGATCCACTGGGCGATGACTTCATAGTCATAACGGTAGGCAGCCATGCTTACACCTTGATGCGGTCGAACCAGGCGGAAAGCACCGCGTGGTATTGGGGTTCATCGAGCAGGAAGGAGTCGTGACCTGCTGCGCAGTCGATCTCGGCGTAGCTGACGTTGCGCCGGTTGTGCAGCAGGGCGTAGACGATCTCCCTCGATCGCGAGGGCGAGAAGCGCCAGTCGGTGGTGAAGGACACCACGAGGAAGTCGGCTTCGGCGCTGGCGAGGGCGGCGGGCAGATTGCCCGCGTGGGCGAAGGCGGGGTCGTAGTAATCCAGTGCCTTCGTGGTCAGCAGATAGGTGTTGGCGTCGAAGAAGCCGGCAAACTTGTCGCCCTGATAGCGCAGGTAGGACTCGATCTCGAACTCGACGTCGTAACTGTAGACCGCCTTGCCGTGACGCAGGCTGCGACCGAACTTCTCTCCCATTGCGTCATCGGAGAGATAGGTGATGTGGCCGATCATGCGCGCAAGCTTGAGCCCGCGTACCGGCACCACGCCGTGATCGTAGAAGTTGCCGCCGTGAAAGTCGGGATCGGTGAGAATGGCCTGGCGCGCCACCTCATTGAAGGCGATGTTCTGCGCCGTGAGCTTGGGGGCCGATGCAATCACGGCGGCGTGAGCGACACGGTCGGGATACTGCAGCGTCCACGACAGCGCCTGCATGCCGCCCAGGCTGCCGCCCACGACCGCGGCGAAGCGCTTGATGCCGAGCCGGTCTGCCAGGCGGGCCTGGGTGTCGACCCAGTCTTCCACGGTGACGAAGGGAAAGGCCGCGCCCCAGGGCTTGCCGGTGGCCGGGTTGATCGAGCTCGGTCCGCTCGAACCGAAGCAGCTGCCGAGGTTATTGACGCCGATGACGAAGAACTTGCGCGTGTCGAGCGGCTTGCCCGGCCCGACCAGGTTGTCCCACCAGCCCAGGCTGTCGGGGTCGTCCGCGTAGCGCCCGGCGACGTGGTGCGAGCCTGACAGCGCGTGACAGACGAGCACGGCATTCGACGCGTCGGCGTTGAGCGTGCCGTAGGTTTCGTATACCAGGTCGTAGCTCGGCAGCGAGCCGCCGCTGCGAAGCGGCAGGGGCGTTGCAAAGTGGGCCGTCTGCGGCGCCACGATGCCGACGGATTGCGGTTGGATCATGGTCGGTGTCTGCTAAAAACAAAAAAACCCAGCCGGCTGAAAAACGCGGACTGGGTTGCCCTCGCTTTAGCCGTATTTATTAAGCGCCCGCAAGCTATGGATCAAATCGGCGCTAAGTGCTGCGAAATTAGCGCGCGTGCCTGCAAATGTCAAACCGGGTGCTTTCCAGATGAAGCGATGGTGCAGTGATTGCGGGCTGGGGCAGCGTGACGGGCTGTCGAGAGCGCCGGGTGAATGGGGCTCATCGGGGCGGCGATGCAAACTCGCCCGATAAACCCGGGCTCAAACATGCATCGCCTTGTTTCCCCGCTGAGCCCCATTCACCCGGGAAGCCGAAGGCCGCGAACGTCTGCCCGGCATGTTGCCCCAGTCCGCAAGCACGGTGGAGGCACCGCAATCGCAACAAGCCCCGTGTGGCCTGCGTGGTAAAATCGCAGGCCTTGAACCCGCCACATCATCCCGCATGATCAGCATCATTCTCAACGGTCAGCCCGAAACCCTGGACGACGGTCTCACGGTACTTGCCCTGCTCGAGCGGCGCGGGCTCGTTGGCAAACGTCTCGCGGTCGAGCGCAACGGCGACATTGTGCCGCGTGCCCGCCATGGCGAAACCGCGCTCGCCGAAGGCGACCGCCTCGAGATCGTGGTTGCGGTCGGGGGCGGCTGAACCTTCGTGGTCCCGTTCGTGTTGTCTGCAGTCAGCGCGCAACGCGGCCTTTTTGATCTTCCTCTACAGGTCCCAACATGATCCACGATCCCCTGGTGATTGCCGGCAAGAGCTATGGCTCCCGTCTGCTGGTCGGTACTGGCAAGTACAAGGATTTCGCCGAAACGCGCGAAGCCATTGATGCCAGCGGTACGAACATCGTCACCGTGGCGATCCGGCGCACCAATATTGGCCAGAATGCGGACGAGCCCAACCTGCTCGACGCCCTGCCGCCCGACCAGTTCACCATTCTGCCCAACACCGCTGGCTGCTATACCGCCGAAGATGCGGTGCGCACCCTGCGTCTCGGTCGCGAACTGCTCGACGGCCACGCCCTGGTCAAGCTCGAAGTACTCGGCGATCCGAAGTCGCTGTTCCCGAACATGCCGGAAACGCTCAAGGCCGCGGAAACCCTGGTCAAGGACGGCTTCGACGTCATGGTGTACTGCGCCGACGATCCGATTCAGGCCAAGATGCTGGAAGAAATCGGCTGCGTGGCCATCATGCCGCTCGCCTCCCTGATCGGTTCCGGCATGGGCATCCTCAATCCGTGGAACCTGCGCCTGATCATCGACAATGCCCGCGTGCCGGTGATCGTCGATGCTGGTGTGGGCACTGCGTCCGACGCTGCAATCGCGATGGAGCTCGGCTGCGACGGCGTGCTGATGAACACCGCCATCGCCGCGGCCAGCCAGCCGGTGCTGATGGCCAGCGCCATGAAGAAGGCCGTCGAGGCCGGTCGCGAGGCCTTCCGTGCAGGACGCATGCCGCGCAAGTTCTATTCGGCCGATCCGAGCTCGCCGACCACGGGGCTGATCGGTTCATGAGCGATACACCGGAACGGGTCGAGATCATCGGCCAGGACAGCCCCGAACACCGCTTTTCCAGCCGCAGCATCCGCAGCTTCGTGCTGCGCCAGGGTCGGATGTCGGGTGCTCAGCAGCGCTTCATGGACGACATGCTGCCCAAGATCGGCGTGCCTTATCAGACTGCGCCGATTGACCTCGATGTGGTCTTCGGGCGCAAGTCACCCAAGATCCTCGAGATCGGCTTCGGCATGGGCGAGACCACGGCGAAGATCGCCGCAGCGGCGCCCGGGACGGACTTCCTTGGCATCGAGGTGCATACGCCGGGCGTCGGCGCGCTGTGCAAACTGGTGTCCGAGCAGGCGCTCGGCAATGTCCGTATCATGCAGCACGATGCGGTCGAGGTTCTGCGCGACATGATTCCGGATGGCACGCTGGCGGGCGTGCATGTGTTCTTCCCCGATCCGTGGCGCAAGGCGCGGCATCACAAGCGTCGCATCATCCAGCCCGATTTCGTCGCGCTGGTGGCCTCCAAGCTCGCACCCGGTGGCTATCTGCACTGCGCCACCGACTGGGAGAACTACGCGCACTGGATGCTGGAAGTGATTGCCGCCGAGCCAGCGCTCGAAAACACGGCAGACGGCTTCGCGCCGCGACCGGACTACCGTCCGCTGACGAAATTCGAGAACCGTGGTCTGAGGCTGGGGCACGGGGTGTGGGATCTGGTGTTTCGTCGACGCGGCTGATGGCCGACAACAAATAGAGAGGCAAGGTCGTGATCGGTGGCATGTTCAGGTTTCTGGGGCGGGTGTTGAGAACGCTGTGGCGTTCGCTGGACCTGCTGCGTCGCACGGTCTTCAACCTCTTGCTGCTGGTGCTGCTTGCGGCACTGCTGATGACCTTCTTCCACCCCGAGCCGCAGGTGCCCGACGGTGCGGCGCTGGTGCTGCGCCCGTCCGGCGCGCTGGTGGAACAGAGCACCTTCGAGGAGCCGCTGGCCTTGCTCAGCATGCGGGGTGAGGATGGCGGGCAGACCGTGCTGCACGATCTGCTCGAAGTCGTGCGCGCCGCCCGTGATGACAGCCGGATTTCAGCCCTGGTGCTCGAGACCGACGATCTCGAAGCGGCCAGCCTGTCCAAGCTGGCCGAACTGCGTGCAGCCATTGCCGACTTCAAGGCCACCGGGCGCCCGGTGCTCGCGCGCGGCGACCGCTTCACCCAGGGCCAGTACTATCTGGCCTCGATTGCCGACGAGGTGCAGCTTGCGCCCGACGGCTTCGTGCTGCTGCGTGGCCTGTCGCGCTATTCGACCTATTTCCGCGGTGCGCTCGATGCACTCGGGGTCAAGGTCCATGTGTTCCGCGTGGGCGAGTACAAGTCCTTCTCCGAGCCCTTCACCCGCAGTGACATGTCCGACGAGGACCGCAGCGCAACCCGCGATCTGCTCGACGGCCTGTGGGCGCACTTCCGCACCGATGTGGCCGCTGCGCGCAAGCTCACGCCCGAGGCGCTTGATGGCTACATCGTCGGCTACCGCGATGCGCTCGCTGCAACCGCCGGCGACACTGCCGAAGCCGCACGTCGTGCAGGCCTGATCGACCGCTTTTCGACCCCCGACGAGTGGCGGGCCCAGCTTGCCGAGCGCTTTGGCACCGATGCTTCGGGCAAGGACTTTCATCAGATCGATGCCGGCGCCTATCTCGCGGTCGTGCGCGGGGCGGAAAAGTCGGCTGCCGACAAGATCGCCGTGCTGGTTGCGCAGGGCGCAATCGCGGACGGCGAGCAACCGCCCGGCGTGGTCGGCGGCGATACCTTCGCCCGCATGATCCGCGAGGCACGCGAAGACGATGCGATCAAGGCACTCGTGGTGCGTATCGACAGTCCCGGCGGCAGCGCCTGGGCCTCCGAGCAGATCCGGCGCGAACTCGAACTGACGCGCAAGGCGGGCAAGCCGGTCATCGCCTCCATGAGCTCCGTGGCCGCATCCGGTGGTTACTGGATCGCGGCTGGCGCCGACGAGATCTGGGCGGCCCCGGGCACCGTCACCGGCTCGATCGGTGTGTTTGCGATGTTCCCCGAGTTTGCCGAACCGCTGCGCCGGCTCGGGATTACTGTCGACGGCGTGGCCACCGCGCCCCTTGCCGGCGCACTCGACCCACGCCGGCCGCTCGATCCGGTGGCTGCCGAAGCCATGCAGCTCGGTATCGAGCATGGCTACCGGCGCTTTCTGCAAGTCGTTGGCGCTGCGCGCAACATGAAGGAAGACGAAGTCAATCAGGTTGCGCGTGGCAGGGTGTGGACCGGTCAGGCCGCGTTCGAGCTTGGTCTGGTGGATCAGCTCGGCGGTATCGAGGCGGCGATCGCAGCGGCTGCGCAGCGTGCCGGCCTCGAGCGCCACTCGCTGGTGTGGCCGTCGGTTGGGCTGACGCCTGCGCAGATGGTGATGCAGCGCTTCCTGAGTTTCAGCGGTCTCGCGGGGTCTGGCAGTCCGGCGAGCAGCGGGCCGGTGGCGCAGATGCTGAATCGTCTCCAGGTCGAGACCCGCGACCTGCTGCGCTGGAACGATCCGCAACACGTGTATGCCCATTGCCTGTGCGAAGCGCCCTGACCCGTTTCTGATGAATTTCGAAGGTGCCGCGTCCGGATTGACCGAGTGATTCGGCGTGGTGCGTTCGTTGTCTGTAAAATAAGCAGTTGCTGATATAAATCTGGAATCAGACCTCGGCGCCCAATGAGCCCGGCCCCAGTGCTTTCGGCCGGACGCGGCCGTGAGGTCTGTTCCACGACCGGACCCCCATCCATGCGCCGTCGCTTGCTTCCGCTCGTCATCATTCTCGCCGCCGTCGGCGCCTTTGTTCTTCTCAAATCAACGCGTCCTGCACCCCCTGCCGTCGAGGTCCGCGAGCGCGTGTGGCGGATCGAAGCCAGTGCCAGCGTGCCGGTCGAGGCCAGGCCCACGCTGGTGCTCTACGGCCGGATCGAGGCACCGGACCGCCTGAGGGCGGCAGCGCCGGTATCAGGGCGCCTGCTTGAGGTGGTGGTGCGCGATGGCGACCGCGTGGCGGCCGGCACGGTGCTGGCGCGACTCGACCCGCGTGACCTGCAGCCACGGGTGGCACAGGCGCGCGGCGATGTCGATCGCGAACGCATCCGCCACCGCGGCGATCTCGCCGCCATCGAGCAGGAAAAGGCCTTGCTTGCACTTGCCGAGGCCAAGCAGGCGCGCTTCGAAAAGCTCAAGAACGCCCGCCTTGGCGCAGAAAGCGCGTATGACCAGACCCGCGAGGAGGTGGCGCGCGTGCGCCTGTCGCTGACCCAGCGCCAGCAGGCGATCGCCGAACACCCGGCGCGGCTTTCGCAGCTGCAGGCAAAACTGGCCGAGGCCGAGCGCGACGCGCGCCGGGGCGAGATCGTAGCGCCCTTTGCCGCGCGCATCGGCAAGGTTGAAGTCGCTGCCGGCGATCAGGTGCAGCCGGGGCAGGCGCTGCTCAGCCTGTATGCGTCGGACGCGCTCTTCCTGCGCGCACGCGTGCCTGCGATCTACGCCGAGGAGTTGCGCATGGCACTGGCGCGCGGCGAGCAGTTGCAGGCCACGGCCGACTTTGGTGCCACCACCATCCGTGCCCGCCTCCAGCGCATCAGCGGCGAAGCCGACGCGCGTGGTGTGGATGTGTTGTTGCGCATCGAGGACGGCGCCAACCTGCCGGTCGGTGCCTTCGTCAACGCGGTACTCGAGCGTCCGCCGGTCGCGGACGTACTGGTCCTGCCCTTTGCCGCGCTGCATGGCGGTGACCGCATCTATGCGGTGCGCGACGGTCGCCTTGCAAGCCTGAAGGTGACGCGCGTCGGCGAGCGCCGCGAAGGCGATGACGTGCAGCTGCTGGTGCGCGTGCCCGATGCGCGCGCGGGTGAACCGGTGATGCGTACGCACTTGCCCAATGCCATCGATGGCCTTGCGGTCGAGGTGGCTACACCATGAAGCAGAAGGGGGTGCTCGCAACGCTGGTGCGTCACAAGGTGGCCGCCAACGTCCTGATGCTGCTCGCCTTCATCGTCGGTGTGATCGGCGTCACCCGGATGAACGTGCAGTTCTTTCCCACGTTCGAACTCGACATCATCTCGGTGCGCGTGGTGTGGAGCGGCGCCTCGTCCGAAGACGTCGAGATCGGCATCACCACGCCGCTGGAAGAGCGCCTGAAGACCATCGACGGCCTCAAGAAGATGACGTCGACCTCGGCGCAGGGCGTCTCCAGCATTACGCTCGAACTGCATGAGGGAACCGAGCCCCTGCAGGCGCTCGACCAGGTGCGGCAGCGGGTGGACGAGTTCCGCAACCTGCCGCGCGACGCCGAGACGCCGCAGGTCAGCCGGGTCTCGCGTTACGACCAGATTGCCCGCCTGCTGATTCGCGGCAGCAGCGTCGAGGAGCTGCGACCCTGGGTGCGACGCTTCGAGAGCGAGCTGCTCGCGGGTGGCATCGACCGGGTGACGATCACCGGTCTGCCCGAGGAGCGCATCGCCATCGAACTGCCGTCCGCAGCCCTGCAAACGCTGGGACTGTCCCTGGTCGATGTCGGCGATCGGGTTGCGCAGATTTCCCGCGACGTGCCGGCCGGTGTGGCGGGTGAGCAGGATGGCGCGCGCGAGATCCGCGGCCTGGAGCAACGTCGCGATGCGCTGGCTTTCGACAATCTGGCGGTCGTCAGCGATGGCGGGGGACGCATCACGCTTGGCGAACTTGCCACCATCACGCGTGAGCCGCGCCCGGGCTCGCTGGCGCTGAGCGAGGGCGGCGATGTGGTGGTCGAGATGCTGCTGCAGCGGGCCGAGAGCGGTCATTCGCTGAAGGCGGCGGAAGCCTTCGACGCGTGGCTGCAGAAGACGCGGCCCAGCCTGCCGGCCTCGATCAGCCTGGAAGTCTTCGATGCGCAATGGGAGCTGATTCGCGACCGTATCCAGCTGCTGATCAGCAACGGTCTGTCCGGCCTGCTGCTGGTCGTGCTGGTGCTCTATGTCTTCCTGCCCGCGCGGGTGGCGTTCTGGGTGATGGTCGGTATTCCCACCGCCTTTCTCGGCACCCTGGGCCTGATGATGGTGTTCGGAGGCACGATCAACATGATGAGCCTGTTCGCGCTGATCATGGCGCTGGGCATCATCGTCGACGATGCCATCGTGGTCAGTGAAGATGCCGACACGCACCGCAGCATGGGTGAGGGGCCGGAACAGTCTGCGCTGGGCGGCGCGCGACGCATGCTGCTGCCGGTGCTGGCAGCGTCGCTCACCACGGTTGCAGCCTTCATTCCGCTGATGATGGTCGGTGGCATCATCGGCAATATCCTTGGCGACATTCCCTTCGTCATGATCATGGTGATCCTGGCCTCGCTGCTCGAGAGCTTCCTGATTCTGCCGTCCCATCTGAAGCATGCACTGCAGGGCGCTGCGTCGCGCAAGACCTCGCGCATGCGCGAGCGGCTGGACAAGGCCTTCACGTCCTTTCGCGACGGCCCCTTCCGTCGTGCCGCCACGCTGGCCCTCGACTGGCGCGGCACGACGGTCGCGATCACGCTGGCGACGATGGTGCTTGCCATCGGCCTGCTGGCGGGCGGGCGCATCAACTTCGTGTTTTTCCCGACTCCGGAAGGGCAGATGGTGTATGCGAATGCGACCTTCGTAGCCGGTACGCCGCGCGCGCAAACGGCGGCCTTCCTTGCCGACATGGAGCGCGCCCTGGTCGAAACCGAACGCGAACTGGGCGGCGGTCTGGTGCAGACCGCGGTGTCGCGACTCGGCAGCACGATTGTCAGTGCGGGCGGGGGCGAGCCCAGGGGCGATCAGCTCGCCTCCATGATGGTCGAGCTGAGCCCGCCCGATGAGCGGACGGTGCGCAACGAACGCTTTCTCGCCACCTGGCGCAGCAAGCTCGTCGAGCCGCCCGGGCTCGAGCTGCTGACCTTCAACTCACGCCAGTCCGGCCCGCCCGGACGCGATCTCAATGTCCGCCTCACCGGTGGCAACGCCGAATCGCTGAAGGCTGCCGCGCTCGAACTCGCGGAAACCATCAAGAGCATAGACGGTGTGAGCGAACTCGAGGACGACATGCCCTTCGGGCGTGAGCAACTGGTGTACCGCCTGACGCCGGCCGGCGAAGCGCTCGGCCTGACCACCGAAAGCCTCGGTCGCCAGCTGCGTGCGGCGTTTGACGGTCATCTTGCGCAACTGGTGCAGGTTGGCCGCGACGAGCTCGAAGTGCGGGTGCTGCTCCCGCGTGACGAACGCGAACGCCTCGATGTCTTCGAGCGGCTGACCGTCAGCCTGCCGGATCGCAGTTTTGCGCCGCTGGCCACGGTGGCGAGCTGGGAGTCGCGGCGCGGCTTCGAGGCCCTGCGTCATGCTGACGGCAGGCTCGCAGTCGAAGTGTCCGGGGAGATCGATACCGATCGCAGCAACGCCGATGCAGTGCAGGCCGAGCTCCGGCGCGAGGCTTTGCCGCGTCTGGCAGAGAAATACGGCCTGAGCTACAGCTTCGAGGGGCGCGCCGCAGACCAGCGTGAAACCATGAACGACATGCGCAACGGCCTGATACTTGGGCTCGGTCTCATCTACCTCGTGCTGGTGTGGTCCTTCGCCTCATGGAGCTGGCCGCTGGTGGTGATGTCGGCAATTCCGCTCGGCCTCGCAGGGGCCATCTTCGGCCACTGGCTGCTGGGCCTGGACCTCACCATCCTGTCGATGTTCGGTCTCTTCGGCCTGTCGGGCATCGTGGTTAATAACTCCATCATCCTCGTCAGCCTGTTCAAGGATCTGCACCACAAGGGCGCCAATGTGCACGATGCGCTTGTCGGCGCGGCCTGCGGACGCCTGCGCGCAGTGCTGCTGACCTCGCTCACCACCATCGGCGGACTGATGCCGCTGATGTTCGAGGGCTCGCTGCAAGCCCAGTTCCTGATTCCGATGGCCACCTCGATTGCGTTCGGGCTCGGCGTGTCGGCGGTGCTGGTGCTGTTCTTCGTGCCGGCGCTGTTGTCGCTGCTGGAGAGCTTCAAGGGCTGGGTGGCAGGCCTGATGGGGCCTGCTCCTGATCCGGAGCGTCTGAACGCCTGAGGTGCCGCCACAGGGTGATCGTCTGCGCCTGACATCAGGGCGCAGTCGGTCGTGAGCAGGTGCCGGTCGCGCCGGCGTGTGCTCAGGTGCCGAGCATGGTGACCACGAGCTCGCGCGCGTGGCCCTGGCTGCGGTGTTCCCACAGGAAGATGCCCTGCCAGGTGCCGAGCAGCAGCCTGCCGCCAGCGACCGGCACCGTAAGTGCGACTTCGGTCAGTACGCTGCGGGCATGGGCGGCCATGTCGTCATCACCCTCGAGGTCGTGGCGATAGGCCGGGTCGCCGTCGGGCGCCCAGCGCCGCGCCAGTGTTTCGAGATCGCGCCGCACGTCGGGATCGACGTTCTCGGTGATCAGCAGCGCACAACTGGTGTGGCGCACGAAAACGTGAGCGACACCGGTATCGACGCCGCTGGCGGACACGGCTTCGGCCACGGCAGAGGTAATGTCGGTCATCCCGCGGCCACGGGTGCTGACCGTGAGGCGGGCCTGGTGGCTCACGTCCGGCGCTTCCACACCGTCAGTTCGGACAGCGTGTGCTGATGCTTGCGCAGGGTTTCGCGGATCACGAAAGGCACGGCTTGCGGGCCCTGTACGAGTTCGAATTGCGCGCCGAGGATGTCCTTCAGGCCGTCGAGCGTGGTCCACGACTCGCCATCCTTCTTGAAGCCGCCGATCCACTCTTCGCGTTTGGTGTGCTCTTCCAGCCAGGTGTAGGGGGAGGCCAGGATCAGCAGGCCACCTGAATTGAGGCGATGGGCGACGCCCTCAAGGAAGCGGCGCGGACTGTAGAGGCGGTCGATCAGGTTCGCGGCGAGGATGAGGTCGAAGCCGGTGTGGATGTCCTTCAGGTTGCAGGCATCGCCCTGCCAGAATTCGACCCGGCCTGCGGTTTCGGCAAGTCCGAGGGCGTCGAGGCGCCGCTCGTGGTAGCTCACCAGTTCGCCTTCGTCGGGCAGGGTGTAGCGCAGGCTGCCGGTTTCCGCCAGCCGGGCCCCGGCCTGGATGAAGCGCGCCGAGAAGTCGATGCCGACCACCCTCGAGAAAGCCCGAGCGAGCTCGAAGCTGGCGCGGCCGGTGGCGCAGCCCAGATCGAGTGCCCGTGCGCTGTTGCCATTGCCCAGTCGCTTGTGAGCGTCGATGGCAATATCGGCCAGCGCCTTGGGGAAGTTGGGTACGCCGAAGACTTCGTCACCGTAGTGGAACTCGGCGTACTGGGACAGCAAGGCATCGGTCTCGTATGAGGAGGCCGGATTGAGGACGGGCGCGTCGGTGACCACGTAACGGAAGCCGGCATGCTGGAAGAAATGGCGGCGGAAGGCGTAACGCGAGGCGTGGCGCGATTCGTTGCCGGTGGAGATCCAGCTGCCGCCCTTGATGATGTTGTGGCGATCGTCGAAGGTCGGCGTGGTGAAATCGTCGTAGATCGGGTGAACCTTGAAGCCGTCGAATGGGTAGATCGCGGTTTCGCACCATTGCCAGACGTTGCCGACGACGTCGAACAGGTCGCCGTGGGCGTGGGTCGTGACCGGACAGCTCGACGCTGCGTAGTCGAGATGCAGGTTGGCGTGCGCCGGGGCGTCGCATGGCACGTCCGACAGTCCGGCGTGGTCGTAGATGCGGTTCCACTCGTCCTCGGTGGGCAGGCGCACCGGCTGGCCACTTTCGCGCGCCTTCCAGCGGCAGAAGGCCCGGGCTTCGAGGCAGTTGGTCTCGACCGGCCAGTCCCACGGCATCGGCACCTCCTCGGTCATCAGGCGCAGTTTCCAGTTGCTGCCGTCCGGAACCCAGAAGGTGGGGTGCTCGGCACGGGCGAAGCGCTTCCACCCCAGGCCTTCCTCGTCCCACAGGCTGTCGTCCGCGTAAGCGCCGGCGTCGACGAAGGCGCGGAATTCGCCATTCGACACCAGGTAGCGCGCGGCCTTGAACGCGGGAATCTCGGCTTCGTGGCGGCCGTACTCGTTGTCCCAGCCGTAGATCGGCTCGTCCGCATCGCGCCCGAGTCTGACCGTCCCCGCCGGAATGGCGACCAGCGTGTTGTCCGGCGCCGTACCGTGTTGGGTGGCGGGCTGCCACGCGCTGTGGGTGTTGACGTACTTCAGGGCGTGCTGACGGATCAGTACGGAGGAGGTTTCGAGATGGATGCGTTCATGTTCGATGCCCATCAGCACCGCCCAGAACGGATCGCTCCAGCCGATCGGCAAGGTGAGGGGCGTTTCCCGGATCACCTGGTCGACCACCGCTCGCACCTGGAGGCGATAGTTGGCCACTTCGTCCACGCTCGGCCAGTCGTAGCGAGCGTCGTCGAGATCATCCCAGCTCATTTCGTCCACGCCGACGGCAAACATCGACTCGAGTCGCGGATCGAGGCGCTCCTCGATCAGGCCGGCAAGGATGAACTTGTTGATGAAGAAGGTGGCGGTGTGACCGAAATAGAAAATCAGCGGGTGGCGCAGGCTGATGGCCTTGGTGGTGTAGGCCTCCTCGTTCGCGAGCACCTGGAACAGGGATTCGTAGCGGTCGAAGGTGGCGTGGAAACAGGCAAGGATCTCTGCCCGCTTGGCTTCGACATCGGTGCCCGAAAGCAGCGGTGTGCGCGGGAACAGCGGGTTCATTCGAGCATTCGGCATAGTCAGCATGGATCGGACTTTGATCGATTGGATGTGCGCGATCAAGCGCAGGCGCGGTCGAGGTGTGTCGGCAGGGGGGCGATGCGTTGCCACTGCACCTTGCACATACCCTAGTCCAGCTCTCTGAGGTCAGACACCGCCTCGTGCCCGAAGGCATCGGATAGCACATGATTGACCAGCTGCAAGGCGCACCGTTCCGCGCTGTTGAGCTGGCCTTCGCGCTTGAGCGCCTCGAAGCGGGCACGCTGGGGGAAGGCCGCCTCCGACGAAGCGCGGATCTCGCCCTGCATGTCGGTGTCGATCACGCCGGGTGCAATGCTGCTGATCTTCAGCCAGGGTGGGGCTTCGAGTGCGACTGCACGCGCATGGTGGTCGAGTGCGGCCTTGCTTGCGCAATACACACTCCAGCCGGCATAGGGCTTGCGCGCGGCACCGCTCGAAATATGCACGATGCGGCGTGCGCGCTCGGGGCTCCCGCCCGCGGCAAAGGCATTCGCCAGCGCAAGCGGTGCGGCAATGTTCAGGCTCACCGCCTGCAATATGCGGGCAGTGGACTGGTTTCCGAGCAGGCCGACGGGTTGCAGCAGCCCCGCGTTGTTGATGAGCAATGCCGAGCCTTCGTCGGCCAGAAAGCGTTTGAAGCGGCCGCCCGAAAGCCAGGCGTCGAGTGACGGGAGCTCGGACAGGTCGAGCGCTTCTTCCTGCAGCAGGGCCGGAAAGCGCACGGCAAGATCGGCGTTGCCGTGACGTGCAAGACCGAGCACCCGGATGCCGCGTTTGAGCAGGCTCTCCGCAATAGCGGCCCCAAGTCCGCGGCTGTGTCCGGTAACAATGGCGCGCATGCTCGTTCCTGTCGTCAAAACCTGATTGTGGGGAGCAATGGCGCTCGGGATCAAGTCGACGATGAATGAAAGGCGACGGTGCTCGCCGCGTCGTGGAATGCGCCACCAGGCCGCAGTGGCGAGGTGGCAGGCAGCGATTCGCGGCCTTGCGCCTGCTTGCCGGATCGAAACCACGACGCGCACAATTCCGCTTTGACGTTTGTCTGCCCATGAGCGCCTTTCAACCCCTCCATGCACTGTATCTGCTCGCTGGCGGCGCGGCCGTGCTGGCCGTGCGTGCGGGCCTCCGCTGCGCGATCCGTGCCGGGCTGGCTGCACCTCGGATTAGGGAGACTGCAGGTCCGGACTCGCTTGGCCTGCCGTTCTCAACCGAACGCATCCCGACCGCAAACGGCAAGCATCTGCACGCCTGGCTGATTCCGCCCAAAGCGGGTGTCGAGCTTGCAGCGACGGTCATCGTGCTGCATGGCTGGGGCGGCAATGCGCAGATGATGCTGCCGCTGGCGCAGCCGCTGCATGAAGCCGGGTTTGCAGCCTTGTTCATTGATGCGCGCTGCCATGGGCGCTCGGACGGCGACAGCTTTGCTTCACTGCCGCGGTTTGCCGAAGACGTCGAAGCCGCCTGTGACTGGCTGGCTGCACGGGCCGATCCGAGTGGCGGCCGCATCGCCCTGCTGGGCCATTCCGTCGGCGCCGGTGCGGTGCTGCTGGCCGCGACCCGGCGCGGCGAGGTGGCGGCGGTCGTCAGCGTGTCAGCCTTCGCCCATCCCGCGGACATGATGCGCAGCTGGCTCGCGAGCAAACGCATCCCTCGCTGGCTGGAGGCCTACATCCTCAACTACGTGCAGGCGACCATCGGTTTTCGCTTCGACGATATCGCGCCCGTGGCCAGCATCGCGCGCCTGCATTGCCCGGTGCTGCTCGTGCATGGCGAGCATGATGCCGTGGTGCCGGTGGCCGATGCCACCCGCCTGCACGCCGCGCGCGCCCACGACCGTGTGGACCTGCTCACACTGCCGGGGGATCACGAGTCCTTCGAGGACATGGCGGGGGAAATGAAGACCATCACCGCCTTTCTGCAGTCCGCACTGCCGCCGACTGCAAGCGACATGGTTGCAGCACCCGCGGATCCTCGATTTCGCGGGTGATCTCCAGTGCTTCGACTTTAGTCATAGATATCGGGTGTTTCGGCGCAGGCTTCGTGGCATCATTGGCACCATTCCAACTCCTTGAGGGAAAAGCGTTCTCGCCATGGTCATCGACCTGAAGGATTACTCGCTGCCGCAGCTTCGTGTGCTCGGCAACCGCATCGAAAATGAAATTCGCCGCCAGCAGCTCAACAGCAAGGCGGTGTTGCGCCGCCGGCTGTCATCGCTGGCCCGCGATCACGGGTTGACGCTCGAAGAGGCGTGCAGCGACAAGGCCGCCGAGAAAATCGTCGAAGCACCGTCGAGCATCGCGCAAAGGGCATCCGCGCGTGTGCAGGTGGCGGCGAAGTATCGTCACCCCAGCAATCGCGAACTCGCCTGGTCGGGCCGGGGACGTCAGCCGCACTGGGTCAAGGCCTGGCTGGCCAACGGCGGCTCGATGGATGCGCTGGCGACTGCCGCCGAGAAGATGGCACCGCGCAACTTCCGCCTGCAGCAACTGTAAGGCGACGCGCTTCGACGCGCGGAAAGGCGTCGGGCGTGCGTTTGCGCATCTCACCTGCATTGCGAGGTTGCGAGGTGTGCGAAACTGCGGCCCCGCCCATCCTGTCTGTCATCGCCATGCGCTTTCTTCATACCGCCGACTGGCATCTCGGTCGCGTCTATCACGGCGTCTCGCTGCTGGAAGACCAGGCCCATGTGTTGCGCGAGTTCGTGCGCATCGCCGCCGAGCTGCGTCCCGATGCCATCCTGATCGCGGGCGACATCTACGACCGCTCGGTGCCGCCTGCCGATGCGGTGCGCCTGCTAGACGAGGTGCTCACCGAACTGGTGTCCGGCCTCGGCATTGCGGTGGTCGTGATCGCGGGCAACCACGATGGCCCCGACCGGCTGGCCTTCGGTTCCAGCCTGCTGACCCGGGCCGGACTGACGGTGTGCGGGCCGGTGAGTGCACAGGTGCAGCCGCTGATGCTGCGTGATGCGGATGGCGAGGTCGCGGTCTATCCCCTGCCCTATGCCGAACCTGCGCTGGTGCGCGCGGCGCTGGGCGACGACACGATCCATGATCATCACGCCGCGCTCGCGGCACAGCTGGACGCGATCCGGGCGAGCCATCCTGCCGGCGTGCGCGCGGTCGTGGTGGCACATGCCTTTGTGCTCGGCGGCAGCGAATCGGAGTCGGAGCGGCCGCTGACCGTGGGTGGCACGGGCGCCGTCGATGCCAGCGTGTTTGACGGCTTCGACTACGTTGCGCTTGGGCATCTGCACCGCCCGCAGCGCGCCGGCAGCGATCGCGTGCAGTATTCCGGTTCGCTGCTCAAGTACTCCTTTGCCGAAGCCGGTCATCTCAAGTCGGTCAATCTGGTCGAACTCGACGGCGCCGGGCAGTGCCGTGTGGAGCAGATCGCACTCAAGCCGAGGCGCGATCTGCGCATTGTCGAAGGCACGCTCGAAGACATCGTTGCCGGGGCCGCCGACGATCCCGGCCGCGCCGACTACGTGCTCGCCCGCCTCAGCGACAGCGGCGCCCTGCTCGATGCGATGGGCAAGCTGCGCTCGGCCTATCCCAATGCGCTCGCCATCGAGCGCCCGGCGCTGCACGGCGAAGGCGAAGGGCGGGCGGCGGAGGATCACCGGCGCGTCAGGATCGACACGCTGTTCGCCGGTTTCTACACCGAGATGACGGGCCAGGCGCTCGATGAAGCCGGTTCCGCAGTGCTCGCCCGTATCGTCGATGAACTCGAACACGAAGGGCGCCACGCATGAAGCCGCTCAAACTCATCCTGCAGGCCTTCGGACCGTTTGCCGGCCGCGAGGAGATCGATTTCACGCTGTTGCCGGCGGGTTCCCTGTTCCTGATCTCCGGCCCCACCGGCGCGGGCAAGACCTCGATACTCGACGGCATCACCTGTGCACTCTACGGCGACACCTCGGGTGGAGAGCGCAGTGCGCGCGAGATGCGCAGCCATCACGCCGATCCGGCGATGCTGACGGAAGTCGAATTCGAGTTCGCGCTCGGCAGTGAGCGCTACCGGGTGCAGCGCACGCCCGAGCAGGAACGCCCGGCGCAGCGCGCGACCCGCAGCGGCGACAGCATGGTGAAGGTGCCGGCCAAGGCTGCGCTGTTCCGCTTCGATGCGGCAGCGGACGGCGATGGCTGGGTGCCGATGTCGAGCAAGAGCACCGAGGTCACGCAGGACGTGACCAGGCTGCTCGGTTTCGAAGCCGAACAGTTCCGTCAGGTCGTTCTGCTGCCTCAGGGCCAGTTCCGCAAGCTGCTGGCCGCCGGCTCCGGCGAGCGCGAGAAGATCCTCGAAACCCTGTTCGGCACCATCGCCTACAAGCGCGTGCAGGATGCGCTCAAGGCCGAGGCAGCCGCCTTGAGCAAACGTGCCGAGCGCGCCCGCATGGAACGCCAGATCCTGCTGGAGCAGGCCGGCGTGGACTCGGCAGAAGCCCTTGCTGCCCAGCGCCTGGCGCTGGACGAGGTCTCGCGCGCGCTCGCCGAAGACGAAAAGCGCGCACGTGAGGCCGACCTTCAGGCCCGGAGCGCCTTGCAGGTCGCACGAGCGCTCGACGCCCGTTTCGCCGAGCGTGAAGCGGCGGTCATGGCGATGCAGTCGCTCGAAGCGCGTCAGCCGGAAGCGGATCGTCAGCGCAGCCGTCTCGGCATTGCGCGCAAGGCCGTGCAGGTGCTGCCGGCCGACCGTTCTCTGAGCGACGCACGGCAGCAGGTGCAAGGCGCCCGTGAGGCGGTGGCGACGCTGGCGCAGCAGGCGGGCAGGCTTGCCGATGCGCTGAGCGCGGCGGCTCAGGCGCTGGCCCATGAGAACGCCGACGCTCAGGTCCTGGCACGTGATGCGGCCCAGCGTGAAGTCTTGCGGCTGGAGGGGCTGGCGGAAAAGGTGGCGCACCTCGCGCGGGCCGAGGCCGGTCTGCAGTCCCTACAAAAGCTCAGGGCTGGGGCGGATGCGGCGCTGGCAGCAGCGATGAAGGACGCGGAAGCACTCGGCATCCGCCGGCTTGAACTGGCCCAGCGGATAGAGGTGCTGCAGCCACAGGCGGCGGGCGTCGAGGCACTGGGTCTGCGACTCAAGCAGGCGGAGCAGCACGAACGTGCGCGGCTCAACCTGGCGCAGCAGCAGCGCAAGCGCGACGGCTTCCACAGCGCCGAAGTCACGCAGCAGCGTGTGCTGGATCAGGCAACGGCCGCCCGCGACAGCGCACGGCAGACGTTCGAGGCGCTGGATGCCACCTGGCGCCAGGCCCAGGGCGCGATCCTCGCCCATCACCTGCATGAGGGCGCTCCCTGCCCGGTGTGCGGCAGCGCCGAACATCCCGCGCCTGCCCGCTTCGACGGCGAGTTGCCGACCGAAGCCGCGCTGAAAACTGCGCGTGAAGCCGTCAGTCGTGCCGAAAAGGCCCACGATGGCGCGCGCACCGCATTCGACACGGCATCGCGGCAAACTGCAATCGCGCAGGCCGAGGTCGATGCGCTGCAGTCGGCGTTGAACGCGAGCGCGGGAGACGACGGGGCGGTGCCGGATTCGGTCGCCACACTGCGCGAGCAGCTGCAGGTGGCCACTGCCGCACAGACCGAGCTCGCCGCCGCACGCTCGCAACTCGCCACGCTCGAGGCCGCGCAGCTGAAAGCTGCAGCGATGCTGGACGAAACACGTGCGGCGGTCAGCAAGGCCGCAAGCGAGGAGCAGGGGGCACGGCAAGTCGTCGAGGAGCGTCGCGCAGTGGTTCCCGAGTCCTTGCGGGAGCCGGCTGCGCTCGGCGCCGCGCTGGAGCAGGCCCGCGCCCGGCGCCAGACGCTCGAGCGCGCGCTGAGCCAGGCGCAGACTGCGCACGGCAAGGCCGTCAGCGAGGACGCTGCCCTGCGTGCCCGTCAGGAAGAGCTGGAGAAGGCGCTGGCTTCCGCCACACGGCGCGAGGCTAATGCGGCCGATGGTTTCGCCGCCGCGCTTGCGGCCACGGGGTTTGCCGACGAACCCGCCTATCGCGAAGCGCTGCTTGAACCGGCCGCGATCGACACGCTGGCGGCGGAGCTGAGCCGTTTCGACGAGGACCATGCCGCGGCACGCGAGCGACGCAAGCTCGCGGAAGGGGCGGTCGAGGGGCAGCTGCGGCCGGATCTCGTGGCACTTGAGGCGACCGCCGCTGCGCAGCGCGAGCGGCTGGATGTCGTGCTGGGCGAACTCGGCCAGCGCAAGGCCGAGCTCGACAAGATCATGCTCAGCCAGAAAAAGCTGGCGGAGATCGCCCACGAAACCGGCAGCATCGAAGCGGAATACCGTGTCGCCGGTCATCTGGCCGCGATTGCCAATGGCGAGAATGGTCGCAATCTGACCTTCCAGCGTTACGTGCTGGCCGCTCTGCTCGACGACGTGCTGCGGGCTGCGTCCCTGCGCCTGCGGGCAATGAGTCGGGGGCGCTATCTGCTGCAGCGGCGCGACGAAGTGGCTGATGCGCGACGTGCGGCCGGCCTCGACCTCGAGGTGATGGACGATTACACCGGTCGTGCCCGGCCGGTGAGCACGCTGTCGGGCGGCGAGGGCTTCATGGCCTCGCTGGCGCTGGCGCTCGGTCTGTCCGACGTGGTGCAGGCCTATGCCGGCGGCGTGCAGCTCGACACGCTCTTCATCGACGAAGGCTTCGGCAGCCTTGACCCGGAGTCGCTCGACATGGCGATGAAGGCCTTGATCGACCTGCAGCAGCGCGGCCGCATGGTGGGTGTGATCTCGCACGTCGACGAAATGAAGCAGCAGATCGATGTCGCGATCGACGTGGTGCAGGGGGTGAGGGGAAGCAGGGTGCGCATCAGGGCGTGAGCCGGCTCCTGCAAGATGCCGGTGCAATACGTTGTTGCAATCGCTTGCGGAACCTGCTCACCGTGAAAGCCCTCTGAACCGGTTCTTAAACAACCATAACGAGAGGTGTGCGATGAGCACAGACACCCTGACACATTTCATTCGAACTTCCGCCCGCTACCTCGGCGTTCCGCCGCGTGACGTGCAAACTGCTGCCTGACCCGGCGCCCGCCGTCCGGAGCCGCCCGAACCGCTAGTGTGCGGGCGCGACCGCCGGAATCTCGACCCGCTCCTGACGCATCAGCAGCGGGTCGGGTGGGGGCTCAAGATAGAGGGCTCGCAGCAGATTGCCCTGCGTGATCGCCGCCAGACGAAAACGCCCCATCTCCTGAGTGCGCGCCCAGATCACCGCCTCACCCTCCGACGCAAAGTCGAGCGATTGAACCGCCTGGCCGCCTCCGTACCATGCCTGCAGCGACTCGAAGAAGGCGACCTTCCACGCCGAAGTGCCGGTCTCATCCATGTCATGCGCTCCATGCGGGGGTTTGAGTGAGCTTCGATTGACTGCCTTGTGCGTCGTTCCATCGCGGGCGCATTTCGGTAACGGGAACGATTCTCGTCCGGCCCATTCAAAGCCGCCATGGATACCCTGACACATGCCCTTTCCGGCGCGCTCGCCGGAAGATTGCTCGCGCCGCGCAAAGGCGCGGCGGGTACGCTGCCGCCGCCTGTCTGGCAGGCCGTTGCGGTCGGCACGGCTGCCGCGACATTTCCCGATCTGGATTTCGTGCTCGGTTTCGTCTCCGAGCTGACTTACCTGCGCGGGCATCGCGGCGTCACCCATTCCCTGCTGCTGATGCCGGTGTGGGCCCTGCTGGTCGCAGCGCTGATGGCTGGCCTGTTCCGCCTTCGACGCGGGCGCGAGGGCGCAGCGAGTTGGCGCGCCTTCTACCTGATCGCCTGCTCCGGCATCTTCATCCACATCCTCGGCGACCTGATCACCCAGTTCGGCACCATGATTCTGGCGCCCTTCTCGGACCGGCGCTTTGGCTGGGGAACGACCTTCATCATCGACCTCGGCTTTACCGGCATCATCCTTGCCGGATTGCTGGCAAGCGCGCTCTGGCGTCGCAGCCGTGCGCCCGCCGGGCTGGCGCTTGTGGTGCTTGCGGGCTGGGTGGGGCTGAGCGCATCGGCGCGTCACGATGCCATCGAGTTTGCGCGCACCCACGCCACGGCGAACAATATCGACATCGTGAGCGTGGATGCGGTGCCACGACCGGCCTCGCCGTTCAACTGGACGGCCGTTGTGTTCGATGGCGAGCGCTACCATTACGCCCACATCAATACCCGGCGCAGCGAGCCGCTTGAGGTGGCCGAGAGCGACAACTTCGTTCGCCGTCTGTCGGCGGCTTATGTGCCGCTGTCGATGGCACAGTGGACGGTGCGTCCGGTGTTCGGCAACGGTGACGCCAGCGCCATTGCACGCCAGGTATGGGACGAGGACAAATTCGCTTTCTATCGCTGGTTTGCGATGTTTCCGATGCTCGATCAGGTCGAGCCCGCCGCTGGCGGCGGTGTTTGCGTGAACTTCGTCGATCTGCGTTTCGAGACGCCGGGACGCGATGGCGTGCCCTTCCGCTACGGTCTGTGCGGTGGCGCATCCGAGGGCTGGCGGATCTTCGAGCGCGTCACCGGCGGACGCCGGTGGATCGGGGAGTGAGCCGGGTGCGACGGCCCTGATGTGAGGCACCGCGCAAGCTTGCGCGGTGCCGGATCGAACGCTTACTTGCCGCCGGGGACCGTGCCCTCGACGCCTTCCACGTAGTAGCTCATCGCCAGCTTGTCCTTTTCGCTCATGCCCTGTCCGGCTGCGACGAGTTCCTTGCCGGCCTGGTCACGCAGCGGTCCCATGAACACCGGGCGGCTGCCGTCGATGATGCCCTGACGGCGTTCGGCCACCAGTTGCTTCACGTCGGCCGGCAGCATGTCGCCAAGACGGCCGAGGTCGATTGCACCCTCCTTGAGTCCGTACCAGACCTGTTGCTGCGGCTTGAAGCTGCCTTCCAGCAGTTCACCGACCACTTTGGTGTACCACACGCCCCAGTTGATCTCGCTGGCGGCCAGCTGCGCTTTCGGGCCGTAGGCTTGCATGTCGGAATCCCAGCCGAAGGCATAGGCGCCCTTCTCCTGCGCGGCCTGCAGCACGGCGGGCGAGTCGGTGTTCTGCATCAGCACGTCGGCACCTTGTGCGAGCAGGGTCAGTGCTGCCTGGCGCTCCTTGCCGGGATCGAACCAGGAATTGACCCAGATGACGCGGGTGCTGGCGGCCGGGTTCACACTGCGTGCGCCCAGCGTGTAGGCGTTGATGTTGCGGATGACTTCCGGAATCGGGTGTGAGCCGACCACGCCGAGCTTGCCGGACTTGCTCATCTTGCCGGCGACGACGCCGGCCAGATACGCGCCCTCGTAGGTGCGGACGTCGTAGGTGCCCAGGTTTGCTGCTGTCTTGTAGCCGGTGGCGTGCTGGAACATCACCTTCGGGAACTGGCGGGCGACCTTGAGCGTGGCATCCATGTAGCCGAAGGAGGTGGTGAAGATCAGACTGTGTCCGTCCTGCGCAAGACTGCGCACGACGCGCTCGGCGTCCGCGCCCTCGGCCACGCTCTCGATGAAGGTTGTCTTCACCTTGCCCGGGAAGGCGGCTTCGACGGCGCGCCGGCCAAGATCGTGGGCGAAGGTCCAGCCCGCCTCGCCGACCGGACCGACATAGACGAAACCCACCTTCAGTGGCCCGGTGCTCTGGGCATTAACGGCCGAAACGGGGAGCAGTGTGGTGGCAGCGAGCGCTGCGCTCCACTTGAGGACGGTACGACGGTCAGTCATGTGTGAACTCCGGCAGGTGGAAGAAGTGCGGGGATCAGTCTTCGGGCAATGCGTCGAGGCGCGCCAGCCAGGGCGTGCGCTCGGCGTCGCCGACAAAGCTCGCTTCGAGGCTGTTGCGTGCGATGCGCTTGAGTTCGGCACGGCTCAAGTGCAGGGCTTCGGCGGTGGCGAGAAAGTTCTGGCCGATGTAGCCGCCGAAGTAGGCGGGATCGTCGGAGTTGATCGTGACCTTCAGCCCGGCATCGAGCAGTTGCTTCAGGTTGTGGTCCCGAAGCGTCGGGAAGACGCACAGCTTGATGTTCGACAGCGGGCAGACCGTCAGCGGAATCTGTTCGCGCACCAGGCGTTCGACCAGCGCCGGGTCTTCGGCCGCGCGCACGCCATGATCGATGCGTTCGACCTTGAGCAGATCCAGCGCCTCGACGACGTAGGCGGGTGGGCCTTCCTCGCCGGCATGGGCGACGATATGCAGGCCCAGTTCGCGGCAGCGCGCAAAGAGACGGGCAAACTTGGACGGCGGATGGCCTTTCTCGGAGGAGTCGAGGCCGACACCGTGAATGCGTGAAACATGCGGCACGGCCTGCTCGAGTGTTGCAAAGCCTTCGTCCTCGCTCAGGTGGCGCAGGAAGCACAGGATGAGACGCGAACTGATGCCGTACTGCACGCGGGCTTCGTCGCACGCGCGTTCAAGGCCGTCGAGCACCGTTTCGAAGGCGACGCCGCGTTCGGTGTGGGTCTGAGGGTCGAAGAACAGCTCTGCATGCACCACTCCGTCGGCGTGAGCGCGGGCGAAGTAGGCCATGGCGAGCTCGCAGAAATCCTGCTCATGGATCAGTGCAGCGGCACCGGCGTAGTAGAGGTCGAGAAAGCTCTGCAGGTCGGAAAATGCGTAGGCGGCGCGGGTGGCCTCGACGCTCGACCAGGGCAGGGTCACGCCATTTCGCTGCGCCAGCGCGAACATCATCTCGGGTTCGAGCGAGCCCTCGATGTGCAGGTGAAGCTCGGCCTTGGGCAGGGCGCGGATATAGGTTTCGAGGTCCATCGCGATCTCCAGTTCGGGATTGAGCCGGCTTCGCGGTGATGCTGCACTGCCGCAGAAATCGTCAGGACGATCATAGTGCGAGTGCCAGGGGGTGCGCGAAGCCAACTGACAATACCGATCATAAAGCGAAGCGGATAAGGCAGTGCGGCCTCGGGTGCGCTCAGGCGGGCGGATCTGCCGGGAATCCGGGTGTCGTGATCAGATCTCGCACCACGCTTTGAAAGGCGCGTGTGAATCGTTCGGCATCAAGGTCCGGGCTGCGCACACCGCGTGCCAGCACGCCTTCAAACATGGTGCCGAGAATATCGACAATGGTGGAAATGGTTGCGTCGTCACTGCTCAGCCCCTTCGCAGCGCGCGCGAGTCGCACAATTTCGGAGATGTTCTCGTTGCAGCGCTTGCCGGCGTTCTGGACGACGGCAGCGACTTCGGGGTTGCGCGAGGACTCTGCGAGGATTTCCAGTTTGAGTCCGGCCTCACCACTGTCGAGATTCCGCTTCACGCCTTCCGCGACGCCGCCGATCATGGCTTCGAGTATGTCGTCGGCCGCACGCCAAGTGGCGCTGAGCGTCAGCAGCCAGTCAAGATCGTGCGCGACGATGGCGGCAATGATCGCTTCCTTGTTCTCGAAATAATGATAAATGTGCCCTGCGCTCATGCCAGCGGACTTGGAAATCTGCGAGATGCTGGCACCATGGAAGCCGTGAGCACGAAAGCAGTCGGAAGCCGCTGCAAGGATCTGGGCTCGACGCGCTTCTGCGCGTGAGCAGTCCGCGGGCGTATGCGCTTCTGCGTTCATGACCTGTCTCCGACGTGTAATGAGAATGTGTTTTAACTGCTTGCAAGGGTAGAAAGGCTAACATAGAATGAGCGTTCAATCTAGAATATCCATTCTACCATTGGTGAATCTCCGCCTCACCCGGCGGGCATTGGCACCACATAAATTTTCACGAGGCCCGTCCATGCAGAACCCCCCCCAACTGCTTATCAGAACACTTGCCGTGGCGCTGGCAAGCGCCACCATCCTCGGCGCTTGCAGTGGTGGTGAGCAGACTGGTCAGGCAGGTCCTGCGGGCGGTCCGCCCCCGGCTCCCACGGTAGGCGTGGTCGTCGCCTTCGCCGAGTCGGTGCCGCTGGTGAGCGAACTGCCGGGTCGCACGTCGCCCTACATGGTCGCCGAGTTGCGGCCGCAGGTCACCGGGATCGTGCAGAAGCGCCTGTTTACAGAGGGTAGCGAGGTCAAGGCCGGTCAGACCCTGTATCAAATCGATGCCTCCACCTATCGCGCGGCGTACGACAGCGCCAAGGCCAGCCATGCACGTGCCGAGGCCAATCTTTACAGCGCGCGCCTGAAGGCCACGCGTTACGCGGATCTGGTGAAGATCGATGCCGTGAGCAAGCAGGCCAACGACGATGCGGTCGCTGCGCTCAAGCAGGCCGAGGCCGATGTGGCCTCCGCCCGTGCGGCGGTCGAGACCGCCCGCATCAATCTTGATTTCACCAGCGTCACCTCCCCGATCTCGGGGCGCATTGGCCGCTCTGCCGTGACCCCAGGTGCGCTGGTCACCGCCAATCAGGTGACCGCGCTGGCGACGGTGCAGCAACTCGATCCGATCTACGTGGACCTGACACAGTCGAGCGCCGAACTGCTCGGTCTGCGGCGTGCAATGGAGGCAGGAAAGCTCAAGAGTTCCAGTGCGAAGGCCGTCCCGGTCCAGCTCGTGCTCGAAGACGGCACCCAGTATGCGGCCGAGGGCAAGCTGGCCTTCTCCGAAGTGACGGTCGATCAGGGTACCGGCAGTGTGACCTTGCGTGCCGTCTTCCCCAATCCGAAGGGTGAGTTGCTGCCCGGCATGTACGTCCGTGCAAAGCTTGCACAGGGCGAGGCGGACAACGCCATTCTGGTGCCGCATGCCGCCGTCAGTCGCGACCCGCGTGGCAACCCGATGGTGATGGTGGCCGGCGCCGAGAACAAGGTCGAGGCGCGCACGATCACGACCACGCGTTCGCTGGGCGACAAGTGGGTGGTGACCGATGGTCTCGCTGCGGGTGACCGCATCATCGTCGATGGCCTGCAGCGCATCCGCCCCGGCGCCACGGTGCAGCCGCAGGAGGCCGGGGCCGCTGCTCCGGCTGCCGCGCCGGCGGCGAAGTGAGGGGCTGAACAATGGCTCGCTTCTTTATCGACAGGCCCATTTTCGCGTGGGTGATTGCGCTGGTCATCATGCTCGCAGGGGCACTGTCCATCCTTGAGCTTCCCGTGTCGCAGTATCCGGCGATCGCGCCTCCGGCCGTTGTCATCAACGCCAAGTATCCGGGTGCGTCCGCACAGGCGGTGGAAGAGTCCGTGACCCAGATCATCGAGCAGAAGATGACCGGGCTCGACGGTCTGCTCTACATGAACTCGTCCAGCGATGCCTACGGTTCTTCGTCCATTACGCTGACCTTCGACGCGGACACCGATCCCGACATTGCCCAGGTCCAGGTGCAGAACAAGCTGCAGCTTGCCATGCCGCTGCTGCCGACGGCGGTGCAGGCGCAGGGCGTGCAGGTTGCAAAATCCGCGCGCAACTTCCTGATGGTGATCGGTTTCGTTTCGCCTGAAGGCAAGCAGGATGGCGTCGATCTGGCGGACTTCGTGGTGTCGTCGGTGCAGGACTCGCTGTCGCGCGTCACCGGCGTTGGCGAAGTGACGGTTTTTGGTTCGCAGTACGCCATGCGCGTGTGGCTGTCGCCCGAAAAGCTGAACAACTACAAGCTCACGCCTGCTGACGTGAAGGCGGCGATCGAGGCCCAGAACACCGAGGTTTCTGCAGGTCAGCTCGGTGGCACGCCTGCATTGCCGGGCCAGGGCTTTACTGCCTCGATCACGGCGCAGAGCCGCTTGCAGACTGTTGAACAGTTCGAAGCCATTCTGTTGCGGACCTCGGCTCAGGGTGGTGAGGTTCGTCTGGCCGACGTGGCAAGGGTCGAGATCGGCGCCGAGAGTTACGGCACCGTTGCCCGTTACAACGGCAAACCGGCTGCTGGTGTCGGCATCAAGCTGGCCGCAGGTTCGAACGCGCTCGAGACCGCAAATGCGGTGCGCGCGAAGCTCGACCAGATGAAGCCCTATTTCCCTGAAGGTATCGATATCGTTGTGCCGTATGACACCACGCCCTTCGTGCGGATTTCGATCGAGGAAGTGGTCAAGACCCTGATCGAAGCCGTGGTGCTGGTATTCCTGGTGATGTACCTGTTCCTGCAGAACCTGCGTGCGACACTGATCCCGACCATTGCCGTGCCGGTGGTGCTGCTTGGCACGTTCGGCGTGATGGCCGCCTTCGGCTTCTCGATCAACACTCTGACCATGTTTGGTGTCGTGCTCGCCATTGGTCTGCTGGTGGACGATGCGATCGTGGTGGTCGAAAACGTCGAGCGGGTGATGAGCGAGGAAGGTCTGTCTCCCAAGGAGGCGACCCGCAAGTCGATGCGTCAGATCACCGGCGCGCTGGTGGGTATCGGCCTGGTGCTGTCCGCGGTGTTCGTGCCGATGGCTTTCTTCGGCGGCTCGACCGGCGTGATCTATCGGCAGTTCTCGGTCACCATCGTGTCCGCCATGGCGCTGTCGGTGCTTGTCGCCATCGTGTTCACACCTGCGCTGTGCGCAACCATGCTCAAGCCGGTGGAAAAGGGGCACGACATCGGCGAGGGCGGCATGTTCTCGGGCTTCTTTGGCTGGTTCAACCGCATGTTCGACCGCAATACCCGACGCTACGAGTCGGCGGTGGGCGGCATCCTCAATCGCAGCCTGCGCTTCATCGCCATCTATCTGGCGATCGTGGTGGTGCTCGGCTTCCTCTTCGTGCGCATGCCGACCTCCTTCCTGCCGGAAGAGGACCAGGGCGTGATGTTCAACCAGGTCATGCTGCCCGCCGGGGCGACGCAGGAGCGCACGCTCGAGGTGTTGCGGAAGGTCGAAAGGCACTTTCTCGAGGACGAGAAGGACACCGTGAAGGCCTTGTTTACCGTTGCCGGTTTCAGCTTCGGTGGCAGCGGCCAGAACATGGGTATCGGCTTCGTTAACCTGAAAGGCTGGGACGAGCGCCAGGGCCCTGGCATGGACGTCAAGTCGGTTGCCGGGCGTGCGATGGGCGCGTTCTCGCAGATCCGCGAGGCGATGGTGTTCGCCTTCGTGCCGCCGGCGGTGATCGAACTCGGTACGTCGAACGGCTTCAACGTTCAGCTTCAGGACCGTTCGGGTCTCGGCCACACGGCCCTGGTGGCAGCGCGTAACCAGTTCCTCGGCATGGCGGCGCAGGACAAGCGTCTGGTCGGCGTCCGTCCGAACGGTCAGGACGACACGCCTGAATTCCGCCTCGAGGTTGATCACGCCAAGGCAGGCGCGCTGGGCATCTCGGTTGCTGACATCAACGACACGCTGGCGACCGCGTGGGGCGGCAGCTACGTGAATGACTTCATCGACCGTGGCCGGATCAAGAAGGTCTACGTGCAGTCCGACGCCTCGGCGCGGATGACGCCCGAAGACATGAACAAGTGGTTCGTGCGCAACAACATGGGCGAGATGGTGCCGTTCTCGGCTTTTGCCACGGCGAAATGGACTTACGGTTCGCCGCGTCTGGAGCGCTACAACGGCCAGTCGTCGATCGAGGTGCTGGGGCAGGCTGCGCCTGGCCTGTCGTCGGGTGAAGCGATGGCTGCAGTCGAAGAGATCATGACCAAGCTGCCCGCAGGCATCGGCTACGAGTGGAGCGGTACCTCGTTCGAGGAACGTCGCTCGGGCTCGCAGGCTCCTGCGCTGTATGCCTTGTCACTGCTGGTGGTCTTCCTCTGCCTGGCGGCGCTGTACGAGAGCTGGTCGGTACCGTTTGCGGTGATGCTGGTGGTGCCGCTCGGCGTGCTGGGGGCCCTGCTCGCGGCGACCGGCCGTGGGCTGTCGAACGACATCTACTTCCAGGTGGGTCTGCTGGCGACCATCGGTCTGTCGTCCAAGAACGCCATTCTGATCGTCGAGTTCGCCAAGGCGGAGATGGAGGCGGGCAAGGATCTGATTACCGCGACGCTGACCGCGGTGCGGATGCGTCTGCGTCCGATCCTGATGACCTCGCTGGCTTTCGGCCTGGGCGTGTTGCCTCTGGCCATCAGCACCGGCGCGGGTTCGGGCAGCCAGAACGCGATCGGTACCGGCGTGCTCGGTGGCACGATCGCCGCCACGGTGCTGGGCATCTTCTTCGTGCCGCTGTTCTACGTTGTGATCAAGCGCATTTTCAAGGACAAGCCGGTGCAGCCTGAGAATCATGTTGCGGCAGCGCCGGAGGAACGGACATGAACACCCTTCGTAGCCTGACCCTCGCTGTTTCAGCGACTCTGCTCGGTGCGTGCACGACGCTCGCGCCGGATTACCTGCGCCCGGACGCACCGGTGGCCTCGGCCTGGCCGGGGCAGACCGAGGCGGTTGCAGCCCCTGTCGCGGTGGCCGATATCAGCTGGCGCGACTATTTCGCCGATGCGCGCTTGCGCGAGCTGATCGGGATCGCTCTGGAGAACAATCGCGACCTGCGTGTAGCGGCGCTGAACATCGAGAAGGCGCAGGCGCAATACCGCATTCAGCGGGCGGACCAGTTCCCGTCGGTTGCACTCAGTGGCGGTCAGAGTGCCCAGCGCCTGCCGGGTGACCTCACCAGCAGCGGCGAATCCACGATCTCGCGCCAGTACTCCACGACCGTCGGAATTTCCGCGTGGGAGCTCGACTTCTTCGGGCGGGTGCGCAGCCTGCGCGACCAGGCGCTGGAAACCTACCTCGCCACCGAGGAGGCGAGGCGGAGCGCACAGATCAGTCTCGTTGCCGAAGTTGCAAATGCCTGGCTGACGCTTGCGGCCGACCGCGAACTGCGTGACCTCGCACGTGAGACGTGGCAGACGCAGCAGAAATCGGTGGATCTCACCCGTCGCAGTTTCGAGGCCGGAGCAGTTTCCGCGCTCGATGTGCGTCAGGCGCAGAGCGCAATGGAGCGCGCCCGCGCAGACGCGGCGCAGTATGCGTCGCAGGTGGCAAAGGACGAGAATGCGCTCGCAGTCCTCACCGGAGGGCAGGTGCCGGCGCGCCTGTTGCCAGAGAAACTGATCGACGCGGTGACCGCGCTTGCCGAGCTGCCGCCCGGCATTCCGTCCGAGGTGCTGGTGCGCCGTCCGGACGTGCTGCAGGCCGAGCGTACCTTGCGTGCGGCCAACGCCAACATCGGCGCAGCGCGCGCAGCCTTCTTCCCGAGCATTTCGCTGACGGCAACGGCGGGCACGGCGAGTGCCACCCTCGACGGACTGTTTCAGGCCGGATCGGGAACCTGGACTTTCGTGCCCCAGCTCACGCTGCCCATTTTCAACGCCGGTGCGCTCAGTGCCAGCCTGGACGTGGCCAAGGTGCAGCGCGAGATCCAGGTGGCGGAATACGAGAAGGCCATCCAGAGCGCCTTCCGTGAAGTGGCGGATGCGCTGGCCGAGCGTGCCAACCTTGGCGAACAGCTCGACGCCCGGCGCAAGCTGGTCGAGGCCAGTGCCGAGAGCTATCGCCTGTCCGATGCGCGCTACCGTAACGGCGTCGACAGCTATCTTGTGCTGCTCGATGCGCAACGTTCGCGGTATGCTGCAGAACAGGAGCTGATCGCTGCGCGTCTGTCCGAGGCGGGTAACCGGGTTGCACTATACAAAGTGATGGGTGGCGGCTGGCAATAACGTGGTGTAATTCCGGTAATAACGCCGGCTGGCAGCGCTGTTTTGCGGAGTATGTCGCAACAATTCCCGCTTTACGGTATGGTCTCGCCCTGCCAGTCCGGACGTATGCCGAACAAGGAATCTCAACATGAACGCAACCACTACTCCAGCCCTTATGACCGAGGCCGAAATCCTTGCTGCGCCCGAGTCGGATTACATGTCAGCACGTCAGCTGGCATTCTTCCGGCACCGTCTCCAGACCGAGATGGATCAGCTGCTTGAGAACGCGCACGAAACCACCACCCACCTGCAGGACAACGAGGCCACGCCCGACCCCTCCGACCGCGCGAGCGTCGAGGAAGAGCACACCCTCGAACTGCGCGTGCGGGACCGCGAGCGCAAGCTGCTGAAGAAAATCGGCGAAGCCATTGCCCGCATCGACGCCGGTGAGTATGGCTGGTGCGAGGAAACCGGCGAGCCGATCGGCATCGGCCGTCTGCTGGCACGCTCCACCGCCACCCTGTCGCTCGAAGCCCAGGAGCGCCGCGAGAAACTCAAGAAGATGCATGGCGGTTGATTTCGGCCTGCTGTCCGGGACGCAGACGCCGTGTCTGCGCCCTGGTCAGACTGCCCGATCCGATTCCACCTGATGCGCTGGCTACTGCGCGGTCTGATCCGCGGCTATCAGCTCTTCATCAGCCCCCTGCTCGGGCCGCGCTGCCGTTTTTACCCGACGTGCTCGCACTACGCGCTCGAGGCCATCGAGACCCATGGCGCACTGAAGGGCAGCTGGCTGGCCTTGCGCCGGCTGTTGCGCTGCCATCCCTGGAGCGCCGGCGGGGTCGATCTCGTGCCGCCTGTCTGCTGCAAGGATCATCCCCCGCACGAAACGCATACGCACCGGCACTAGGAGCCGCAGCGTGAATCCTGCCGCGCCGCTTTCCGCACTTGAACACCGCTGGCTGGCCGAACTTGTTCGCCGCCACGAATCCCGCCACGGCCGTCTCGAAGATGCGGTCGAACTGGCGGAGGCCCGCCGCGCCCCTCCCGATTTCGAAACCCGTATCTGTCGTCGCGCCGAACGCCTCGGCACACGCGAAGGCTGGCGCGATGACATCCTGCGCTGGCATGGTCGTGCGCGGCTGATTCTCGCGCTCGCGTGCGTGCTGGCGCTGGTGCTCGGTGCGGGCACGGCAGCGGCCGTGCTCGGCGATGGCAGCCGGCCGGTCAATGTGGTGTGGGCGCTGGGCGGTCTGCTCGGCGTGCACCTGTTCAGCCTCCTGCTGTGGCTGCTTGGCACGCTTGTGGCCGGTCGCGGACGGACGCGCGGCGGCAGTGCGCTGGGCACGGTGTGGCTGCGCCTGGTCAGCGTGTTCGACCGTAGTCCTGTCGCGGCCGAGCTGCCGCTCGCGCTGGGAGGGCTGCTCGCCCGCGGCCGCCTCGCAAGCTGGGGGCTGGGTGCAGTCAGTCATTTGCTCTGGTTCCTGGCCCTTGTCGGCGCCGCAGCGGGTTTGCTGGGAATGCTGGCGGTGCGCCGCTACGGCTTCGTGTGGGAGACCACCATTCTGCCGGGCGACGCCTTCGTCGCGCTGACCACCCTGCTGGGCGTGGTTCCCGGCTACCTCGGCTTTCCGGTGCCGGACGCAGCGCACGTCATTGCCAGCGGCGATGCGGTCATGGTGGATGAAGCCGGACGCCGCGCGTGGTCGGGCTGGCTGCTGGGCTGCGTGCTGGTGTATGGCGTGCTGCCAAGACTGCTGCTCGTGCTGGTTTGTGCGCAGGGCTGGCGGTATGGCTTGAGTCGCCTGCAGCTGGATCTGGCGCTGCCCGATTACATCCGTCTCAAGCCACGGCTGTTGCCCGACAGCGAACGCATCGGCATCAGCGATCCCGCGCCGGCACGGATGCCACGACCGGGACGCCATGGACACGCCGCTGCGGAAACAGGCGCTGCGGTCATGGTGGCGCTCGAACTTGGCGCGGATCTGCCCTGGCCGCCGGTCGGCTGCGAAGGATTGGCTGCCGATGGCGGCCGTCTCGATAGCCGCGACCAGCGTCGTGCGGCCATCGCTCGCTTCGGTGCGACGCCGCCGGCACGTCTGCTGATTGCAATCGACCCGCGACTGACGCCGGATCGCGGCAGTCTGGGCCTTGTCGCCGAGCTTGCCGACCACGCCGGTGAAACCCGGGTATGGGCGCTGCCTGTGCCCGATGGCGGTAGCGGTCGCCTGGGCTTGTGGCAGGATGGGCTGTCTGGCCTTGAACTCGATGAGGGCGCGTTGATGGCGGATCAGGATCAGGTGCGAGCATGGCTGGGAGCGACGGTATGAGCGCACTGCTGCGCGTCGCCGTGGTCGGTCATACCAACACGGGCAAGACTTCGCTGCTGCGGACTTTGGCACGCGATGCCGGTTTCGGGGAGGTGTCGGATTCGGCCGGCACCACCCGGCATGTCGAGGGCCTGCGCCTGATGGCTGACGATCAGCCGGTGGTCGAGCTCTACGATACGCCGGGCATGGAAGATGCTATCGCCCTGCTCGAATTCATCGACGAACTGGTCGCGCCGGGTGAGCGGGTCGACGGCCCCGATCGCATCAGCCGCTTTCTGGCCACTGCCGAGGCGGGTGCGCGTTTCGAGCAGGAGGCCAAGGTGCTGCGCCAGTTGCTGGCGAGCGATGCGGCGCTGTATGTGGTCGATGCCCGCGATCCGGTACTGCCCAAGCACAAGGACGAACTCGCCCTGCTTGCCAGCGCAGCCCGGCCCTTGCTGCCGGTGCTCAATTTCATCGCCTCGCCGGCTGCGCGTGCCGACGACTGGCATGCGGCACTGGCGCGTCTTGGCCTGCACGCCGTCGTGCGCTTCGACACCGTGGCGCCGGCGGTCGATGGCGAGCGACGCCTGTTCGAGACCCTTGCCACCCTGATGCACAGTCATCGTGGGGCACTCGAGGCCCTGATCGCCGACCGCGAGGAAGAGGCGGAATCGCGCCGCCTGAGCGCGCGCCGGCTGGTGGCGGAACTTCTGATCGAACTTGCCGCCCGCCGCGACGTGGTCGATGCCGATGACGATGCGGCGCTGCAGGCCGCTGTCCACAGCTTGCGCGAGACGGTGCGCGCACGCGAGCAGGCCTGCGTCGAAGCCTTGCTGCAGCTCTACCGCTTCCGCCCCGACGACGCGCGTGCTGCCGAGTTGCCGCTGGCCGACGGGCGCTGGGACGACGACCTGTTCAATCCCGAAACCCTGCGCCAGATGGGCATTCGTCTCAGCACCGGGGTGGCGGCAGGGGCTGCGGCAGGGGTCGGGATCGACCTGATGACCGGCGGTCTGACGCTGGGGGCTGCAGCAGCGCTCGGCGCAGTCGCCGGTGGCCTGTGGCAGACCTTCGGCCACTACGGTGAGCGCATTGCAGCCCGCCTGCGCGGCCATCACGAACTCACCGTGGACGACGCCATCCTCCGCCTGGTCGCGCTGCGTCAGCGGCAGCTGCTGATTGCGCTCGAAGGCCGTGGCCATGCGGCGATGACGCCGATCGAGCTGCCACAGGCGGTCTCGCCCGAGTCCGATCCGGACAGTGCCGACTGGCGCGAAGGACGCCTGCCCGACGCCTTGCTGCAGGCACGGGCGCATCCGGAGTGGGCACATGAAGGCGACGACGACAGGGACGATGCCGAGCGCAGCCTCGCCGAGTATCTGGCCTGAGGTTTTGAGCGCAGTTCCCGGAGATGCGGGGGGTCAGGCCTGGTCCGGTGCGAGCACGGCAGCGGCGCGTTCCGACGCGACGAAGATCACCTTCATCGTGGCACGGGTGGCGCCGACGAAGAGCTTGCGCATCGTCAGTTCATCGAGTGCCTCGAAGTCGATCTCGGTAAAGATCACGCACGGGGCGGACTGGCCCTTGAAACGGTAGACCGAATCGATCAGCAGTTCGCCCTCGCTGTATTCGGCTTCGCCGAACAGGTCGTAACGACCATGGAAGGCGCGCAGGCGGTGCGGGCCGAGGTGGGTGAGCGGGGTGAAGCGTGAATACTCGCGGCCGCGAAAGCTGATGATGGCGATCATGTCGCGCCGGAAGCCGAGGCCGATGGCACGGGTGATGGCGCGCTTGGTGGCCTCCATCAGACCGGTCTCGTCGTGCCAGCTCATCACTTCCGGTTCGCTGTCGGCCACCGGACTGCCGGCAACGATCGGCGTGGGCAGGGGCAGGCGGTCGTTGAGCAGTTCGAGCACATCGGCTGGTGTGCGGTAGTTGGTGTCGGCGGTGAGCCCGGCCCATCCGGGCAGTTTTACCGGTTCGCGGCCGTACAGATTCTGCAGCGGGTCCTCCAGCCACCAGGCACGGCCTTCGGGCGTGAGCAGGGCGAGCAGGCTGTCGCGCCAGGCATCGGTAAAGTCCTGGCCTTCGTCCACGATCAGCTCGTCAAAACGCCAGGCCGGATCCTTGTTGCCGTGGGCGAGCAGCGCGGCGAAGTCCGTTTCCATGCGCCGGAAGCGGTCGTGAGCGGAAAAGTCCGGCGTGCGGCCGGCCGCGCGCAGGCGGCGATCGCACAGCTGGTGATAGGTGGCGACTTCGCCGCCGGGCGGCACGACGCGCGCGAAGTGATCTGCCAGCGGCCGGTTGTAGCACACGTACAGTGGGCGGCGCCCGGCGTGCAGGGCGTCGGTATAGGCCGCCAGCGCGAGCTGGGTCTTGCCGCTGCCGGCGGTGGCGGTGACGCGCAGCCGGTGCGGATGCAGGCTGATGCGGCGCGCCCATTCGGCCAGCCCGCCCGATAGCCGCGTGGTCAGCGCCACCGCCTGACCGGCGAGCGCCTGCACGTCCGGTACAAGTTCCAGGAGTTCGGCGAAGAAACGATGGAGGGCGTGACGATGGGCGGCAGTGCCGGCTCCGGCCGCATCGTGTTGCGGCCGGCACAGCTCGCGCACGATGTCGAGCAGGCGGCCACGCCGGCTTGCATCGACGATGCGGGCCGGGTCCAGACCTGCGGTGCCGGGCTGGCGGACGGTGTAGTCGGGGCAGTAGAGCAGGGTATCGAGTACCGGCTCGGTGCCGCCGAGCAGCGGGCGCAGGCGCGCGCGCAGCGCATCGGCCGTGCGGGCAAGGTCCAGGCTGATGTCGCGGTTGCGGCGCTTGCCCGGGCGCAACAGGCCGCTGGCGCTCTCGTCGAGAAAGCCCGACTGCTGTTCGATCAGCAGGATGCGTCCGTCCGGGCCGAGAATGACGAAGCCGATCTCGCCGAATACTGCGTGCTGTCCTTCGGCGCGGGTCCAGTGCAGCCCGTGGTAGATGTTGAATTCGTGCGGCAAGCCTTCGGCCAGCAGCGCCAGGGTGGCCAGTTCGCGGCCCTGCGCACCGTTCGCGGGCAGATGCCGCCAGCCTTCGGGGTGGACGCGGGCCATCTTCAGCATGGCGCGAGGCCCGGAGCGGAGGACAAAACGAGGATGACGGTCATGTGCGGGTTCAGTATGCGTGCGGGCCGGGTGCGCCGATGGCGCAACTTTGGCACAAGTCCCGCTGCCGTGCCCACGGTCGATGCGCTATGCTCGACGGCCGCGGGGCGGATGCGCCATCTCCTGCCCCCAGTTTCGCTACGGAACCACCATGGAAACACTGAAAGTCTTCATCACCCTGCTCGCCCTGATCAACCCCTTCGGGGCGATCCCGATGTTCCTCAGCCTCACCGCCACGCAGACACCGCCGCAGGTGCGCGGCACGGTGAACACTGCAGCGATCGCGACCGCCGTGGTGCTGGGGGTGTCGGCCCTGTTCGGGCAGACGCTGCTGAGCGTGTTCGGCATCTCGATCGCTTCGCTGCAGGTAGGCGGTGGCATCCTGCTGTTCGTGCTCGCCTTCAGAATGTTCAATGCCGAGCCCACCCGCGCCCGCACCACGCCCGAGGAGGCGCATGAGGCGGCCGAGCGTTCGAGCATCGCGGTCGTGCCGCTGACCATTCCGTTGCTGACCGGTCCGGGCACGGTGAGTACGGTCATCATCTATTCCGAGCGCGTGCAGCGCTGGTGGGAGATGCTGATTCTGATCGTGATCGGTCTGGTCATCGGTGGCGTGGTGTGGGGTACGCTGCGCCTCGCCGGCCCCATCAGCCGGCTTGCCGGCCAGACCGGGCTCAACATCATGACCCGGCTGATGGGCCTGGTGCTGGCGGCGCTAGCGGTGGAGTTCATCGCCGTCGGCGTGCGTACCCTGGCCTCGGCCTGACGCCTGACACCCGGGACTGACATGAACCCCGAAGACCTGCGTCTGCTCGTCACCCGCACGATGCCCTTTGGAAAGTACAAGGGACGACTGATTGCCGACCTGCCGGGCAACTACCTCAACTGGTTCGCCCGCGAGGGTTTCCCCAACAGCGAAATCGGTCGCCTGCTCGCGCTGATGCAGGAGATCGACCACAACGGGCTGTCGGACTTGCTGAAGCCCCTGCGCGAACCACCGAAGTAGCGCCCGGCGCCTGCGACTGGATGACAGACGCGCGCCGCTCCGCCATCATTCACCGGCTCAGGCCTGCCCACTCGACATGTTTTCCATCGCTTTTTCCAATCGCTTCGAAATCCTCCTCGATACCCTGCTCGACCGGCTTGCCGAAGAGCAGCCGGGGCCGTTCGGGCTGCGCGAGGTGGTGGTGCCGAGCAGTGCGCTGCGGCGCCAGGTGGAGCTGGCAGTCGCGGATCGTGAGGGGATCTGTGCCAATGTTGATTTCGGCTACCTGGCGCAGTGGCTGTGGACGCAGATCGGGCATGTGGTCGAAGTGCCTGTGCGCTCGCCGTTTGCACCGGCGCTGCTGGCGTGGCGGGTGTTCGCGCTGATCGATGCCGATTCCGAGGCGGGCGCCTGGGTGGCGGCGCATCCGCGGCTTGCGCACTACCTGCAGGGGGCGGATGCGCGCATGCGCTTCGAACTGGCAGAGCGTATCGCGCGCGTGTTCGATCATTACCTCACCTATCGTCCGCAGTGGCTGGAGCGCTGGGCGGCGGGGCAAGCCGCCGGTCTGGGCCAGGCAAGCGAGGCCGAGGCTGCCGACGAGGCCTGGCAGGCCGATCTGTGGCGCCGCATTCGTGATGGTCTGGCGCTGCGACAGACGCATCCGGCCGCGCTCTTCCTGAGCCGGGTGACGAAGATGGACGACGCTGAGCTCGCCGCCATCGGCCTGCCGAAAACCGTGCATGTGTTCGGTCTGCCGACGCTGCCGCCGCTGTATCTGGACATGCTGCGCGAACTCTCGCGGGTGGTGGATGTGCGTCTGTACGTGCTCAACCCCTGCCGCGAGTTCTGGTTCGAGATCGTCGATGCGCGCAGGCTGTCGTGGCTGGCCGCGCGTCAGGAAGACATGTTCCACGAAACCGGCAACCGTTTGCTCGCGGCCTGGGGGCAGCAGACCCAGGCGCATATCGGCTTGCTGTTCGAGGGCGAGCATGCGGTGGTCGAGGACGCGGCCTTCGATCCCCACCCGGGGCGCCATCTGCTTGCCCGCCTGCATAACGCGATACTCGATCTCGAAGACCTCGAGCCGGGCAGCGTCAGCCTGGCTGCGGGGGATCGCAGTATCGAGCTGCATGTGTGCCATTCGCGCACCCGTGAACTCGAAGTGCTGCACGACCGCCTGCTCGGCCTGTTCAAGGGCCTCAACCCGCCGCGACCCGACGAGATCGTGGTGCTGACGCCCGATCTGGACGCGAGCGCGCCGCTGATCGAGGCGGTGTTCGGTACTGCGCCGCCTGCCCGGCGCATCCCTTGGCGGATCACCGGTCTTGGCGGTACGCAGGAAAACCCGGTGGCGCAGGCACTCGACCGTTTGCTGGCGCTGGTGGCGAGCCGCTTCCCGGCGAGCCGGGTATTCGATCTGCTGCAGCAACCGCTGGTTGCTGCGCATTTCGGGCTGGGCGAGTCCGAACTCGAAACGGTGCACGACTGGATGCGGGATGCAGGTATCCGCTGGGGGCTGGATGCGGCGCAGGCCGAGGCCGCCGCGGCGTTGCCGCTGCACACGCTGGAAGAAGGTCTGCACCGGCTGTTTCTGGCTTGGGCCGGTGGCGAAGCCGCACATGCCACGCCCTTTGCCGGACGCATCGGTGCGGGCGCGCCCGAGGGGAGTGCGGGGCTGGCGCTTGGCCGATTCTGGCGCTACGCCGAGACCTTGCAGCGGCTGCGCGACAGCCTGCTGCGTACGCACGACGCCGAGGGCTGGCGTCTAGCCCTGATCGGTGCGCTCGAGGCCATCGTCGGTGAGGCGGCCGACCAGGCCGAAGCCGCGCGCGAAGTGCGTGCCGCGATCAATGCGCTGGCCGATGACATGGGCAGCGGTCATCCCGACGGCAAGGTGGCGCTCGACGTCGTGCATCCGGCGCTTGCTGCGCGCCTGGACGACCCGGCGCGCGGTGGCGTGCCCGGCGGCACCGTCACCTTCTCCGCGCTATCGTCGCTGCGCAGCCTGCCCTACCGGGTGGTGTGCGTGATCGGGATGGACCAGGGCGCTTTTCCGGGCAGCGACCGTGCGGCCGAATTCGATCTGATGGCCGCCCGCCCGCAGCGCGGCGACCGTCAGCGCCGGCTCGACGATCGCAACCTGTTCCTCGACGTGGTGCTTTCGGCGCGCGATGTCCTGCATCTGTCCCATGTCGGGCGCAGCGTGCGCGACGGCAGTCCGCTGCCGCCCTCGGTACTGGTCGACGAACTGCTCGACGCACTTGCCACGGCGTGTGCCGAAGATGCGTCGCAGCCCGAACAGCTGGCAGCTGCCCGGCGCCGGCTGACCGTCTCCCATCCGCTGCAGCCCTTCTCGATCGAATATTTCGTTGCCGACGCCTCGCCCGATGCGCGCCTGAGCAGCTTTCACGAGGACTACGCGGCCGCGCTCGCTGCCCGCTTGCGCAGGGCGTCCAGCCTTGCACAGGCGGTGCCGGACAGTGCGTGGGACGAGGCCGACGAAGACGGAGAGGGCGAAGAGAGCGAAGGTGACACCGCCCCTTCAGTGCCGCAGCGCCCCTTTTTCGAGACTCCGCTGCCTGCGCTGGAAGCGGCCTGGCGCGAGGTCGGGCTGGAGCAGTTGATCCGCTTCTTCCGCAATCCCTGCCGAAGCCTGTTGCGCGACCGCCTCGGCCTCGACCTGCCCGAGGCCGACGAGGAACTGGAGGACGTCGAGCCATTCCTGCCCGACTGGCAGGGACGGCAGGCACTTGCTGCGCGCCTGTTGCCGGCCCTGCTCGCGCGCGATGAGAAGGCGCAGGCTGCAGAGGTGGCTCCCGCGGCACTGCTTGAACTTGCGCGTGCCGGCGGCGAATATCCTGCCGGTGTGCTCGGTGCGGCGGCCCTGCAGCGCGAAGTCAGCGTGCTCGACCACTACGCACGGCAGGTTGCGGCGGCCGTGGCGAAGCCACTGCCAGCGCATGTCTGTACCCTCGAGTTCGAGCTTGCGGCCGACGGCAAGCCCGAGTGCTGGACACTGAGCGCCGCCTTTGGCGACCTCCATGCACAAGGCTTGGTGCGTCACCGCTATGACGACACCCGACCCGCAGACTACCTCGCCGCCTGGCTAGCGCACCTGATGCTGTGCGCTGCGCCGGCGCCGGGGGTGGCCTGCGAAACCCTTGGGCTGTCGCGCGACGGGTCTTTCCGTCTGCATGCGGTCGCGCCGGATCGCGCCAGGCAGCTGCTTGCCGACCTGCTGGCGCTCTACAGGCAAGGCCTGAGCGCGCCGCTGCATTTCTTCCCGAAGTCGGCCTGGGCCTACATCTTCAATGACGAGAGTGCTGCCAAGGCGAGATTGAAGTGGAGTGGCGGTCAGCGTGCCGAATTCGGTGAAGCGCAGAACCCCGCGTACCGACTGGCCCTGCGTGGTCTCGGCGATCCGCTGGACGAGGCCTTCTTCGACATTGCGCGGCGGGTGTTCGGGCCTTTGCGCGCGCAGCTGGAGGACGGGCGGCTCGGCTTGTTCCCCGGCAAACAGGCTTGATGCCTGCGCGGCACGAAGCGCAGGCACTGCCACCGGTATAATCCGCAACTGTCCTTGTCTCAGGTATCCATTGTGTCCGACCGTCTCTCCGTTCTGCCCCAGTACCTTCTGCCCAAGCAGGCGCTTACCGTTCTGGCGGGCAAGCTGGCCGGCATGCGTGCGGGCGGGCTCACCACCAGTGTGATCAGGTGGTTCGTCGGCCGCTACGGGGTCAACATGGAGGAGGCGGCCAACCCGGATATTGGCAGCTACCCGAGCTTCAACGAATTCTTCACCCGGCCCCTGCGCGACGGCGCGCGGCCGCTGGCCGAGGCCGACCTGATCAGCCCGGTGGACGGTGCGATCAGCCAGTTCGGTCCGATCGTGCGCGACCAGATCTTCCAGGCCAAGGGCCATGCCTACTCGACCACCGCGCTGGTCGGTGGCGATGCCGAACTGGCGGCAGGCTTCGAGGACGGCAGTTTTGCCACCCTCTACCTCAGCCCGCGCGACTACCACCGCATCCACATGCCCTGCGACGGCCGCCTGACGCGGATGATCTACGTGCCGGGCGAGCTGTTCTCGGTCAATCCGACCACTGCGCGCGGGGTACCCGGCCTGTTTGCACGCAACGAGCGCGTGGTGTGCGTGTTCGAGTCGGCTTTCGGCCCCTTCGTGCTGGTGCTGGTCGGGGCCACCATTGTCGGCAGCATGGCCACGGTGTGGCACGGTGTGGTGAACCCGCCGCGTTCGGCGAGCGTGCGCGAGTGGCGCTACGAAGATCAGGACATCCAGCTCAGGAAGGGCGAGGAGATGGGGCGTTTCCTGCTCGGCTCCACCGTGGTGATGCTCTTCCCCAAGCCGCGGGTGAAGTTCAATCCGGCATGGGCGCCCGGCGCGGCAATCCGCATGGGTGAAACCATGGCCGCGCTGACAACAGCCTGAGCCTCACTTCACTGCCGTCCTCGCGCCCATGGCCTCGATCGACATCGATCTCGACGTGTTCAGCTGTTCGCTCGACGGCATCAGCCTGATCGAGGCCTCGGCGGGCACGGGCAAGACCTGGAACATCTGCGGACTCTACCTGCGGCAACTGCTCGAGCGCGATCTGCAGGTGGGTGCGCTGCTGGTAGTGACCTTCACCAAGGCCGCAACCGCCGAGCTTTCCACCCGCATCCGCGACCGCATCGTCGATACCCTGCGCGTGCTCGACGGCGGCGATGCCGGGCCAGACCCTTTCGTGCCGCAGCTGATCGCCACGGTCAGTGCGGCCGGCGTCGATCCGGCGCAGATGCGCCAGCGTCTGCGCCATGCGCTGCAGACCTTCGATGAAGCGGCGATCTTCACCATTCACGGTTTCTGCCAGCGCGCCCTCGCTGACACCCCTTTTGCCGCGGTGCTGCCCTATGCGGTAGAGCTGGTCGAGGACGACAGCGCCCTGCGCCTCGAAGTAGCGCAGGACTTCTGGCGGCGTGAAGTGGCGAGCGGCGCACTGCCGCAAGTGCTGGTCGAGTCGCTGGTGCAGCGTGGCGACTGCCCCGACACCTGGGCGGCACAGCTTAAGGCGGCGATGGGGAGACCGCTGGCGCAGGCGCGGTGGGACGAGTCGCCGGCGCCGGGCGCGCTCGGTGACGCCGGCGATGCGCTTGTCCGCGCCTATGGCGATGCGGTGGTGGAGTGGGTGAGTATTGATGCCGCGATGGCGGCACTCGGCACTGCACTCGACGGCCTCAACAAGAACAGCTACAAGCCGGAAGCCATCGAGCGCGCGCGCCAGCAGTGGGACGACTGGCTCGGCGCCGGCAATCCACTGAACGCCCTGCCGGCGGAAAAGGAGCGCAAGCTGCATCTGCTGTCGGCCGACACCCTGAACGACAAGACCACCAAGGACGGTCTCAAGCGCGGCATTTCGCCACCGCAGCACGGTTTTTTCGATGCCGCAGCCGCCTTGCTGGAGGCACGCAGGCTTGCCGACGAGGGGCTGGAGGCGGCGCGGCTGCAGTTGTTGCGCCGCTTTCTCGAACAGGGTGCGGAGGATCTGCGCCGGCGCAAGCGCGAGCGGCGCCTGATCTCCTTCGACGACATCCTGTGGAATGCCTACGAAGCCCTGCATTCGGGCACGCAGTCGTGGCTGGCAGCGGCGCTGCATGCGCGCTACCCGGTGGCCCTGATCGACGAATTCCAGGATACCGACCCGCTGCAGTTCGCCATTTTCGATCGTATCTATCGCCATGAAGGCCGTCACGGCAGCCTGTTCCTGGTCGGTGATCCCAAGCAGGCGATCTACAGTTTCCGCAGTGCCGACCTGTTCACCTATCTCAGTGCCCGCGACAGGGCAGACACGCGTTACAGTCTCGGGCGTAACCAGCGCTCGACCCCGGCGCTGATCGAAGCCTGCAACCGCCTGTTCGGTGCCAATCCGGCCGTGTTCATGCTGCGCGGGCTCGACTATCGTGCGGTCGGCAGCGGCGAGCGCACGCGTGCGCCGCTGGTGGATGACACACACTCGGGCACCAGCCCCGCGGCCCTGCGCCTGTGGCGCATCCCGCGCGACGAGGCGCAGGAGGGCGAAGAGGGCGGCGACCGTCTGCCGCGGGCGCTGGCGATGCAGCGTTCGGCGGCTGCCACCGCGGCCGAGATTGCGCGCTTGCTGGCGGCCGGCGCCAGGGGAGCGGTCCGCATCGGTGAGCGCGGTCTGGCACCGGGCGATATCGCGGTGCTGGTGCGCAGTCACGGACAGGGCGCGCGGATGCGCCAGGCGCTGGCACGCATGGGGGTGGTGAGCGTCGAGTTGTCGCAGGCGAGCGTATTCGCCACCGAAGATGCGGAAGAACTGGAGCGGGTGCTGCTGGCAATCAGCGAGCCGGCGCGCGAGCGTCGGGTCAAGGCTGCGCTCGCCACCACGCTGATGGGGTGCGATGCGCAGGCACTCGCAGCGCTTTCCGAAGACGAGGCCGCGCTGCTCGACGTACTCGACCGCTTCGCCGGCTGGCGCGACGCCTGGCTGCGCCACGGCTTCGGCGTGATGCTGCGGCGCTGGATGGCTGATGATGGCGTGGCTGCACGACTGCTGGCGCGCGACGATGGCGAGCGCCGTCTGACCAATCTGATGCATCTCGCCGAACTGCTGCAGCAGACGGCTGGCAGCGCGTCGCCCGAAGTGCTGCTGCGCACGCTCGCAACCCGGCGTACCGATGCCAGCGCGGGCGAGGCGGCCCAGCTGCGGCTGGAGTCGGACCGCAACCTGGTGCAGATCATCACCATCCACCGCGCCAAGGGGCTGGAGTACGGGGTGGTGTTCTGTCCCTTCCTGTTCGACGGTCATCCCGCAAAGGGCGACAGCGGGCCGATGCGCGCCTGGCATGACGACACCGACCAGCTGATCCTCGACTACCGCATGGCCTCGGCCACGGACAAGGAGATCGCTGCGCGTCAGCTGCGCGAGCGCCAGGCCGAGGACATGCGCCTGATCTACGTGGCGCTCACCCGCGCCGTGCATCGCTGCTACCTGACCGTCGGCTGTTACGCAAAGACGAGCTTCGGCCGTCCAAGCTACAGCGAGGGTGCCCGCAGCCTGCTCAACTGGATGGTGGCCGGTGCCGAACACGGGCTCGAGAAGTGGCGCGAGGCAAAGCTCAGCCCGGCCGAGGTCGATGCGCAGTGGCGCAGCCTGGTCGGTCGCAGTGTGCTCGACGGCAAGCCGGTCATGGCGCTCGAGGATCTGCCCGATGGCAGTGGCGATCCCCTGCCGCCGGCCGAGGCGGGCGGTCGCACACCGCGGGCGCAGCGCCCGCCGCAGATTCCGTCGGGCTGGCGCATGGGCAGTTTCAGTGCGCTGATTTCGGGTGCATCACACGAGTCCGCGGCGCTCGACCACGATGCCCGCATTCTGCCGCAGCGCTCTGAGCTGGATGAGGCCGGCGACGAGGCGGCTGCCGAGGCCGACGCTGGCGTGTTGCTGCCGCCCGCGGCCGACGACATCCTGCGCTTTCCGCGCGGTCCGGCCGCGGGCGATTGCCTGCATGCCGCGTTCGAAAACGTCGATTTCACCGACCCGGACACATGGGACGACGCGATTGCCGCTGCCCTGCGCGCCCATCCGCAACCGGCTGCCAATGCGGCCGAGGCCGAGCGCCATCCGCGCATGCTGCGCCACCTGCTCGAGGACGTGCTCGCCACCGCGCTGGTGGAAGAGGCCGGGCGGGCCCCGCTGTTGCTGTCACGCATTGCGAAGACGCAGCGCATGGTCGAACTCGGCTTCCAGCTGCCGGCACCGCATTTGTCGGCGGCGCGCCTCAATGCCTGGCTGGCGGACAAGGGCTACCGCATGCCACGGCTCGGCTTCTCCGATCTTGCCGGCTACCTCAAGGGTTTCATCGACCTGGTGTTCGAGCACGATGGCCGCTTCTGGGTACTGGACTGGAAGTCCAACCATCTCGGCGAGCGCCCTGCGGATTACGGTCCGGCCGCGCTCGAAGGGGCGATGCAGTCACATGGCTACCATCTGCAGCATCTGCTCTACACCGTCGCGCTGCACCGCCATCTCGCACGCAGTCTGCCGGGCTACGACTACGACACGCACTTCGGTGGCGTGCTCTACCTCTTCGTGCGCGGCGTGCGTCCGGGCTGGCAGGCGGGCGGTGAGCCTGCCGGGGTCTTCCACCACCGTGCGCCGCGGCAGGTGATCGAGGCGCTCGACGATCTGCTGGCGGCACGGGTGCGTGTCGAGGGAGTGGCGCACTGATGGCTGCACTCGATTCGATGCCGCAGTTCGACCTCGCCGAGGGCTTTTCCCGCCACTTGCAGGACTGGTCGAGTTCGCTCGGTGCGCCGGCAAGTGCGTGTGCGGTGCTGGCGCCGGTGGCGCGCAGTCTGGCGCTGGCCGCGAGCGAGGGCGATGTGTGCCTGCCGCTGGCGCAACTTGCGCAGGACGAGGCCATCGCCTGCACGCCGGCCGGGCTGCGCGCAAGGCTGCTCGAAAGCGGGGTGACGGTACTTGCGGCGCCGCTGCCACCCGTGAACTGCGCGCATCCGCTGGTACTCGACGCCGACGACCGCCTTTATCTGCGCCGCTTTTTCGATCTCGAACAGCGCCTCGCTGCGGCGCTGGTGATGCGCGCCCGTGCGCCGGCCCAGCTTGTGCCGCCCGCCTTGCGCAGCACGCTCGACAAGCTGTTCAAGCCGCGAACGGCACCGGGGCCGGACTGGCAGAAACTGGCGGTCGCGCTCGCGCTGCAGGGGCGGCTGACGGTGATCAGCGGCGGGCCGGGCACGGGCAAGACCACCACGGTGGCGGCCCTGCTCGCCTGTCTGCTGGAGCTCACGCCCACGCTGCGGATCGCGCTCGCCGCACCCACGGGCAAGGCGGCGGCGCGCATGCTCGAAGCGCTGCGTGCGCGTGCAGCCGATCTGCCGGCAAAGCTGCGCAAGCGTCTGCCGGCCGAAGCCCATACCCTGCACCGCTTGCTGGGTGTGACCCCGGTCGCCGGGCGCTTCCGACATCACGCCGGCAACCCGCTGGCGGTCGATGTGCTGGTGGTGGACGAGGCGTCGATGCTCGATCTCGCACTCGCGACCCGGGTGCTCGACGCGCTGCCGCCCGACGCCCGTTTGATCCTGCTCGGCGACAAGGACCAGCTTGCGGCAGTCGAGGCCGGCGCGGTGTTTGCCGAACTCTCTGCTGCGCGTGTGTTCGGTGCACACACCCTCGAACAACTGGCGCTGCTGACCGGCACGCCGGCGGCGGATCTGGCGCACCTGCAGTCGCCCGCCACCGCGCAGGCGTTGGCCGACAGCGTGGTCTGGCTCACCGAGAGCCACCGTTTCCGCCAGGACTCCGGCATCGGTCGGCTGGCGGCCAACATCAACGCCGGCGAGGGCGCCGAGGCGCTGGCCTGGCTGCGTGGTGGCGAAGATGCGTCGGCGCGCTGGATCGATGATGAAGGCACCCGCCCATCCGAAGCCACGCTGAACGCGATGGAGGCAGGCTATGCCCCCTATCTGGCGGCCTCGCGCGCACCGGCTGTCGATGCGCAGGCGCGCGCCGCAGCGGCCTTTGCCGCCTTCGACCGCTTTCGCGTGCTGGTGGCGGTGCATGAAGGCGGGCGCGGGCTGGTGGCGCTCAACGCCCATCTGGAACGTGTGCTGCGCGCTGCGCTGGATCTTCCGCCAGAGCGCGGTCCGGGACATGCATGGCTCGGACGCCCGGTAATCGTGCTGCGCAACGACGCCCTGCTCGGCCTGTACAACGGCGATATCGGCCTGTGTCTGCCGGACGACAGCGGTACGCTGATGGTGTTTTTCCCGCAGCCGGGCGGCAGTTACCGCTGCATTGCACCCTTGCGCCTGCCGGTGCATGACACCGCCTTTGCGCTGACAGTGCACAAGAGTCAGGGCTCGGAGTTCGAAGAGGTGTTGCTGGTGCTGCCGGCAAAACCGGTACGGGTGCTCACCCGCGAGTTGCTGTACACCGGCGTGACCCGCGCGGCGCGACAGGTCACGCTGGCGGGGCCGGCGCGGGTGTTTGCAGCCGGCTGCGGGCTGCGGACGGTGCGCCTCAGCGGGCTGGCGGCGCGGATGTCAGCGCAGCCATGAGGGTGTTCAGATTGTGGCGCATCATCGCCACATAGGTGGGTGCCGGACCGGCGGTGGTCGATAGCGCGTCCGAATACAGCGTGCCACCCATCACTGCACCGCTTTCGGCGCGGATGCGCTCGCTCAGGCGCGGATCGCTGATGTTCTCGACGAAGATCGCCGGCACCTTCTCCTTTCTGAGCTGGCGAATCAGCTGTGCCACGCCTTTCGCCGTGGGCTCGGCATTGTTCGACACGCCCACCGGTGACAGGAACTGCACATCGTAGGCATGGGCGAAATAGCCGAAGGCGGCGTGCGAACTCACCACCTTGCGGCGCGCTGCCGGCAGGCTGCCCAGCGCCTTGCGGATCTCGGCATCGAGTGCCTTGAGTTCGCCCTGGTAGCGTTCGGCGTTGGCGCGATAGTAGTCGGCGCCCGCCGGATCGACCTCGATCAGTGCGGCAGCGATATTGCTGACGTAGCGCTGCGCATTGCCAACATCCTGCCAGGCGTGCGGATCGATGCCGGTCTTCTTGTCGTGTTCGTCGCCATGCGAGTGGTCGTGGTCGTGATCGTGCTTGCCGGCTGCCTTGGCAAGGGTGTCGATGCCGGCAGTCGCGATCACGACCGGCCGGGTGTAGCCGCCCGATCGCGCCAGCCGGATCATCCAGTCGTCAAAGCCGAGGCCGTTGGCAACGACCAGCTGCGCGCTGCCGATACGACGTGAATCCGATGGGCGCGGCTGGAAGCCATGCGCATCCTCGTCCGGCCCGACCAGCGTCTGTATTGTCACCCGGTCGCCACCGACCTCACGGACCATGTCACCAAGGATGCTGAAACTGGCGGTGACTTCGATCGGTGCGGCATGGGCTGCGCCCATGCTCAGTGCAAAGGTGGCAAACAGGGTGGAGGTGAGGCGTGACAGCGACAGCATGAGGACTCCGAGGGGTTCAGGATTCGAGGTGTTTTCGGATGGGCAGGCGTCCGGCCAGCAGCCCGCCGGGCGCGGCAAGCAGCGAGCCGAAATAGACCAGACCGCACATCAGCACGATGGCCGGGCCGGCCGGAACGTCGGCATGGAAGGAGAAAAGCAGCCCCGCGATGCTGCTGGCAAGCGCGGACAGGCTGGCGAACAGCAGCATCGCCGGCAGATTGCGTGTCCAAAGCCGGGCGGCGGCCGAGGGCAGGATCATGATGCCGACGGCCATCAGTGTGCCCAGCGCATGGAAGCCGCTGACCAGGTTGAAGACCACCAGCAGCAGAAAGCCGTAGTGCGCGACCGGCGACAGGCGGCTGACCGCGCGCAGGAAGGAGGGGTCGAAGCACTCCAGCACCAGGGGCCGGAACAGCAGGGCGAGACCGAACAGGGTGAGGCTGGTGATGCTCGCGATCAGCAGCAGCGACTGGTCGTCCAGTGCCAGCACCGAGCCGAACAGCACATGCAGGAGGTCGAGATTGCGCCCGCGCAGTGACACGATCATCACGCCTGCGGCGAGCGACAGCAGATAGAAGGCCGCGAGGCTGGCGTCTTCCTTGAGCACAGAGGCGCGGGTGACGAGTCCGGCAGCGAACACCACGACCAGGCCGGCCAGGATGCCGCCGATGGTCATCGCGCCGAGCGACAGACCGAAGGCCAGGTAGCCGAGCGCCGCACCGGGCAGGATGGCGTGGCTCATTGCATCGCCCATCAGGCTCATCCGCCGCAACAGGAGGAACACCCCCACCGGCGTGGCGCCGAGCGACAGTGCGAGACAGCCGGCAAGCGCACGGCGCATGAAGCCGAAGTCGGCAAAGGGCGCAAAGAGCAGTTCGTTGAGGCTCATGCGGCCTCCGCCACATGGCACTCGGGTGCGTTGTCGTCGAAGGCTTCCGACAGATGGCGGGCGCGGGCGAGCAGGGCATCGGTCATGACCTGTGTGGTCGGACCAAAGGCGACGAGCTCGCGAGCCAGCAGCAGGCAGGTGGAGAAGTGCCGCCGTACCTGCTCGAAGTCATGCACCACGGTGAGTACGGTGCGGCCTTCGGCATGCCAGTGCAGGATCAGGTGAACCAGGTCTTCAACGGTACGGGCGTCGATGGCGGCGAAAGGCTCGTCGAGCAGGATGATGGGCGCGTCCTGCAGGAGCAGGCGGGCAAAGCGCGCGCGCTGCAGTTGTCCGCCAGACAGCGAGCCAATCTGACGCGCTTCGAAGCCGGACAGGCTGACCGCCTCGATGGCATTCTCCACCCGGTGGCGCTGGGCACGGCTGAGGCCGCCGAAGGGGCCGATCTCGCGCCACAGCCCCATCGCCACCATGTCGAACACCGATACCGGAAAGCTGTGGTCCATCTCGCTGCGCTGGGGCATGTAGGCAATGCCGCCGCGGGGCAGATCGGGCAGGTGGATGTGGCCGCCGATTGGACGCAATTCGCCTGCGAGGCCCTTGAGCAGGGTGGATTTGCCCGCGCCATTGGGGCCGACCACGGCGACCAGCGCGCCGGCGGGGATGTCCGCGCTCAGGTGGTGAATGGCCGGATGGCGCTCGTAACCAAGGGTCAGGTTCTCGAAGCGGATCAGGGGGGGCATGGTGGCGTGCATGTCAGTTCACTGCCCACAGGACGGCCAGCCACAGCAACGCAGTGGCGGCGGCAGCAATGCCGAGACGCAGCCCGAGGCTGCTGCCGAGCGGGCTGATGCGCGGTGGGTGGCGGGACGCCGAGTGAGCATGCGAGTGAGAGTGTGAATGGGCCATGTCGGTGGGTGCATCACTGACGCACGCCTGGAAATGTTTGAAAGCGGAGGCGGAGAGTTGAGCTGCGCTCAGTCCTCGTCGGTCGTTTCGGGGGCGAGCCCATGAAGGCCACAGGTGGCGCATGCGCCGTGCAGCACGAGCTCTGCACGGTCGAGCTGAAAGCCGTCGGGCAGGTTGACGCTTGGAGAAGGCTGAAGGCCTTCAAGGCAGATCACCTGGCCACAGCGGTCGCAGTGGAAGTGCGCATGGCGATGACTGTGCGGGCGTACCATCTCGAAGCGCCAGGCACGATCACTGCCGGCAATGCGCCGCGCAATACCCTGTTCGACCAGCCAGTCGAGGGCGCGATACAGCGTGACGCGGTCGTGCGGGATGTCGATTGCGGCCAGCGCGGCGCCCAGTTCCTCGTGCGACAGTGGCTGGGCGCTGTCCTGCAGCGCCGTGACGACGGCAACCCGGGTGCGGGTGACGCGGCCGCCGTGGCGCGTGATCAGCTCACGTGCGGCGTGCTCTGGCTGCGGAGAGGTCGGTGCGTTCGATGAAGTGCGCATGCGCTTGTTGCTGTTTGCGATCGGTATTGCAACATTGTAGCATTAGCACGCCCGGTCGATTGCACCTCATTTTTCGACCGCCCTGCATTCATGCCTGATGGAGATTTCATGAAACAACGTACCGTCGCGCTGGCCATGTTGCTGAGCGCGAGCACCGCCTTTGCGCAGCACCTGCCTCACGAGCATGGCGTGGCAGAACTGCGGGTGGCGATTGCCGGCAACACCCTGCAGATCGAATTCGAGAGCCCGCTCGACAATCTGGTCGGTTTTGAACATGCGCCACGCTCCGATGCCGAGCGTATGGCACTGGCGCAGGCAGAGGTGATTCTGAAGGGCGTCGAACGCATCGTGACCCTGCCCGCGAAAGCAGCATGCGCGGTGCTCAGGACCGAACTCGAACAGCCCTTTGCCGAGTCATCCGCCGGCAGCGACAGTGGTCATGCGGAGATGAGCGTCGTCCACACCTTGCAATGTGCGACGCCAAGCGCGCTCACCGGGCTGGAGGTCAGACTGTTCGAGCAGTTTCCCCGCATTCGGGAGATTCGGGCCGAGCGTGCTTCGCCCCGTGGTCAGGTGGCGGCGAAGCTGACGCCGAAGCAACGCATGCTTTCACTGTGAGCGCCGCCGCGGTCGAGGTGCGTGATCTGCGTCTGCGCTGGCCGGGCGCCGGCGCGGATTGTCTTGCCATCGACCGTTTTGAGCTTGCAGCGGGGGAGCGGGTGTTTCTGCAGGGGCCAAGCGGCAGCGGAAAAAGCACCTTGCTGGCACTGATCGGTGGCGTGCTTGCGCCGACCGCGGGAAGCATCTCGGTGGCAGGGCAGGTGCTCTGCACGCTGTCATCGTCGGCCCGCGACCGTTTTCGCGCGGACCACATCGGCTTCATCTTCCAGCTCTTCAACCTGTTGCCCTACCTTTCTGCGCGCGACAACATTCTGCTGCCCTGCCGCTTTTCGGCCGCCAGACGCGAGCGCCTGCTGCGCGCCGGACGAAGGCCGGACGAAGAGGTGCTGCGCCTCGCCGAACACCTTGACCTGCCGCCCGAGCTGCTTGCGCGCCGCGCGTCCGAACTCTCGGTGGGCCAGCAGCAGCGGGTGGCCGCGGCGCGCGCCCTGATCGGCGGGCCGGGACTGGTGGTCGCCGATGAGCCCACCTCGGCACTCGATGCAGACCGTCAGGCCGCATTTCTCGATCTGCTGCAGGGCGAGTGCGCTGCCAGCGGGGCGGCGCTGCTCTTTGTCAGCCACGATCCGCGCCTGGCGGCGCGCTTTGACCGCGTGCTAAACCTTGCGGATATCAGCCACGCTGCGGGAGGTGCGTCGTGAGCCCGGTTTGGCACCTGTGCTGGCGCAGCATCGCGAACCGGCGCTTGTCGGTCGGGCTGACCGTTGTTGCGGTGGCGCTGGCGGTGGCAATGCTGATCGGCGTCGAGCGACTGCGCACCGAGGCTCGACACGCATTTGCCCGCACCATCTCCGGCACCGACCTGATCGTCGGCGCGCGCGGCGGGCCGGTGCAGTTGCTGCTGTACTCGGTATTTCACATGGGTGACGCCACCAACAACATGTCGTGGCAAAGCCTGCAACAGATCGCGGCCTTGCCACAGGTCAATTGGGTGGTGCCGGTCTCGCTCGGCGATTCGCATCGCGGCTTTCGCGTGCTCGGAACCACGCCGGCTTTTTTCGAGCGCTACCGCTATGCCGAGGATGAAACCATCGCTTTCGCGGCGGGCCGTTCGTTTTCTGCGGCGCCCGACGGCATCTTCGAGGCGGTGGTTGGTGCGGAGGTGGCCGCGCGCTTTGGCTATGCCGAGGGCCAGCGCATCGTACTCAGCCACGGCAGCGGGGGCGGGGTGAGCTTTTCCGATCACGCCGACAAGCCCTTCACCATCGTGGGTGTCCTGAAGCGCACCGGCACGCCGGTGGATCGCACGGTGCTGGTGAGCCTGGAGGGCATCGAAGCGATTCACGTCGACTGGCAGGCGGGGGCACCGATTCCCGGCGTGCACATTGCACCCGAGCAGGTGCGCAAGTTCGACATTTCGCCGAAGACGGTGACCGCTGCGCTGATCGGTCTCAAGAATCGGGTGACGGTGTTCAGGGTGCAGCGCCAGATCAACACTTTTGCGGCCGAGCCGCTGACCGCGATCCTGCCCGGTGCGACCTTGCAGGAACTGTGGTCGCTGGTCGGTGTGGCCGAGCAGGCCTTGCTGGCCGTGTCCGCGCTGGTGGTCGTGGTCGGACTCGCCGGCCTCGTCGCGGTGATGGTCGCCAGCCTGGGCGAGCGCCGGCGCGAGCTGGCCATCCTGCGCGCCCTGGGTGCCGGGCCGCGACAGATTCTGGCGCTGCTGATGCTCGAAAGCATGTCGCTGGCCCTGGCCGGGATCTTAATTGGCCTGGTCGTGGTCAATGTCGGCACTGCTGCGCTGTCACCCTGGCTCGCGGCAGAATACGGGCTGCATGTCCGCATCAGCTGGCCGTCGACGGCGGAATTGAGTTTGCTGGGGGCCGTACTGGCCGCCAGTGTGCTGGCAAGCGTGGTGCCGGGTGTGCGGGCCTATCGCTATTCGCTGGCCGATGGCATGACGATCAGGATCTGAATATGAATTCCATGAAGTGGGCCATTGCCGCAGTGGTGGGCACGCTTGTGCTTGCTCCGCTGCCGGTACTGGCGCAGAAGGCGGGCCAGGATGGCTACCAGGTTGGGCAGCGGCTCGGCCAGACGGGCAAGGCAGGGGCCGGGCGTTTTCGCGAGATCAGCTGGGACGACCTCATCCCGGCCGACTGGAATCCGGAGAAGTTCTTTCTCGATCTCAAGCTCAACGATCTGCAGGACAACGATCCGCGCGCAGCCGAGGTGATGCAGAAGATCCGCGAGGAATGGGATCGTGCGCCGCTGGTGCAGCGCTTCAACGGCGAGCGCATTCGCATCCCCGGCTTCATCGTGCCGCTGGAAACCGACGGCAAGACCATCCGCGAGTTTCTGCTCGTTCCCTACTTTGGTGCCTGTGTGCATGTGCCGCCGCCACCGGCCAACCAGTTAATCCATGTGATGCCTGACAAGCCGGTGAGCGCCAAGCTCGACATGTTGCCGGTGTGGGTGAACGGGGTGCTGAACGTCGCCCGCTTCGAGTCGGATCTGGGTAACGCGGGTTACCAGTTGCGCGCCATCACGGTCGAAGAATACAAGGAGCCGATGCCCAAGTAGTACGAAGGCGCCGGGCTAGGTGGTGGCGCCGGCGACGAGCGCGGCGAATTCGCGGTTCAGCATTTCCGCATCGCCAAGATTGAGGGCGAGCAGGCGGCGCAGATGGGTGATGCTGTCGAGGTCGATTTCGCAGCATGTCAGGCCAAGATGGCAGCCCTCGGCGTGTGCCACATGAGCTTCCATGCGGATGACGGTGCAGGTGTCGCTGAGCGTGATTTCAAGCAGGCAGCGTTCGTCCAGCGCCACATCGGGCAGGTCGCCGTCGAATGCCAGTAGCGCGCCTCTGAGGGAGAGGTCGAGCACCGCGCAGGCGAACTCGCGGTCGGCCACGAGCAGCCGTCCCCCGCTGCTGAAGTGAATGCGGGAGTACTGTCGGCGTTGTTCGCTCATCATGTGTCTCCTCAATCGGCATGGCAGCGCGCATGAGCGGACATTCTGCGGCGCACGGAAAGTGGCAGCAAGCACGTTGGGGCGTCATCTGGCGGAAATTCTCCACCGCTTTGTGTGGTTTTTAGCGGCAGGGCCGCAAGTATCCGGTCATCCGTGCTCAATCCTGTCTAAAATCGGCCCTCAATCAATACCTAATCTGGGGAATGCGTGACTGATTCAAGACCAGGTGGAGCAGGTGCGACGCCGATGGCTGGTGCGCAGTCAGGGGCAGAGGACGCTGTGGCTGCAGAGGACCCGCGTCTGGTCGATGATGCATTGCTGGGATGCCTGTTGCTGGTGTCGCGCGGACATGGCGCGGCACTGACACCGGATGCGCTGCTGTCCGGTCTTCCGCTCGAAAATGGCAAGCTGACCCCTTCGCTGGTACCGCGCGCGGCCCGTCGCGCCGGTCTTCATGGCCGTGTCGTCAGTTGTGCGCTGGAGCGTATCAATCCCGCGTTGCTGCCCGCCATTCTGCTGCTCGACGACGAGCGCGCCTGCGTGCTTGCGGCCTGGTCGGACGACCGCAGCGAAGTCGAGGTCGTTTTCCCCGAGCTTGGCGAGACCACCGTTACCCTGCCGGCGGCCGAGCTTGCCGCCCGCTATGCCGGCCATGCAATCTACCTGCGTCCCGGTTTTCGCTTCGATGCCCGCGCACCCGGCGTGCGCAAGACGCGCGAGGGGCACTGGTTCTGGAGCGTGATCGCCGAGAACCGGGCGCTGTACCGCGATGTGCTGCTGGCGGCGTTCATGATCAACGTGTTTGCCGTGGCAATGCCGCTGTTCGTGATGAACGTGTACGACAGGGTCGTGCCCAATCACGCCACGGACACGCTGTGGGCCTTGTCCATCGGTGTCTTTGTCGTGGTGACGGCCGATCTGGTGCTGCGCACGATGCGCGGGCATTTCGTCGATCTTGCCGGCAGTCGCATCGACGTGCGCCTGTCCAGTTTCATCATGGAGCGGGTCCTTGGCCTGCGCATGGAGGCGCGGCCAACGTCTGCGGGCTCGTTCGCGGCCAACTTGCGCGCGTTCGAGTCGGTACGCGATTTCATCAGCTCGGCCACGGTGGTGGCGTTCATCGACCTTCCCTTTGCCCTGCTGTTCCTGGCGGTGATCGGCTGGATCAGCTGGCAGTTGCTGATTCCCTTCGCCATCGGCGTCGTTGTGCTGCTGGTGTACGCAATGACGGTGCAGGGGCGGATGCACGAGTTGTCTGAAACCACCTACCGTGCCGGCGCCCAGCGCAATGCCACGCTGATTGAGGGTCTGGTCGGGATCGAGACGATCAAGGCGCTGGGCGGCGAATCGGCGATCCAGCGCAAATGGGAGAGCAGTGCTGCGCTGCTGGCCCGCGTCGGCGCCCAGTTGCGTCTGCTGTCGGCCACCACGACCAATGGCGCGCTGTGGGTTCAGCAGTCGGTGAGTGTGGCCATCATCCTGATCGGTGTGTATCTCATCGACGAACGCCTGCTGACCATGGGCGGCCTGATTGCCTGCTACATGCTGTCTTCGCGCGCGATGTCGCCGATCAGCCAGGTGGCGGGACTGCTTGTGCAGTATCACACTGCTGCCACTGCGCTGCACTCGCTCGACGAGCTGATGCAGCGCCCGGTCGAGCGCCCCGAGGACACCAGCTTCGTCAGCCGTCAGGGGCTCAAGGGCGATATCGAGTTCCGTGATGTCAGCTTTTCCTACCCCGGCGAAGACACCCTGGCCCTGCGCAACGTCTCGCTGCGGATCAAGCCCGGCGAGCATGTGGCCATCCTGGGACGTATCGGCTCCGGCAAGACCACGCTGGAAAAGCTCATTCTAGGTCTCTACCAGCCGACTTCGGGGGCGGTGCTGGTGGATGGCATCGACCTGCGCCAGCTCGATCCGGCCGAACTGCGCCGCAATATCGGCTACGTGCCGCAGGATGTGACGCTGTTCTACGGCTCGCTGCGTGACAACATCGCGCTGTCGGCGCCGCTGGCAGATGACGCGGCCATCCTGCGCGCAGCACAGATTTCCGGCGTGCTCGAATACGCCAATGCGCATCCGCGTGGTTTTGACATGCTCGTGGGCGAGCGCGGCGAGTCGCTCTCGGGCGGTCAGCGTCAGGGTGTGGCGATTGCACGTGCGGTCATCAGCGATCCCCCCATCCTGTTGCTCGACGAGCCGACTGCGTCGATGGATCACTCCAGCGAGGAGGCGGTGAAGGGCCAGCTGCGCAAGTATGCCGAAGGCCGCAGCATGATCGTGATCACCCACCGCACCTCCCTCCTGGACCTCGCAGATCGCATCATCGTCATCGATGCCGGCAAGGTGGTGGCTGACGGACCCAAGGCCCAGGTGGTGGAGGCCTTGCGTCAGGGCCGGATCGGGAGGGCCTTGTGATGAGTGACAACAAAGCCGGGGGCGGCGGCGTCCAGGAACGTGCGTTCAAGGGCATCGGCAAGGTGTCGGCGCAGGTGGACAAGCGCGCGCGACCGTTCTCCGAACGCCTGTTCGGCCGGTTTGCGCCGCCCGAGCGTGAAGACAAGCTCGACTGGGCGGGTGACGCCGACTGGGCCCGCCTGCAGCAGGAGCCCCTGCGAGCGCGCATGCTGTTGCGCGGGGTGGCGGCTGTGGTGCTCATCCTCCTTGTGTGGGCCGCCTTTGCGCCCATCGACGAGGTCACCCGCGGCGAGGCCAAGGTCGTGCCGTCGACCCAGTTGCAGGTCATTCAAACCGTCGATGGCGGTGTCGTCGAAGAGATGCCGGTGCGTGAGGGGCAGATCGTCAACGCCGGTGACCTGCTGCTGCGTATCGATCCGACACGCTTCGTCTCATCCCTGCTGGAGAACCGTGCGCAGTACTTCGCCCTGCAGGTCAAGGCTGCTCGTTTGCAGGCGCTCACCGCCGGCACCGCGATGACGGTTCCGCCAGAGGCCGAACGTGAGGTGCCGGATATCGTTGCGCATGAACGCCGTCTGTACGACTCGACCCGCGCCGAGATGGAGGCGCAGCTGTCGATTGCGCGTCAGCAGCTCAACCAGCGCGAGCAGGAGCTCAACGAAGTGCGTTCGCGCCGGGAGCAGGCCGGGCGCTCCTTTGATCTGGTGCAGCAGGAGCTGACCGTCACCGAGCCGCTGCTTGCGTCCGGTGCGGTGTCCGAAGTCGATCTGCTGCGCCTGCGCCGCGACGTCTCCCGCCTGCGTGGCGAGCGCGATCAGGCTTCGTCGCAGATTCTGCGGATTCAGTCGGCGATCAACGAGGCCAATGGCAAGATTCAGGAGGTTGAACTCAATTTCCGCAACCAGCTGCGCAACGAACTCTCGGACACCATGAACAAGCTCGGCAGCCTGTCCGAAGGCAGTCGCGCGCTGGAAGACAGGGTCAAGCACGCCGAAATACGTTCGCCGGTGCGCGGAACCGTGAAACGTCTGCTGGTGAGTACCGTCGGCGGCGTCGTGCAACCGGGCAAGGAAGTGGTCGAGATCGTTCCACTCGACGATGCGCTGATCCTCGAGGCCAAGATTACGCCCAAGGATATTGCATTCCTGCGTCCCGGCCAGAATGCGGTGGTCAAGTTCACTGCTTATGACTTCGCCATTTATGGCGGTCTCGACGCCGTTGTGGAGCAGATCTCGGCCGATAGCGTGACCGACGACAAGGGCAATGCCTTCTACATCGTCCGCGTGCGCACGCTCAAGAGCAGCCTCGGTGAAAACCTGCCAATCATTCCCGGCATGGTGGCCGAGGTCGACATCCTTACCGGCAAGAAGACGGTACTTTCCTATCTGATCAAGCCCGTAATCAGGGCCAAGGCCAATGCCTTGACGGAACGATGACAAAGCATTTCTTTCTGAGCCCGGACCGTCAGCTCCTGCCCCGTTGGCAGGAGGCGTTTCCGGAGGCTGTCGCGGTGGCCACCGTGCCCGTGGGTCATATTCACGACGATTCCAGCATTCTGTGGGTCAGCACCCGCGTGCCCGACTGGCGCGAACAACTGGCGCAACAACAGGGCGATGCAGGCATCCGCAGCGTCGTGATCTCCGGTACCCCCGGCCAGATCGAGGGGCTGCAGGCCCTCGAAGCCGGCGCCCGGGGCTACTGCCATGCCTATGCCACGCCTGCGATGCTGCGCGAGGTGGCGGTCGTCGTGCTTCACGGCGGCCTGTGGGTGGGTCCGGAGCTCATGGCGCGAGCGATTCGTGCCACCAGCGCGGGTGGGGTACCGACAGATCTGTCTTCGGAGCACGCCCTGGCGGGCCTGACCGAGCGCGAGCGCGAGGTCGCGCTCGCTGTTGCGCGCGGGCTCACCAACAAGGAAGTCGCTGCAGCGCTCGACATCACGGAGCGCACGGTCAAGGCCCATCTGTCAGCCATCTTCGAGAAGCTTGCTGTGCGCGATCGCATGCAACTTGCGTTGAAGATGTCCAGCCATGCAGGTGCGCTTGCCCCCTGAGCGTGAGCTAAGTCACGGCTTGTCCACTGGTCCAATAGAGGCGGAGAACGCAGCCCGATAAGGTGTCTGCCATCGAACCCGTTTCCCGATGCGCTGCTCTGGCGCACGGGGCAGCAGATCAGGAGAGCAGAACATGGCAAGCGCAAAGGCAGTCGCAACCGTCGTCAGTATCACCGGCAAGGTAGAGGCCAGGGACCAGGCGGGCAATCTCCGCCTGCTCAAGGTTGGCGACGCCCTGCTCGAAGGCGAGACCCTCGTGACCGCAGCCGGTGCTCGCGCCGAGCTCCTGGTGGTTGCCGACGGCAGCATCGTTCCGGTCGGTGAAGACCAGGCCGTCCTGATCTCGGCCGACCTTTCCGAGACCACCCGTCCGCAGGCCAATGAAGCGCAACTGGCTGACGGCACCATCCAGCAGGTCATCCAGGCCCTCAACGACGGCACCAGCCTCGACGACGTGCTCGAAGACCCGGCCGCCGGCCTGACCGGTGGCGGCGGTGGCGACGGCAATGACTTCGTGCGCCTGCTGCGGATTACCGAGGGTGTTGATCCGTTCGAGCTCGAATTCGAGACATCCGCAGCAGCCGTTGTGCCGGAACTGCGGGCTGCAGGAGACGGGACCGACGAAGCACAAACCGTCACCACAACGGATGAGACGGAAACGCCGGTTACGGTGGCGCCGGTCAATGACGCACCTGAGACCAACGCTGTAGCCGCAACGGGTGAAGAGGACGCCGCCTCGATCCCGGTCAG